>CAJTLR010000003.1 GCA_910577185.1 uncultured Acetatifactor sp.
CTGGGCAACCCTGTCCACTTATTTTAAGTATCCGGAAGCGGTCCGGCGTCTGATTTACACGACAAATGCGATCGAAGGGTTCAACCGCCAGCTGCGGAAAGTAACGAAATCCAAAACCGTGTTCCCCACCGACGACAGCCTGTTAAAAATGCTGTACCTGGCAATGATGGACATCACAAAGAAATGGACGGGCCACCGCCAGGACTGGGGCCAGATTCATTCCCAGCTGGAGATTTATTTTGAGGAGCGCTTATCTGGCAGGAATCTGTAAAAGAGATTTTAAGGCACTGCATTGACAGGGATAAAATTCCCTGTATAATACAGACAAGGGCAGAACCAGAAGACCGGCTCTGCCCGCTTGCAACTATTCATAAATCTTATGTCAGTTTTTTGAGTTTACACAAAATTTGAAACGGTCTCTTTAGGGCTGATGGTAAATTAGTGTCAGGCTGGCTGTTTTTTCGGTTTTGCGATTCGAAATACCCCCTCCAAATCATTTTGCTGTTTTCACAGCAATTTTCGGTTTGGACTAAATCAGCGGAAACCCTTGATTTCACTGGTTCTTTACTAACTTGACACTATAATACCATCTTCCCCCCACTCCCTGTTGGGGTAAGAAGTGCCTGCACTTCTGGAGGCCCCCCGGATGAAATAATTTTTTATCTCCCTGGTAGCCACCATTTGATTGTTGCCCTGTACCACCGCCCATTCCATGAACTGTGCAACCGCCCCTGCGGTGAGCGCCGCCGAAAGACTGCTCCCGGTCTCCTTGCCGCGAATGGTGGACACATTCACACCCGGGGCCGCAAAATCCGGATTGACTGCCCCGGTTCTGGTAAATCCCCTGCCGGAATCAATATAAAAACTGTTGTTGGCGGCATTGTATGTGGATACACTGATCACATCCTTTGCCATGGCCGGCTCCGTCAGCGTAACATAAGGAGTAGACTCCAGAAACTGCACCGGCACATTCAGAAAACCGGTAATGGGAAGCCACATATGAAAAACCCCGTTGTGCACATCCCCCACCGCTTCCACCTGAAATGTCCAGATACCCGGTGTGGGCAGGTCAATCCGCAGTACTATGACCTCCTCCCCGGAAGCCGGTTCCACCAATGTCCCCGCTATGGTTACCCTGGTCCTTTCGTACACAAACCGGTACGTGATGCTGTCCCGTATTCCCAGTCTCACGGGCGGTATGGTTTCCCCTCCCGGGGAGCGCACGGACACGGTAAACACATCCGGCACATTTCCCCACAATTCCAGCAGAAACCCTTCCGCATCATCCGCCACCCTGATTTCCACGGGTATGCCGGCCGCGCTTCCCGGGCTGCCGGGCGGTCCCAGATTTCCCTGAAAATGATGTGCCGCATTTCCCTCGTTTCCGCCGCATACCACCACTGCCCGTCTTCGTTTTGACGCAATTGCGTCCAGATAGCTGGGCAGTGGCGCGCTGCCTGCATGATCGCCGTAGTTGGTTCCCAGCCCCAGACAGATCACCACCGGAGTCTGCGCCTGGTCCGCAAAATGATCCGCATACTGCACCCCAAGCATGATATCCGTCTCCGAATACGCCGGGACGCCCGCCGGTATCATAAAAAATTTTCTCAGATACTCTTTTGCCTGCTTTAATTTCACCACCACAATGTCGGCCTCCGGCGCCGCCCCCAGATACCCAATCCCGTTATCCAGTATGCTTCCCGCCGCCACCCCGGCCATACTGCTGCCATGTCCGATCTCATCCCTGCTGGGCACAATACTGTAAGGATCCTCCGACTGCAGGGCACGGTTGATATCGTCCCTTGTGTATTCCGTACCATAGAAAAATCCTTCCGGCGGAGTCCCGGTCTGAATCGTCTGATCCCAGATCGCAAGGATTCTGCTGTTTCCCTCACTGTCCAGAAACACCGGGTTTCTATAGTCAATTCCCTCTGGTGTCAGATAATTGCAGCATCCTCATTCCAGAATATCTCCAAATGGCTATCATCCCTCACCATAATTTTCCGGATCAGTCTTTGTACGGTATTTCGTCTTAATATATCCATTTCACAATACACCAGCAGCTCTGCCCTATCCTTCTTCTTTGACAACTGCTCTTCCAGAAAGGCTTCCTTCTCCTTGTTCTCCCAAAGCAAACGCTCCAGCTCCTGTTCCCTTCCGTCCAGGTCCCGCTGTATCCTCTGATACTCCTCTGCCGGCTTCCCTATCTCCCCTGCACGCTTCTTTTCGGTGTATCCCTGGTAATTTTCTACCCTTTCCCTCTTTAAGGCAGCTCTCCCTGCCAGAATTTTCTTTCTCTCCGCTCTCACCGCTTTAATACGCTCCGCAAGCTCCTGTTCCCTTTTCTTCCACAGCTTGTGGGCGTCCGCAGTACTCTCTGCCCTCTGCCGTACCGCATTCAGGACAAACTGCCCTGTCCTTTCGGCATCCAGCCTTCTGACACATCCCCCGCCGGCACTTACCGAAAGGCCGGGACAGCAAAAATACGGCTCCCGGCTTTTCCTGATGTACAGATTTCTTCCGCAGCAGGCACATGTCAGGAAACCGCTTAAAGGATGTCTGTCGCCCCCGGCAGACACATGTTTCCGGCCCCGCCCTCTCTGAACCCGGTCAAAAACTTCCCTGCTGATAACAGGCATATGATGATTTGGGAAAACCTTCCACTGGCTCCGGGGTCTGGCCAGGTTTCTGCCTCCCACTTCCTCTTTCCAGGTCTTTCCGTACACCATATCCCCCGTATATACCTGATTCCGCAGGATGGCGCATATGGTACCGGCTGCCCACATACTTTTACCCTTTCCCTTCTGTCCCTTCCCGCTTTTTTCCCTTTTAAACTCTGCAGGTGTCCGGATTCCTTCCGCATTCAGAATCCCTGCAATCCTGGCCGAAGTCATTCCCTCCAGAGTCATATCAAAAATCCTTCTCACAATCTCAGCCTCGTCCTCCGCAACCACCAGCATATGCCTGTCCCCGGGATCCTTCTCATACCCGAAAGGGCAATTTGCGCTGATGTAGCGTCCCCGGGCCTTACCGGCCGCAAGGGAAGACTTCACCTTCACCGACAAATCTTTGCTGTAAAGATCATACAAGAGATTTCGGAAACAGAAATCCAGTTCCCCCGCATGTCCCATACATCTGTCACTGTCGTAATGATCATTTATGGAAATAAACCTTATCCCCATAAAAGGAAAAATCTGTTCCAGATAAGAACCCAGCTCAATGTAATCCCTGGAGAATCGGGAGAAATCCTTTACAATAATACAGTCCAGCGCCGACGCCCTCACCATATCCAGCATCCCGGATACACCCGGTCTGTTCAGATTTGTCCCTGAATACCCATCATCCCGGAACTCATACAGCCGGTATCCTTCAAAATGCGCTTCCACAAAGCCCCGGAGCAGAATCCGCTGTGTCCGGATACTGCCGCTCTCTTCTTCCGGATTTCCCTCCTCTTTTGAAAGGCGCATATACAGCGCAATTCTATATTGTCTGTCCATAGTCTGCACCTCCGGACTGCTGCGCCCCCGGAAGAATCTGTCCAAAATCTGTTTTCCGGAAACGAAAAATTATTTCCAGACCCTTATCCGGAAAAATATAGATTTTGTCCACCAGGGCTGCCAGCAGCTCCCGGTCAGGCCGGAATTCACCGGATAGAAACCATTCCTTCAAAAACCTCTCCTCTTTCCTTGCAGCGTCCTCCAGTTTCCTCTTTTTTCTCATCACATTTTCCCGGCCCTCCCGGTATTTCTGCGCTTCTTTCTCCTCCTTTTCCCTCCAGTTCACAAATACCTCCCTGGCGGCTTCCCCGCTCCGGTATTTCTGATACAGCTCACTTCCCTTCCGCTTTTCCATTTCCTCCTTTTTCCGGATATCCTGGAGTTCTTTCTCCAATACCTTTTTTCTTTTCCTGATCTCCCCGCAGAATTTCGCCAGCAGCTCCTGGGTTTTCACATCCCTGACCTGGTATTCCTGTCTCAGGGCGCTCCCCACCAGCCGCCAGAGTACCTGGCCTGTAATATACTTCCTCCCGCAGGCAAAACTGTCCATGCGGGCAGATCTCCTGCAGAAATACCCATATTCCTTCTGTCTGCCGCCGGAGGCAAGTTCCCTGACATGATACGTCCTTCCCATTCTGCCGCCGCACTCACCGCAAAACAAGAGTCCTTCAAAAATATCCTCACCGTGCGCCTCTTCCTTCCGGCCTCCCTGTTCCTGCATGCTCCCGAACCGTCTGACAGCCGCAAGGAACTGCTCTCTGGTCACCATTGCCTGGCAGCCCTTCCCCAAAAATTGCTGCTCACCCGCCCCATCCGGGGAAATATCTGCCGCGCATCCCATATATACCGGATTGGTCAGAATCAGCCGCAGGGTAGCCCCTGACCATTCCCGCAGCGTCTCTCCCTCTTTCCGGAACACATGACCATAATGGCGGTAATCCTTCGGGCTATGGACTTTTTTCTGATAAAGCCACTCTGCCACTTCCCTCATGCTCTTCCCTTCCCGCCAGAGTCTGTAGATCTCCTTCACAATCCCCGAAGCTTCCTCTTCCATCCATAAGCGCTTCCTTCCCTTCTCCCATTCTGCCTGGTATCCGTACGGAGGAATTCCCCCGGTATAGCTTCCGGCTTCCCGCAGGGCTTTCTTGGCGCTCTTCACCTTCATCCCTATGTCATGGGCATACATCTCGTTGGCCAGGTTTTTCAAATTTGTCCCCAGACTGTCTGTCTCCGCATATAAGCTGTCATAATGATCTGTGACGGAAACAAACCGCACCCCCAGAAAGGGAAAAATCTTCTGAATGTAGTTTCCCGTCTCAATATAATTTCGCCCAAACCGGGAAAAATCCTTGACAATAACGCAGTTCACCTTCCCCTGGCGCACATCTGCCATCAGCCTTTGAAATCCCTCCCGTTCAAAATTGGTTCCGGACTTCCCCAGATCACTGTAGCATCCCCACAGTGTCACATCCCGCTGTTGTTCCAGCCAGGACTTCGCAATCCTCACCTGACCTTCAATGGACTCATTTTTCTCATTATGGCTGTCCACGGAGAGCCTGGCATAAATACCGGCCGAATACCTTCTGCACTCTCTTTCTGCCGCCCTATTGTCTTCTCCGATCATTCCGGTCATACCCACGCCTCCCTCATACATCCCCGCCGGGCATTACGGTTCTGCTGAACTGCCCGCGGAATTTCCATTCCAGGCAAAGCCTTTTCCCCTCATACACCAGAATCCGGTTTACAAAGCAGATCAGCGCATCCCGGTTCAGTTCCGTCAGTTCCGGCCTCTCCCGGAAACCTTCCAGACGCTTTTCACATGCCAGTCCCGACTGGTACAAAGTCTGCATCATCTGCTTCTGTTTCCGGATCACCTCCCGGATTCGGGCAGTCTGCTCTTCGTAAATTTCCCGGAAATCATGAAAATCCTTTGGACTGACAACACCTTCCCGCAAATCTTCCCACAATCCCCGCTCCAGGGATATATATTTTTCTTCCTCTTCCCGCAGCCTGGCAATCTCCCCGGCCGTCTGAAATAATCTCCCCCGGTCAACTGCCGTTTTTTCCATACGGCACAATATGTTTTCCCTGTTTGTCAGAAGGTCTGCCTGTGTCCGGAGTCCTTTCAGTACTGCCTGCTTCAGGTCCTCCTCCCAAATGCTGTGCCGGGTACAGCCCATTCCCCGGTTTCTGGCAGGACAGATAAAATACACCTTTTCCACACCCTTGTACCTGTTCACACGCCGGATCATAGGTTCCCCGCAGTCTCCGCAGAACAATAAGCCGCAAAATAGGTGTGCCCTTTTCCGGACGCCGGAAGCCCTGCTGTCAATGGAAAGAAACTTTTGCACGCTGTCAAACTCTTCTTTTGTGACCACCGCCTCATGGGTACCTTCCACCCGGTTCCATTCTTCCCTGGGTTTATCCCGGCATTTGTCCAGTTTATAACTGATCTTCTCTCTCCGGCCCTGTACCATGGTTCCGGTATAGATCTCATTGGTCAGAATTCTCTTCACCGCAACCGAAGACCAGCCTTCTTTCACTGCCGGGGTAAACCCTGTGGAAAATCTTTCTCCTTTTGACTTTTTGTATTCCATGGGGGAAAGAATACCCTGCTGTCTCAGCCGGGCAGCAATGGCCCCGCAGCTCATGCCCTCCAGTTTCCAGTCAAAAACTGCCCTGACAATCCGTGCCGCATACGCATCCGGAACCAGTTTGTTTCTCTCCCCCTTGCAATAGCCATAAACCGCAAAGGCTCCGATAAATTCTCCCTTTTCCCGCTTTATTCTCTGATGGCTTCTGACTTTCGCGGAAATATCCCTGCAATAGCTGTCATTTACAAAGTTTTTTACCGGCAGCACCAGAGAAGTTTCGTGATAGTCTGCCGTCAGGGAGTCATAATGATCCGTCACGGCAATAAAACGCACATTGAAAGCCGGGAAAGTCTTTTGAATCAACCTCCCGGCTTCTATATAGTCACGTCCAAATCTGGATAAATCTTTTACCACAATACAGTCCACCTTACCGGCCAGTACATCTTCCATCATCTTCCGAAAACCCGGGCGGTCAAAATTAGCGCCCGAGTATCCGTCATCCACATAGGTATCATAAATCTTCATATCTTTCCGGCTGCGCACGAAAGAACGGACCAGTTCTCTCTGGGAACTGATGCTGTTGCTTTCCTGCCTGCCAAAGGCTATCCCTGCGTTCTCCGTCATGTCATCCCGGGACAGCCGGAGATAAATTCCCACATTATAAAGTTCTTTTGCCTTCATCTGCGTTCCTCCGGAATAAGTTTTGTCCAGCTCCGGCAATCAGCTCAGCAGCGGATTCTTGCCATTTTTTCCACATACTCTGCCAGCCGGTCCTCCATGTCCTCCTGGCAGTCTGCATAACGAAACTTCAGTATGTAATCCCCTGCCTTTGCCAGAAAAGGATTGTGCACCTGCTCCAGATAACTCCTGATCCTGTCCTCCGGCGGTTTTTCCCTGTCAATCTCCACACTGTCCAGGTCGGCCAGCCCTTCCCGGTCGGCCAGTGTAATCTCCGCCTCATACATTTGCTGTAATTCCTCCACAGTCGGAAGCATCCTGCCACTTCCTTCCCATATTCTCTCTATACCATATGCCCGGAGCCTTTTGTCCTAGACGAAAAAATGCCCCGGAAAGGGGCATTTTTCACAAATGAAACCGCACAGTTTCTTCCGATACCGGATTGAATCCATTGACAATGAAATGACACCATCCCCCGTATCGATGACACAGAGAACCACTCCTCGTCCACTGAGGCTTAACGGCGCCCTCTGAACCTGGGTGATCCCGCTGACAATCAGACTGTTAGGATCAAAATCCCGTGCAATGCTTTCTTCCTGCATCAGGCCGTACAGCTTTGGAACGCTGTTGTAGTCAAAAATATACTCATTGGCATTTCTGATGTTTGATTCATTGATGTATACTATATTGTAGAAATTGTCAATATTCACATAGCACAAGTCATAAGTATTATTTTCCAGAAGACTCACCGGAAAATCCGTGATAACATCAAAATAGTGTTCCGAAAGTATCCTGTCCCCACAGTCCATACCGCAGATCCCCCAAAGAAGTAATGCAGTCACTATTATATGCAGGCCGGCCCGATACGTTCCCATACCGGTTCGGTCATGCCTCTTCTTCCCCCACAAGCACAACTGCGGAGCGAGGCGGAATCTTCAGCTTGCTGCCAAAATGAAACTCTGTCTCCTCCTCTATATTCTTTCCGTCCTCATATTCCACGGATGTATTGATACAAACCTTCCATTTCATATTCTGGGGAAGACCGGGAAGCTGCATTTCCAGAGGCTTCCAGAATGCATTCATGGCATAGAAAACAATGTCATCCTTCTCGTCTGCCTCATCCCTTCCCGCATACATGACACCGATGAGCCGGCTGGTATGATTTGTCCTGGCATTCCAGGGATAGTCATTGTGAATACTGATATCCGGGAAACCGCAGGCTGCCTCCCTTGTGGGCTTTCTCAGAACCGCATGTTTTTTGCGGAAAGCAATCATGTACCGGAAAAAGTCATGTATTTCCTGATACTCTTCCAGCCTTGTCCAGTCCAGCCAGGAAATAAGATTATCCTGACAATAAGCGTTGTTATTGCCGAACTGCGTATTGCAGAATTCATCCCCCGCATAAAACATTGCAGGTCCCCTGCTGCACATCAGGGTGACAAAAGCATTCTTAACCATACGCCGGCGCAGTTTTTCCACTTCCGGATCATCTGTGTGCCCCTCCACCCCGCAGTTCCAGCTATTGCCGTTATTGTCTCCGTCCGTGTTATTCCAGCCGTTTTTTTCATTGTGCTTCATATTGTAGGAATACATGTCATAAAGGGTAAATCCATCATGACAGTTCAGAAAGTTGACGGAAGCACTCTGTCCCCGGTCCATGGGGTCATACAGATCCCTGGATCCCGTAATCCGGGTGATTGCCGCTCCTGCCATCCCTTCATCTCCCTTTAAAAAACGCCTGATATCGTCACGGTATCTTCCGTTCCATTCGGACCATCTGTTATATGCAGGAAAATGTCCCACCTGATATAATCCCGCCGCGTCCCATGCCTCTGCAATCAGTTTCACCTTTCCCAGAATGGAGTCACAGGCGATCGCCTGCAATATGGGGGGATTCATCATGGGTTCCCCGTTCTGGTCCCTGGCCAGAATGGATGCCAGGTCAAAGCGGAACCCATCCACACGGTATTCCGTCACCCAGTATCTCAGACAGTCGATAATAAACCTGCGCGTCATGGGATGATTGCAGTTCAGGGCATTTCCGCATCCGCTGAAATTATAATAATGCCCATCCGGTGTCAGTATATAATAAATATTATTGTCAATTCCTTTGAAAGAAAAACTCGGCCCATCCTCGTTTCCCTCTGCCGTGTGGTTGAATACCACATCAAGGATCACTTCTATTCCATTTTGCTTCAGCTCATAGATCAGCTGTTTCAGTTCGTCCCCCTCATGGTTATGTTCCACAACGGAGGAATATCCTGTATTCGGCGCGAAAAAGCACACCGTATTATAACCCCAGTAGTTGTACAGCTGTACCCCGTCCACAACCCTGGCGTTTTCCATCTCGTCAAATTCAAAAATCGGCATCAGCTCTATTGCATTGATTCCCAGATCCTTCAGATATGGAATCTTCTGCCGCAGCCCCTCATAAGTTCCCCTTGCCGTCACACCCGAAGATTTATCTTTGGTAAATCCTCTCACATGCATCTCATATATGACCAGATCTTCCAGAGGAATTTCCAGCTGCTTGATCTTTCCCCAGTCAAAGTTGTTTTCCACAACTCTTGCATGATATACAAAATACTCGCCATCTTCCGGACGCTCTCCCCAGTTTCTCTGTCCCGTTACCGCCCGTGCATATGGATCCAGCAAAACTGTGTCTTTATCAAAAAGCAATCCTTTTTCCTTGTTATAAGGCCCATCCAGCTGGAAAGCGTACTCAAAATCTTCTATCCTCAGCCCGAATACCAGCATGGAATAAGTGTTTCCGATATGATAGGACTCCGGAAACTTCAGCTTTGCATAGGGTTCCTTTTCCTGTGGATGAAACAGCAGCAGGGTACAGCTTGTAGCACCATGGGAATGAATCGTAAAACTGACGCCATTGGAGGATGCCGTTGCACCGTCCCTGTTGTAAAATCCCGGACGGACCATATATCCATCTATCACATCCAGCGGCTGCAGCTTCACGCCCCTCTGCGGCCTGTGCTGCGCCCCTCCATCTTCCAGTCCAAAACCTGCATTGTGATCATCCATACTGTGAAGGCCTTCAGCCCTCATAGTAACATCCTCCATTTTCAATCCTCCTGGTTGTAATTTTCAATTATGTCAAAAAAGAAGTGTTCCCTTTCTATCACACATGGCATTTCCCCACATGATAAAACAGCGCTGCAGGAACTCTTCCCACAGCGCTATGATCATTGTATCTACCCGGGTATGCCCTGCAAGTTAAGTCCGATACCTTATGCCATATTCTGCTCAATACAGTCAATGATTTTCTTCTGAACCGGCAAAATACCTTCCAGAAGTGTTCTTGCCTCTTCCGGCTTTCCGGTGCGCAGAAGGTTCAGAATCTCCGTATATGACTCATATATCGGAGTGATGGACAGATTTCCTGCCGTTCCCTTTATGGCATGAGCCTTCTCAATGGCTTCCGAACAGTCTGCGGCGTCAAAGTCCGGCTGTACTGCATTGTTTTTTACCATTTTCACAAATGATCCCAGTAGTTTCGTATACAGCTTCTCATTTCCCATAATGCGCTTCAGTCCGTCATCCACGTCCACGCCCAGCGCCCTTAATTCATCAAACAGATTCATTGACTACACCTCTCTCTTTTCAGTTCCTGTCAATACTTTCCAAAGCCATCCCCAAGTGAAATCACCTGCTCATTTGCATTGGAAACGGAAGAGGAATAACCTGACGAGCTCTTTATGGAAGTACTCTGTCCATTCCCCAGATTGTAAATCGAAAGCATCTCACGCATCCTGGAAGCCTGGTTGGACAGTTCTTCACTGGCGGCAGCACATTCTTCGCTGGTAGCGGAGTTGGTCTGTACCACCTGGGATACCTGGCTGATAGCCTGCTCGATCTGTGCCACTGCAGTAGCCTGGTAATTGGAAGATTCTGCAATTCCGTTGATGATATGCTCGCTCTCCTGAACTACCTTTGTAATCTCTTCCATTGCCCTTGCGGTCTCGTCCGCTATCTTGGAACCTGCGTTCACCTTATCTATGGAATCCTCAATCAGTTCTGCGGTCTCCTCCGCTGCCTCCTGGCTCTTTGCCGCAAGGCTTCTGACTTCTTCCGCCACAACTGCAAAACCTTTTCCTGCTTCTCCTGCCCTGGCGGCCTCTACGGCAGCATTCAGTGCAAGAATATTGGTCTGGAATGCAATATCCTGAATGGTCTTAATGATCTTGGAAATGCTCTCGGATGCTTTATTGATATCCTGCATTGCAGCTACCATGCTCTGCATCTGCACATTGCCCTGTTTCACATCTCCAATGGCACGAATCACCAGATTAGCTGCGGAATTTGCCTGCTCCGCATTCTGTTTTGTCTTCTCTGCAATCTCATCAATGGAAGCCGTAATCTGCTCAATGGCGCTTGCCTGTTCCGTGGAACCCTGGGCCAGGGCCTGGCTTGCGCTTGCCACCTGGGAGGAGCTGACGGTCACCTGGGAACCGGCATCGCTGATATTGCTCAGGGCATTGTGGTTATCCTCCACCAGTTTCTTCAGGGAATGTCCCAGCAGATCATCGGAAGATGCCGGCTTCACGGAAATTGTCAGATTTCCGTTTGAAACCTCTTCCGCAATGTGAGCCTGGTACTTGATGTTTTCAATCACCTTGGTATATTCGTCTACCAGGTCGCCGAACTCATCATTGTTGTATTTTTCCATGGTGATCTCCACATGGCCTTTTGCAATCTGCTTTGCAGCATCGGAAAGCTGCGCCACGGATTTCTCGATGATCTTAATCAGAAAATAGGCAATGGTAAAAGTGACAATCACAGAGACCAGAGCAAGTGCTATTGTGAAAATGGTAGCCCCCACCCTGTATTGCTCCTGTCTTGCCGGATCAGTAATTCCCACCGCAGTCCTTGTGGTTACCTCACTGAATATGATATTGGTCAGCGTCAAAAGGATGGGAACGCCAAATCCCAATATCAATTTTGTTTTCATCTTCATGTTTTTCATCACTGTCATACCTCTCATTCTTCTTTCAATTTAGATGATTCCAAATCCGAAGAATCGTCATCATACAATAGCTTCTCCGGATCCAGAAGCAGTTTCACCGTATTACCGACTTTTCCAATGCCATATACATATTTATGATGGGCCTTGTCTGCCCTTCCGATGCTGGGCGGGGGAAGAATGTTCTCTTCCTTGATTTCAACCACTTCCGCAATCTGCTCCACCACCAGCCCCACGATAGTGTCCTTCACATGAATGACAAGAATACAAGTTTTGTCATTATATTCACAGGCTCCCTGCTTAAATCTCAGGCGCACATCCACTACCGGAATAATTCTTCCCCTGAGATTGATCAGACCCTTTATGTAATCTTCCGTCTCAGGAATCTTGGTAATTGACTGAAATTGAATAATCTGCTGCACATATTGAATTTCCAGTCCGAAGTACTCCGGCCCGGATTTAAAGGTCATATATTTGCCCTTCTGCGTATCACGGCTGTCCGAACCGGAATTTGTCTCTTCCTGCATTCCCAACAATCTATTCGTTTCATCCATACGATTTACCGTTCCTTTCTTTCCAAACTATTCTACAAGCCCAGGGGCATCCAATATCAGGGCGATACTTCCATCGCCCAGCTGCGTACAGCCAGACAGGCCCTTGACCTTCTTAATATAAGAAGGAATCGGTTTCACCACTATCTCCTGTTCGCCCACCAGTTTATCCACCAGAAGGCAAATCTTTCTATCTTCCACCTCAAGAATCAGCATCACGCCATCTTCCACCGACTCCCGGTATTCCTCCAGGCCATACCATTTTCCAAGGCGGATCACAGGGAAACAGTCGCCACGGATCATGACAAACTCATCTCCGTTGGGCTCATGAACCATCATGTCTTCCTTCACACGGATAAACTGCTTGATCACTCCCGTCTCCATGACAAAGGACGAAGATCCCACTTCCATGACAATGCCGTCAATGATGGCAAGGGTCAGAGGAATCTTCAGGCTCATGGTACTTCCATGGCCCGGTGTACTCTCAATTTCCAGTGCACCGCCGATGGCCTGTATATTCTGTACTACCACGTCCATACCCACGCCGCGCCCGGAATACTCCGTTACCTGCTCGTTTGTGGAAAAACCAGGCAGTGTGATAAACTGGTACACTTCCTTGTCCGTATATGCCCCATCCGGCTTGCCATCGTCCAGTATGCCCTGTTTTCTGGCTTTCGCCAGAATCTTATCCCGATCCAGGCCCTTGCCGTTATCCTCCACACTGATCCATACTTTACCGGCTTCTGTCCTTGCAGACAATGTGACTTTGCCCTTCTCCACTTTTCCGCTGTCCACACGCTCTTCATTGGTCTCGATTCCGTGGTCCACGGCATTTCTCACCAGGTGCATCAGAGGATCCGAAATATGCTCGATAATGTTCTTATCCACTTCCGTGGTTTCACCCACCATCACAAATTCAATATCTTTTCCCAGCTTCCTGGACACATCAAACACAATCCTGTTCATCTTCTGGAAAGTATTTGTCAGCGGAACCATTCGCATGGACATGATAACATTCTGCAGATCTGTGGAAATGGAAGCCAGCTGCGCTGCGGCCTTATTGAAATTATCAAGGTTCAGGCCCGGCACCTTCAGATCCGAGCTCTGCAGTACCACTGATTCGGAGATCACAAGTTCCCCGATCAGATCCATCAGCTGGTCCATCTTGCTTACATTCACACTGATAAAGGATGCCTTTTCACCCTTGGGCTTATCCTTTGCCAGTTTCTTCTGCTTTCCGGGTTCCTTGGACTGAATGACAAAATCCCCGGGAACAATCTTGGGTTTCTCTTCTTTCTTTTCCTGTGCGCCTTCCTTTTGTTTTTCTTCCTGCTTTTCCTCTATGGTCTCCACACTGGACTCCAGATCAATCTGGGGAGCCGGAGCCTGGTCGCCAAAGTCAAATCCCAGCAGGAACTGGTTGGCATCACACTCATACACTTCCACCTTTTCGATGTCATATCCCACACCGATCAGGTCACGCACTTCCTGTTCCGTACACTGTGCCTGCAGAAGTATGCGGAAACCTTCTTTTATGATGGTCTCTCCGCTCTTCTCATCCGTCAGGATATCTTCCGGGGAATACATAATGTCTTCCGCAATCTCTTTCAGTGCATACACTGTCTTATATGCATGGACATTCGCCATCTCCGTCTCCGGGAAAAAGCTGATAAAAATCTTGTAGAAACGGCTTGCGCTTGTAGCCACCGGCGCAATGTAAAAATGCTTTGGTTCCTCATGTACATTTTCCGCTGCCACTTTTCCTGCAGCTCCCCCGTTTTTGATCATCTCCAGGAACTTATCCAGATTCGCGATAATGTTGCTGGCATCACCATCCACAGGATCACCGTTTCGGATCTTCTCCATTTCATTAGAAATAAAGTCTTCTACCTCCAGCACATGCTCCACCAGTTCCACATGGGGCACATTGTCTGGATGGGATTCTCTCAGGTAAAAAAAGATATCTTCCAGTTTATGGGACACTGCCGTGATATTGTCGAACATCATGATACCGGAGGAACCTTTTATGGTATGCATGGTTCTGAATATTTCGTTGATACTGTCCTCGTCAAAGCAGTCTGCATCCTTCTGTTCCAGTACAGTCTCCTGCAGCTGCTCCAGCAGCTGACCGTTCTCGAACAGATACATATCCAGCATACTGTCTGTGTTAAAATCTTCAGCCATATATTTCTCCTTTCCTCTTTTCTCAGATCAAATTCAGTTTCTTCATTGCCTGTTCAAACCGCTCCTGATCAATGGGTTTTCCGGAATATATGGTACACCCCAGTTCAAATGCCATCTTTACATTCTTTTCCTCATTCAGGGCTGTCGTCATAATCACCTTTACAGCCTTGTCCTCGGGAATGTTCCGCTGTTTTTCCAGATTGCGGATACCCATAAGAGCCTGGTATCCATCCATAACCGGCATCATAATGTCAAGACACACCAGATCATACGGCTCGCCATCCTCCAAAGCCATCATAAACGCGTCCACTGCTTCCATTCCGTCTACAGTGATATCACATTCACCATACTTTGAGAGAAAGCCTGCCATAAACTTCCTTGTTGCGAAGTCATCCTCCGCCAATAGAATCTTCATGTTCTTTCTCCTTTACATTTTATTTAGCAATGCATATGTTCTTCCAGCGATATCAGCCAGCTTTTCCTGATACTCTACCGCTCCCAGATCATAAGCAACCTTGGGCATTCCATAAACCACGCAAGTGGATTCATCCTGACCTATGGTCCTGGCTCCTGCCTTTCGCATGGACAGCAGGCCTTTCGCCCCATCGCCGCCCATTCCGGTCAGTATAATTCCCACCGCATCAGAACCCGCTGCTTTTGCCACGGATTCAAACAAAACTTCCACAGACGGGCAATGTCCGTTGACCTTCGGCCCCGGCTTCACTTCCACCTGGTAGCCATCTCCCACCTTCACCAGGTGCATATGCCTGTCGCCTCCGGGTGCAATCAGCATGTGTCCGGGCATTACCCTGTCCCCGGTCTCCGCTTCCTTCACCCGTACCCGGCACTGGTCATTGAGTCTCTTGGCATACATGGCGGTAAATCCGGGCGGCATATGCTGGACACAGACAATCCCCGGAATATCTGTCCCATAATCTTTTACCACACTAAAAATCGCCTCTGTGCCCCCGGTGGAGGCGCCTATGGCCACAATCAGATTGTTCTTCTTGGCCAGAAGATGCTGCGGCTCCGCCATCACAGTCCTCTTAATGTTGCCAATCCTGGCCGTGGACGCAATTTTAACCTTCACAAGAAGCTCATTCCGGATAAAATCTTCCAGCTGTCTGCGGTTCGACACGGCGGGCTTTGCCACAAAATCCACAGCCCCTGCATTCATGGCGTCAAACACCTTATCGCTCAGGGAACTGATTACCACCACCGGCAGCGGATACTGGGGCATCAGCTTCCGCAAGAACTCAATTCCGCTCATTCTGGGAAGTTCAATATCCAGAGTCATCACATCCGGCTTGTACGCCAGGATCGCATCCCTAGCCTCATAGGGATCCTTTGCCGTTGCCACTACCCTGATTGCAGGATCCCTGCTGAGATTCTGAACCAGCAGCTCCCTGAACACAATGGAATCATCCACGATCAAAACTTTTATTGGCCGCATTATCAACTTATTCCTTCCCTATTTCCTGAATATTGATGGTTGAATGATCTGGAACGGTGAGGAATTTCTGTCCAGTGTTTCCGTTGTCCCTATAAACAGATATCCTCCCGGTTCCAGCGCATCATAGACTTTCTGAACCAGTTCCCGTTTTGTTTTCTCGTCAAAATAAATCATTACATTTCTCAAAAATATGGTATGCATTTTCCTTTTAAAAGGAAATGGGTCCATCAGATTAAACTGCCGGAAAATAACCTCCTGTTTTAATTCGGGCACCACCTGGTACTGTGCGCCCCCGCCCACCGTTCTGAAAAAGCGCTTCTTCCACTGGGGCGGGACACTCTTCAGCTGCTCGGCGGTATACACTCCCGCAAGCGCCTTCTGCAGCACTTTCGTGGAGATATCCGTGGCCAGGACTTTGGTATCCCACTGGGGCTTCTCCATACCGAAAAACTCCGCCAGCACCATGGCAATCATATACGGCTCTTCCCCGGAAGACGCCGCACCGCACCAGATACGCAAATCCTTTCTGGCGGCTTCCTTCTGCTTCAGCCACGGAAGCACCTGGCCCTTGAAAAAATCAAAATGTTCAAATTCCCGCATAAAGTAGGTATGGTTGGTGGTCAGGAAATTGACCAGCATTTTCTCCTGCTGTCCGGTCTTGTCATGCTCCACGGCATTCATAAATTCATCGAAACTGCTCCAGCCCCCGCGCTTGATATAATTTTCCAGGCGCCCGTTTACAATCACTTTTTTCTGGCTTAAGTCTATGCCGTACCGCTGTTTCATAAAAAAAGATATTCTCTGAAACTCTTCGTCCTTAATCACAATCCCTCATACCTCCCGCTCTGTCATACCTTCTCCTGCCGGCTCCGGAAACCGTTTTCACTGAAGCAGTCTTGCTATCTTCCGACATATCTTAAAAATCTCAGGGTTAAACTTTACTTCCGCTTCCTCTGCCATAATCCTGAAAGCTTCCTCCCTGCTGTAATTTTTCTTTTCCGTCAGCGCACAATATACTTCCACTATGGAAACAATCTGTGCGGCAAGGGGAATCTGTTCTCCCTTCAGGCCGGAGGGATAACCGCTTCCATCCCAGTTTTCATGGTGGTAATGGGCGATATCCACGGCAGTGCTCAGAAAGTCGTTATAATCATTATCCACATACAAATCACCCAGAAGCTTCGCCCCGATATTGGTGTGGTTCTGGACTATTGCCATTTCCTCTTCGGTGAGTGATGTCTGCTTTCTCAAAAGTTCCAGGGGAATGCCGATATTTCCGATATCACACAATGGCGCCGCCAGCGCTATCGTATCAATATAGGCATCTGAGACCTGATCCCCGAACACAGCAGAAAGCTGCATTCCCTGGGCAAGAATGCTGCAGTTTTGACTCAGCCTCTCGATATGTTCCTTCCGGTAGCAGGAATTCTGTGCCGCGATAGCCGCCAGTGCATACAAAACACTCTTTTTTTCCTGCTCTATCTGTCTGGTCTGTTCCGTGACCGAAACCTGAAGCCTGCGGTTCGCCTCCTTCAGTTCCTTGTTCATCTCATGCAGGCGCAGCTGCGTCCTGATGCGTACCTCCACAATCTCCGGCACAAAGGGCTTTGTAATATAATCTGCTCCCCCAAGGCCGAATCCCTCCACCACATCTTCCGTGGTATCATTTGCAGAAATAAAAATCACCGGAATATGCCTTGTCTTTTTATCACTCTTAATGGCCCTGCACAGTTCGTAACCGTCCATTCCCGGCATGGAAATGTCAGACAGCACCAGCACCGGAAGCGATTTCCCAATGGCCGCCAGCGCCTCTTCACCGCTCTCGGCCAAAACCGGGCGGAATCCCATCCTGCTGATGATTTCCTCCAGCAAGATCCTGTTGAACTCCAGATCGTCCACTATGAGAATCTCCGCCATATTCTGCTCCCCATAACGCATACCCATACCTCCCTCCGGCCGCGGCCGCCGCAATTCAGCCGGAAGCCCCGCCGTCACACTGTTCAGAGCCGGAGGCCGGATTCACTTGTGTCAATTTATGATATTCACTGATCACCTTGTCATAGTCTTCTTTCTGGATTGCCATCTTCAGCTTCAGCGCCTGGCGTTTCCGCTCCGGAGGCGCGTCTTCCATCAGCTGCCTGACCGTCTCCATAAACATTTCTGCCTTTTCCCAGTTCTCCATCTCCACGCAGAGGATCAGTTTGGATAAATTTTTCTTCAGAATCTCCTGATTCTTTGGAGTGCCGTATCTGCCGGCTTCCCCAAAGCTTTCATCCGGGTCTTCCGGCTGCGCGGCCATGTGCAAAAAGGCGGCCTTTACATCATCGGAAGACTCCTGGGATTTGTTTTCCTCTTCGGAAACTCCCACCCATATGGAAAAGGTAAACTGGCTCCCTTTCCCTTTTTTGCCTTCCACATCAATTCTGCCGCCCATCAGTTCCACCAGCTGCTTACAGATATTCAGCCCCAGACCCGTTCCGCCGTACTTTCTTGAAATGGAGGCATCCACCTGGGAAAAACTCTGGAACAGTTTATCCCTGTCCTCCTCCGCAACACCTATGCCGGAGTCCGACACAATAAAAAACAACTCGGTCTTATCTTCCACCCGCGCCGTCCTCAGAACTTCCAGGGTAATTTTACCCACTGTGGTAAACTTCAGCGCATTGGACAGGAGATTGTTGAGAATCTGCACAATCCGCAGCTCATCTCCCACCACATATTCCGGCACCTGCGGCGATACGGTCATGAAAAAATCCAGTCCCTTTTCGGTAATTTTATTGATATGCTGTGCTTTCACATAGTCAAGCATATTCCTGAAATGAAACTGTCGCGGCTCCAGGACAAACTTTCCTGCATCCAGCTTTGAAAAATCCAGAATATTATTGATGATTTTATTCATATCCCCACAGCACCGCTCTATCAGCCGCAGGGACTTCAGCGTCTCCGCATCCGTCACATTCCCAAGCAGTTCCCTCACATTACCCAGAATGCCATTGACCGGCGTTCTCAGTTCATGTGTTACATTTGCCACAAATTCTGCCTTTACTTTTTCCGCCTGCTGCGCTTCTTCCCGCACCTGGCCGATTTCCCTGCCCAGATGCTCCTTCTCCAGAATATCATTCGCCATACATATGTATGTCCCGGGATGGCTGCCATCTTCTATGATCCTGGCCTCCACCGGAAAACAAGTGTGATTCTCTCTGTATGCCACAAGATGCCGTGTATCGTTTCCGAACTGGAAATCAGACGCGAATCCGCTCCCGGACTTTTGAAACGTGCCTGGAAAAACATCACCCACAAGCCTGCCGGACAGCTCCTTCGAACCGAGTTTCTTTCTGGCTGCCGCATTTGCGTAGGAAATTACCCCCGTCCCATCGAACACCAGAATCATCTCCAGTGCATCCTCTATGGGAAGCACATGGTTTTCCCCCTCATACATACTTCTCCTCCCAAATGTCACCATTGAAAAGTTATGACGAAAAAAGGCAGCAAAACGCAATCTCTTCTTTGCTGCCTGCTTATATCACACACCAATTACTTCCATAATATTAAAGAAATCTTCTTTGGCAAGCCTGAAACACTCCAGAATATCCGGGGAAAACTGGCCGCACTCACCGTTCACAATCATCTCATAGGCCTTTGTCTTCGTAAAGGAACTCTTGTATACTCTTGGACTTACCAGCGCATCATACACATCGGCAACCGCAACAATCTGTGCACTGATGGGAATATCATCCCCTACCAGATGATCCGGATAACCCCTCCCGTCCCATCTCTCGTGATGATGGCGGCAGATGTCATAGCAATACCGGTAGAATTCACCTGCACGGTCCCTGTAAAACTTTTCCAGAAGATCGCAGCCTATGGTGGTATGTGTCTTCATGATCTCAAATTCTTCATTGGTCAGCCGTCCCGGCTTCAGAAGAATGGCATCCGAAATACCGATCTTTCCCACATCATGCAGCACCGACGCCCTGGAAATTGCATCCACCTGGACATAGGACAGCCCGTACCTGGGGAAATGGTCCATCAGACACTTTGCCATAATCCGGGTGTAATACTTAATACGCTTGGTATGGTCGCCCGTCTCCGCACTTCTGGACTCCACAACGGAACTAAGGGCATCAATCATAAACTCGTTTGTCTCACGAATTTCTTTTTCCTGTGCCCTGATGGCCTCCTCCTGCTCTTTCAGGCGGATTTCCATATTCCGTTTGTTCTGATACAGTTCGATGATATTACTGCATCTTCTCTTGACAATATAAGGATAGAAGGGCTTATGTATAACGTCTGCCACTCCGAACGCGTATGCCCTGCCTTCACTGTCCTTAATGGATTCGCCGGTAATCAGTATGACAGGAATCCCTTTCAGGAGATCCTTTTCCTGCATATACTCCAGAACCTTAAATCCATCCATGATAGGCATGATAACATCCAGCAAAATCAACACGATATTCTGATTGCTTTCAATCTGATGAACCGCTTCCTGTCCATTCTCTGCCTCAATTAACTCATATGAATCGCGCTCATCGTCAAACATTTCCATGAGTATCGCGCGATTTATTTCTTCGTCATCCACAATCAATATCTGCTGCTTATTCATTTTCCCACCATTACTCTTTATGTATTCATTCCATAGACATGATACCACTTTCCATACTAATTGTCAATTGACTTCCCTTAGATTTTACTCCCTATTTATACCATTACGGCAACGATAATACAGCGCCCTGTCCGGCATGTCACGGCATTCCCGGACATTCCTCCCATCTTTCCGCCCCTTCCTCCCCCCTGTTTTAAAGACTTGATTTTTGATGCCGGAGACAGTATAATGAATGTATAAAAAACGCTGCGGAACCAGGTCCAAGGCAAATACAGAATCGGAACTAGGAGGTGAATCCGTGAAAGCATACGCATTTCCTGATATCTTTGACATAAATTCCCTGCAGGAGCTGACGGATTCTTTGTCTGCCGCACTTCAACTGAGTATCAGTGTCCGGAATCCTTCCGGGAAACGCTTTACGCGGGACAGTGAATACGGCAGTTTTTACCAGAACATACTTGCGAAATCCCCGGCAGCCGGCGAACTCTATGAGCAGTTTGTGTCAGGTCTGTGCGCTTACATACAGCCCACCCCCTATGTATGCCGTTGCCAGTTTACGGGACTTACGGATGCGGTAATCAACATTATGGCCGGCGATATCCATATTGCCAGCATGCTGGCGGGAAGAATCCGCCTGGCGGAAAACCCCCTCAGTGATGAGGAATACCGCGAGATCGCCCGCAGCCTCGGTACAGATGAGGACGCTTATCTGTCTGCCGTTCATGCCCTTCCGGTCATGACAGGCACACAGTTTCACAATATTTTAGACATGCTTCTGCTTCTGATGCGGCAGCTGTCCCTTCTGGGGCAGTCGAAACTGGATCTGAAAAACACTATCTCATCCCTGGAAAGCCAGAAATGTCTGCACCAGCAGGAGAAAGTAGCCTGGGAATCCCTGGCGGAAAAAGATTCCATGACGGGACTTTATAACCGCCGCAAATTTGAAGAGGCGGTGGCCGCTTACTCCACAGAAAAAGACCGTAAAATCTGCATGATATCAGCAGACGCAAATTTTCTGAAGCTGACAAACGACATTTTCGGCCATGAAGCCGGCGATACCCTGCTTCAGACCATCGCAAAAATCATGAACGACCTTGCCAAGAGCGACTGGCTTGTGGCAAGATGCGGCGGAGATGAATTCCGCGTCATCCTGCCCGACACCACGCTGGAAACCGCCCTTGATTACTGCAGGCGGGTAGCCCGCAACTGCCGCCACGACAAAAGCCTGACCCTGCCTTTGTCGGTTGCCCTGGGCGCCGCGGAATGGAACAGCGAGGCTGAAACCCTTCATGACTGTTTTTCCCGTGCAGATGCCAAGATGTACCAGAACAAGACTGCCCTGAAGCATGAGCTGCGTATCCCCAATTACATTATGGAGCGCTTATATGACCGGCAGGTCCTGAACAAAGCATCCGCGGAATCCATCGCCCGCATGACATATGACTTTGCCCGGTATCTGAAATTTACCCGGGAACGGGCAAAGGAAATCAGCATTGCCGCCCTGTATCAGGATATCGGTATGGCAAAGCTGCCGGAATCCTTTGTGATCCGGGGCCAGTCCCGGACCGAGGAAGAGAAATCCCAGATGCACATGCATGTGACCCACAGCTATACCATGGCGCGGCAGTTCGACGAACTCTACAAGATTGCGGATATCATTCACTGTACTCATGAGAACTGGAACGGAAAAGGCTATCCCGGCGGGCTGAAGGGAGAGCAGATC
Organism: uncultured Acetatifactor sp.; assembly: GCA_910577185.1. Lineage (GTDB taxonomy): Bacteria > Bacillota > Clostridia > Lachnospirales > Lachnospiraceae > Acetatifactor. The sequence continues at coordinate 22,262 of CAJTLR010000003.1, forward strand.
CCCATGGAAGCGAGGATTATCCACCTTGCCAGCGATTATATCTCCCGGACCCTTCCCACCGTCACCGGCGGGTTTTATACGGAAGATGATGTCCGGAAGTGCCTTGCCGACGATAACGGCAATGTATATGATCCGGAGCTTGCCGCAAAATTCCTGCGGTTTCTGCATAAGCGATAGAAAATTGGGGCGCAGAAAAAGGGGGCTGTCACAGAAAGAAATTCTTCTGCGACAGCCCTTTTACATGTCTCACATGTTTACATATTTAACCCCATTTCTGCGCGGCCTTTTGCGCATGTCAAGTTTGTGGATGCCGCGCAGACATAAACCTGGGATTGAAAATTTTCAATTTTCAGTCTTCTCACATCTGTTTATTCGCTTTTTTTCAGGCTTTTCAGGGCCGTGCTGATCTTGATGGGATTCCCGTACCGCAAAGTACCCATACGGTAAATCTTCGCTCCCAGAATTCCCACGCCCACTATGGACAATACCAGTATCAGAAAAGATACTATGATTTCCCATGCCGCTACAGTTCCCATGCCGATCCGCGCGAACATGGTACTGTAGGAACTGATGGGCAGGAATGACAATATCTTAATGACATTTCCGTCCACATCCGTCAGCTGTAACAGAGAGAAGAAATAGACCACCATAATCACTATCATCAGGCCTGACACACTCTTGCTGATATCCTCTGTCTTGCTGACCAGGGCGCCCATGGCACCATAGAGGAAGGCATAGAACAGATAACCCCCCAGACCGAAAAAGGCAAATGCCAGGAGCACTTCCGCCGGAATATATAAGAGCATATCCAGCATGCCTCCCCACTGATCCCTGTTGATCTGGTACGAGATCAGAATGGCACCCATCATCACACCCATCTGGAAGACACCGCCCACTGCGCCCGCGATCACTTTACCGAACAGCAGGCTGTTGGGGGATGTGCTTGTCACCAGCACCTCAATCGCACGGTTGCTCTTCTCGCTGGTGACGGAAACCGCAATCATCTGCCCATAGTATACAATCAGCATAAACACGAGGATGACCAGAACATAACAGTACCAGTAATTGCTTCCGGAATCCTTATTCAGCACCGTCTCCGTAACCGTTATGGGCGCATCATACATTGCCGTTATTTCGTTCAGGTCCAGTCCCGCAACGGCACAGTAGTCCATACGGTAAAACAGCTTCATGGCCTGGTCAAAAACCGCCGTGTTACTGTCGCCCATGGATTTATTAAAAACATAGTACTCATATTCCGAATCGCCGGTGACGACAAACCCCGCCTCCGCTTCCTGGGCTTCCAGGGAAGACTTGAGGGCTTCTACATCCGCTGCCTGCTGCCAGGCCACTCCCGGAAACATTTCTCCCAGAATGTCTTCCCGCACAACCCCTGCATGATCCAGGTATAGGAACACCCTGTCGTCTTCCGGGGTTTCTGTCTCCCCGCTTTCACCGCTTTCTGCGTTCTCCGTTACCTGGACTCCGGTAAACCCTGACATATCCACAAACCGGGGCAGGAAAAGAGCGCCTGCCCCCAATATCGCCAGCACGGCAGTCAGTCCCATAAACACTTTATTTTCAAAGTACTCCCTCAGCTCATACTTCAGCACAATCCAAAACTGTTTCATCCCTCTTCACCTACCTTGCTCACAAAAATATCATTCAGAGATGGCTCGTATCTGCCAAACCGCTCCACTTCCACATCTGATGCCACCAGTTTCTCCATAAGCCTGCGCCTGTCCACGCCTTCCTTCAGCTCCAGGATCAGGAACTCCTTCTTCCTGCCGGAAACCCTTACCAGATCCGGCCATTCCCGCTCCACCTTTTCCGCCAGATGTTCCACGGAATCATTTTCCGCCGCCAGCATCAGGCGGTTTTTGCCATACTCCTTCTTGATCTCCTTCAGTTCTCCTGCCAGGACTACCCGGCCATGGTCAATAATCGTAATGTGATCACAGAATTCTTCCACATAGCTCATCTGGTGGCTGGAAAAAATCACAAGCCGTTTATCTGCGATCAGTTCGTTGACCACATCCTTCAGGATCTGGGAATTCACCGGATCCAGGCCGCTGAACGGCTCGTCCAGAATCACAATCTCCGGATTACATACCAAAGTTGACGCCAGCTGCACTTTCTGCTGGTTTCCCTTGGACAGCGTTTCCAGCTTACGGGACGCATATTCAAAAACCTCCAGCCTTTTCAGCCATTTTTCGGCGTTGACCTTCGCCTCACGGTTTTTCATGCCCCTCAGATTCGCCAGATAGATCATCTGGTCCATCACTTTTCTTTTGGGATAAAGCCCCCTCTCCTCCGGCAGATAGCCGATCTGATGCTTTGAGGGTATAAATTTCTCACCATCCAGCAGAATTTCCCCGCTGTTGGCATGAAACACATCCATCAGGATCCGGATGGTAGTTGTCTTGCCCGCCCCGTTTCTTCCCAGCAGGCCAAGGGCCCTCCCGCTCTCCACTTCAAAATTAATGCCATGAAGAATCTCCGTTTCCCCAAAGCTCTTGCGGATATCTTTCACTTCCAGTTTCATTTTACCTCCATTTCTGCGCTGCTTTTTGCGCATAACCGAGTTTGTGACAGGCCATATATGGCTTTGCAATGCGCAGACACAAATCCCGTGATTGAAAATTTATTTTTCAATCTTTACTTCAATTCTGCACAGCTTTTTGTACATGGCAGGGTTTATGGATGCTGTGCGGCCACACCCCCGCCTCCCGTCCGCATCTTTGGCGGCTGCACAGTTCCCGCAGACTCGGAAAGATCAGGACGTTTCTCCCTGCGGAATGACACACAAGGGGTTCTGCGGACACATCATAATCGTCGTTTTCCGCAAAAAGGAATGACGGCTGTTCAGCCGTTTTCTCATCCGTATCAATTTGCTGAATTTTCCATATTCCATATATCCTAACGGGTTGATACCCCCCCTGACAAGATTTTTCGTCCGTCAGAAAACTGTCTTTCCAGACGCCTGGTCTCCTCCCGCAGCAGCTCCAGCCCTATGTCCGTAATCTGGTAGGTCTTCTTTTCATGCTCAGGCACCGTGGCAATCATCCCATCCTGCATGAGCCTTCCCACCATGGTATAAAGGGTACCTGTACCCAGAACAATCCTTCCCCTGGTCAGGGCGCTGACATATTGTATAATGGCATATCCATGCCTGGGGCAGATAACAGCCAGAAGCGTATAATAGGTGGTCTCCGTCATGGGTATGTATTTTTTTCGCAGATTTTCATTCAATTAACTCGCTCCTTCCTTTGTATTTACTCACGACATGTCGTCATTCGACATATCGAGACTAAACACAGAATAGCACACCCAGGGAAAGCTGTCAAGTAAAATCACGGCTGCATCATTGCCGCCGTGATCAGTCGTATAACCCTTACTTAGTCATGTCTTTCCCCATGGCTGTCAAATGTTTCGCAAAACCTTGCCGCAAAAGCCGGTTCCTCCCCCGCCACATACAAATGGGAAATGTCCCCGAAAGCAGTCACGCGGAAAGAAGCCTTTCCCTCCCTGCGCTCCTCCGTATAGACGGTGGTCACGGAAGTGGGCGCAGCGCAGGAATGGTGCCAGAGTATCATGGGCGATACATTCATCAGGTGACTCAGCAGCACACATTCCAGGCCGAAATGACAGAAAAATACCAGCGTGTCCTTATTGGGTCTCTCTGCCCTGTAGAATTCCCCCTCCCGGACATAGCCGTGGGATGCCAGCAATGCGTCAAAATTCCGGATGATGCCATCATAGGTTTCTCCCACTCCGGCCTCACGCATAATCTCCGTGTCTGCCCACTTATCCCGCAAAAAATAAACCGGCTCCGCCGTCCAGTCTTCCGGAAGCCAGTCCCAGGTAACGGTCCTGCGGATGCCCTCCTTGTCCGGACGTTTTATGGCCGGGGGAAATTCCCTGAGCCAGTCACATTCCACAGCCGTTCTGTTCATTTTCTGCAAAGTCAGGGATGCGGTGTCCCTGGCCCTTCCCAGCGGGGACACATAAAATTCTGTCACATCCTCCTTTGCAATCCTCTCTGCCAGAAGCTTTGCCTCCCGCCAGCCTTTCTCCGTGAGGGAATCTATGGAATAATCCGGATCCCCATGTCTGATAATCAGTAAACGCATGTTCTGCTCCTATCTGCCTGCAAGAGCCGGTCCCTCCAGGTGAACCCGCATATGGCAGGCGTATGTTTTATCTGTAAAGCGTATCTATTTCTTTCTGACGTTTTCTTTCTGTCACAGTTTCGTTCCCCTCACACTGCCACATCCAGAATCATCATCAGTACAAAGCCCAGGGCCACACCGATGGTTCCCGCCTTGGAACGGTTCTCCGCCCCTGCCCCCGGAATCAGCTCATCCGCAACCACATAGATCATGGCGCCCGCCGCAAAGGACAGCAGATACGGCAGTACCGGAACCACCTGATTTGCCAGCAATATGGTGACGGCGGCGCCCACCGGCTCCACCGCTCCCGACAGCACCCCGTACCAGAAAGCCTTTGCCCTGGAAACACCCACATTCCTGAGCGGCATGGAGATAATGGCTCCCTCCGGAAAATTCTGTATGGCAATTCCCACGGCCAGGGCCAGCGCCCCCAGCATGGTGATCCCCGAATCCTTTACCATGGCCCCGGCAGCCACCACGCCCACCGCCATTCCCTCCGGCAGATTATGCAGCCCCACTGCCAGCACCAGCATGACGGTTTTCTGTATGTCGGCGTCTGCCTCTCCCTGCTTCTTTCCCTCCGGGCGCAGGCGCGGCACCAGCCGGTCAAGGGCCAGAAGAAAACCCACTCCCATCAAAAAACCTGCCGCCGCAGGGAACCAGGCGATTCCCCCCTGCTGCTGTTCCAGCTCAATGGCCGGCATCAGCAAAGACCACACAGAAGCCGCCATCATGACTCCGGAAGCAAAGCCCAGCAAAATCTTTTCCAGTTTCCGGTTCATTTTCCCCTTTAAGAAAAATACCATGGCGGCCCCAAAAGCAGTGCCCAAAAAGGGAATTGACAATACGATTATTTTTTCCATATCCGCTCCCGCCACACAGATCTGTGTCCCGGCTGTCAGGGACGCCGCTCTGTTCTTCCGCTTTGAATAATAGTATGTGGCAGTGCATGTTTAAAATGCAGGATCAGAGGTGATATATGCTCATGACTTCCAGCATCCTGTCCAGTCCCCTGAACCAGAAAAACACAAAGAGAAGCCATCCCCAGGTGCGGAACCCGGGATATGCGGCCTCCAGTTTTCCCCATAACCGGAAACCGTAAACCAGCAGGGCATAAAAAATCACATACACACAGATATCTGTCAGCGCGGGAAAAACCACGGCCGGAAAGATAAGCAGCAGAACCGCTGCCATGGCTGCCCATGCCGCCTTCCCTGCGGCGCACTTTCCCTCATTTTCTGCTTTCCCCGGCTTCCCTTCCCCGGCCTCCCGGCACAGGGCGGCCGCCAGAACCAGAACCGGCACTCCTACCTGCAGCAGGGGAATTATCCCGGCCATCCCCTCTCTCAGGGCTTCCGGCAGATTTCCTTCCAGCAGGCTTTGGCGAATCACAATATCTTCCGTGCCATCCAGCAAATGTACCAGGGCCGCCGTGCTCACCGTGGGCAGAAACGCCAGATATGCTGCCAGAAAGCGGAAAAAAGATTCCGGTTCCCTTTGTTTCAGCAAAATGCAGGGAAGCAGGACCAGACCGGCCAGGCACATCATCCCCGCCAAATCCACCAGCAGGTCATAGGGCCCCCGCTCCCGGGTACCGGCCTGAAACGCCAGATACAGACCGGTGCCTTCCGCCGTCTGCATGTCATGCAGGGTGAGCAGGGCAAGCCCCAACGTAAAAACGCTCCAGACTACACATATCCATTTCCCATATTTCTTCCATATTGCCAGACTCTTCATCCTGTCTCACTTCCTTCTTCATGGATTAACGGAGGGTATCTTCACAATGCGGCACGCTCACACTCCTGACAGCACATAGATGGCATAACACCAGTATGCCAGTGTCATCCATCCGGCCGAAATTTTCAGCCGCTCCTTTGCCTTTAAAATATCCCCCAGCAGGGAAAGGCTCAGCACAATGCATATCGTCATGGTTCCGAAGGTTGCCCGGTCCGGATAATGGGGCGACAGCACCATTGCCCCGTAAGACAGGACAGCCAGGGCCAGCAGCATCCACCGGCCGGGGCCGAAGCGCCCTTTCCGGCAGACCATCCACACCAGCGCAAGTACTGTCAGTAATATCACTGCCGGAAACAGGAACTCCGCCCCTGCATGCAGCATGGAGCAGAAACGGTCATACAGAAAATCCCCCAACGTCTTTTTTTCCAGGGAGTTCATCCGCACAAAGTTTCCCGGTGCACAGACCACAAGAATACTTCCTGCCAGGCATGTCAGGGAGCCTGTCAGCATCCACGGGCACAGCCGCGCTTTGTTCTTTTTCAACAGATAAAAAACTGTCCCCAGGGACACGATAAAGCATGCCGGCCCCATATTCTCATTGCTCCAGCCGGCCATAAGTCCCAGGGGGGCCATCCACCAGCCGGCCAGGGGAAGCGCCGGCGCCTCCGGCCTTTCCAGCTGTCGCAGATAAGGCCATAAAAAGACAAGAATCCATGCCGTGGAATAAACATAATTCACGGCCCCCGACTGCCAGAACATGCTCATTCTCACATTGGCATTCAGCGCCACAAGCAGGGTCGACGCCAGCAAAAATCCAATAGGCTTTCTGAAATCCGCCATGACACAAATCATCCAGCTTAAAAAAAGCACTGCCGCCATATTCATGACATCCGCGGCAAAACTTCCTGACATAAGTGTCATTTGCAGGATCCCATGGGTCATGCACCTGCCTCCCCAGTTCATAAAATGCCAGGCCTGACTTTCGATGATGTCCGGCAGCCCCCGCAGCGCCTGATCCGTCACCAGATTGGTGCCATACCAGAGATCATCCATCATAAAGGTAATCCTCCGGTGACAGTTCCACTCTGCCAGCGCAAGAATCACAATCCCTGCCGCCGCCAGCCAGCCGGAAATCAATTTCACTTTCTGCTCCTTCAAGCGCATCTGACAGCCTCCATTCTTGTTACGGCTTCCTTCACCGTATCTCCTCTCAAATTATAAACTGATTTCCCTTTTCGGACAAGTCCCTTTTCCGTTTCCAATCGGGCAGGGGAGATTTTATCCCTGCCCGCCCCTGCGCAATCAAGTAGGGGAATGCCCTTCTCCTCTGCTCGCCGCGCCGGGCGTACGCCGCTTTAGCGGCATGATTCCAGGTGCGAGGATTCGCTCTTTGTCCACGGGGCTGCGCAATCGAGCAGGGGAATGCCCTTCTCCTCTGCTCGCCGCGCCGGGCGCATGTTGCGTCAGCAACAATTTTCCATATGCGCCCGTGCGCATAAAAAGAATCCCGCCGGAAATGCTTCCGGCAGAATTCTTTTTTTCTTACTTTTTTATCTGCAGGCACCTGACCGCATTCAGCACGGCCAGCACCATTACGCCCACATCGGCAAATATGGCAATCCACATATTTGCAATCCCCACAGCCCCCAGGCCCAGGCACAGGGCCTTCACCCCAAGGGCAAATACGATATTTTCATACACAATCCGCAGACACTTTCTGGAAATCCGCATGGCAAGCGCCAGTTTCATGGGATTGTCATCCATCAGCACTATGTCTGCCGCCTCAATGGCCGCATCCGATCCCAGCGCACCCATGGCAACACCGATGTCGGCCCGGGAGAGCACCGGGGCATCATTGATGCCGTCACCTACAAAGGCAAGATTTTCTTTTGGGCCCTTCCCGGCCAGCAGTTCCTCCACTGCCGCCACCTTGTCCCCGGGAAGCAGTTCGCTTCTCACCTGGTCCAGTCCCAGTTGTGCCGCCACATATTCTGCCGTTGCCCTGCTGTCTCCGGTGAGCATAACCGTCTTTTTTATCCCGTTTTCCTTCAGGGCCGCTATGGCATCCTTTGCCTGCTCTTTCACCACATCCGAGATCAGGATATACCCGGCATACCTTCCCTCCACCGCCACATGGACAATGGTTCCTGCCTTTCCGGACTCCTGGCAGGCAATCCCCAGCTTCCCCATAAGCCTGGCATTCCCGGCTGCCACTTTTCTGCCCTCCACCACAGCGGTAATCCCGTATCCGCCGGTCTCTTCCACATCTGTCACCCTGGTTTTATCGATCTCCTGCCCGTAGGCCTCCTTCAGGCTCCTGCTGATGGGATGACCGGAATAGCTTTCCGTGTACGCCGCCAGTTTCAGCAGAATCTCCCCTGCCTCCCCCTCCGGCATCGCCTCTGCCGCGTATGCCTCAAATTCCGGGGAAGCATACACCTCCGTCACCCGGAATACCCCCTTTGTCAATGTACCTGTCTTGTCAAACACCACATATTTGGTACGCGCCAGGGCCTCCAGATAATTGGATCCTTTCACCAGGATTCCGCAGGCCGAAGCCCCGCCAATCCCGCCGAAAAAACTTAGCGGAATGGAAATTACCAGCGCACAGGGACAGCTGATGACCAGAAAAGTCAGGGCGCGGATCACCCATGTGCTCCACTGTGCCGGATTGCCCATAATCAGGTTTACCACCGACGGAATGACTGCCAGGGCCAGGGCCGCATAACAGACTGCCGGCGTGTAATATCTGGCAAATTTTGTAATAAAATTCTCGGTGCGGGCCTTTTTCATGCTGGAATTTTCCACCAGGTCCAGAATCTTTGACACCGTGGATTCCCCGAACTCTTTTGTGGTGCGGATTCGCAGCAGCCCGGAAATATTCACGCAGCCGCTGATCACTTCCCCGCCGGCACAGACCTCCCTGGGAACGCTTTCTCCCGTAAGGGCGCTTGTGTTCAGGGCGGAGCTTCCTTCCGTCACCACGCCGTCTATGGGAATCTTTTCCCCGGGCCGTACCACAATCACGGTCCCCACTTCCACATCATCCGGGTCCACCTGCTCCAGGCTGCCGTTTTCATCCTCAATATTCGCATAATCCGGGCGGATATCCATCAGGGCGCTGATGTTGCGGCGGCTCTTCCCCACTGCCACGGCCTGAAACAATTCACCGATCTGGTAAAACAGCATAACCGCCACACCTTCTGCAAATTCCCCTTCCATTCCCCGGGCCTCCTGATATATTCCCAGAAGCATGGCGCCCACGGTTGCCACGGCCATGAGGAAATTCTCGTCAAATACCTCCCCGTGCAGGATTCCCAGAAAGGCCTTGCGGAGAATGTCATACCCGATAATCAGATAAGGAATCAGATACAGCGCAAATTTCAAATATCCTTCTGCCGGCACAAAGGGCAGTACTGCCATGAGCACCGCCGCCATGATAATACGATACAAAATTTTTTTCTGCTTTTTCGTCATAATATGATCCCCGCTTCCGGTTTTTCTGCTGGTTTTCCGGCATACCTGCCCACTCAGTCCAGAAAAATCTCACAATCGTCCTCCACCTTTTTGCATGCCCTGCGCACTGTCTGCATCACGCTCTTCTCATCTGCCCCTTCCCCGAATTCCACCTTCATCTTCTGGGTCATGAAACTGACCGTCACCTCCCGGACGCCTTCCACTTTCCTGGCTGCCTCCTCCATCTTCAAAGCACAGTTGGCACAGTCCACCTCAATCTTGTAAGTCTTTTTCATCCCGGTCTCCTTCCCTTTCTTCTATCGTGAAATATTTTTCATATGAACCATTGTTCATATGTTTATATTACCATAATATCCGAAAAAGTCAATACCCAAATTTACATGTTGCGTCAGCAACAATTTCCCTTATGCACCCGTGTACAATCAAGTAGGGGAACGCTCTTCTCCACTACTTGCCGCGCCGGGTGCATGTTGCGCCAGCAACAACCTTCCTTATGCACCCGTGTACAATCAAGTAGGGGAACGCTCTTCTCCACTACTTGCCGCGCCGGGTGCATGTTGCGCCAGCAACAACCTTCCTTATGCACCCGTGTGCACAAAAAAACGGAGCCGCCGCGGCAGCTCCGTCCTATCATGAATATCATTGATTTTCCCGATTCTCTTCCTTTTCGCCGGCCGGCAGTAAAGGAAGCAGGTCTCAGCCCACTGGCCTGCTCTCTATCCGTTTTAAATGATCCGGATTTTCCAGAATCTGATTGCTGCGGATATCGATGACCGGCCCCCCTGTCCCCTCAATATATTCCCTGGTTATGGTGACTCTGCCAATATTGTCATCCTTGGGAATCTCATACATAATATCCAGCATAAATTCCTCGATAATGGATCGCAGGGCCCTGGCACCGGTATCTCTCTCCATGGCCTTTTCCGCGATGGCTTCCAGGGCATCTTCCGCAAATTCCAGCTTCACCTCGTCCAGCTCCAGGAGCTTCTGGTACTGCTTCAGAATGGCATTCCTGGGCTCCATGAGTATTTTTACCATCATCTCCCTGGTAAGGCCTTCCAGGGTAAAGATCACAGGCAGACGGCCTATAAACTCCGGAATCATCCCGAATTTGCGGATATCCTCCACCGTTACCCTGGAAAGAATGTTCCTGTCCTTATCATATTTATCCCGCAGCTGTGCATTGAATCCGATGGATGCGCTTTTGCGCAGACGCTCCCGGATTACATCCTCCAGATCCGGAAAGGCACCGCCGCAGATAAACAGAATATTCCTGGTGTTGACTGTGGCAAGGGGCACCATGGCATTTTTGCTGTTGGCTCCCACGGGCACCTCCACCTCTGCCCCCTCCAGCAGTTTCAGCATTCCCTGCTGCACGCTCTCACCACTCACATCCCGGGTATTGGTATTCTTTTTCTTGGCAATTTTGTCGATCTCGTCTATGAAAATAATGCCTCTCTCTGCCTTTTCCACATCATTGTCGGCTGCGGCCAGAAGCTTGGACACCACAGACTCGATGTCATCACCGATATAGCCGGCCTCTGTCAGGGAAGTGGCATCCGCAATGGCCAGGGGCACATCCAGAAGCCTGGCCAGGGTCTTCACCAGGTATGTCTTTCCGCAGCCGGTGGGCCCTATCATCAGCATATTTGACTTCTCAATTTCGATATTGTCCATAGTACCCGTGGCGACTCGCTTATAGTGATTGTAGACAGCCACCGAGATCACCTTTTTGGCATGATCCTGTCCCACCACATACTCATCCAGGCTTGCCTTGATCTTATGCGGCGCAGGAATATCCCGGATATTCAGCACCGGCTGTTCTTCCGCCTCTTTCTGTTTCTTTTTTTTCAGTTTCTGTTTGTTGGGAATCCCGCCGTCCCCGCGCAGATCGGCCAGGTTCACAAAACTGATGTTGGGAAATCCATTTTGTTTGCTGAACTGGTCCAGTTCATTCTGCAGCTGGGGATTGTTCAGCATCCCCTGATAGTCAAACTGGCTCACCGTCTCCATGGTTTTGTGCATACAGTCACTGCAGACGCAGATATTGTTGGGCAGCTTAAACATCTTGCCCGCCTTGCTCTCTGGCCGCCTGCAGATAAAGCATACGTCCTCATAATCATTATTATCGCCTTTGCCCGCGTTTTTTGTGGCAGAGGCATCCTGATGTCCTTCTGTCAGATCCGTTTTACCCTCTTCGTTCTTTTCCCTGTTCTCGCTCTCATCCTTAAATTCCGACATTTATTTATCCCCATTTCCGTGCGTTCTGCCGCACATACCTATTTTTCCAGAATATCACTTGTCCATTTACACTGTATAGTATACTTGAAAACAAGCCTGCATACAAGTGAACTTTTTCTAAACTCCCGCGCTGCCCGCGACCACACCAAAAACGGACAGCTTTCCTGTCCGGCCCGTTTCCCAGGCTGCAAAACACCTGGCTTCCATGATTCCCTGGTCTGTCCGTTGTCTCATCATTCCTGGGGACGGCTGCCCAGCGTGATCTCTATGTCCAAAGGCACATACTCCCCATTCTCCAGACGTTCCACGGTAACCACAATGGTCTCTCCCACTTTATAATACTGCAGTACGTCCTGGAGTTCCGCATAGGAAGTAATCCTCTGTCCGTCCAGCTTCACGATAATATCGCCCTTCCGGATGCCGGATGTGTCTGCCGCGGAGCCTTCCACAACTTCATGCACAAACACGCCTTCGGGCATGCCGTACATCTGTGCGATCTGTCCCGTAACTTCCTGGGGTGAGATTCCGATATATCCCTTCTCTTCCTCTTCCACCACATCGGTTCTGGTCTTGCGTTCCATGAGTTCCGCAATGATAGGGCTGGCAGAACTGATGGGAATGGCATATCCCATACCTTCCACACCGGTTCCCTGGATCTTGCCGGAGTTGATGCCGATGACCTCTCCGGTGATGGTCAGCAGGGCGCCGCCGGAATTCCCGCCGTTGATGGCTGCGTTGGTCTGGATATAAGTGCCCTTGGTTCCGTCCTCATTGGTCACTTCCCGGTTCAGGGCGCTGATGATGCCATTGGTCACGGACTGGCCATATCCAAGGGCATTGCCGATGGCGATGACCGGAGTGCCCAGCTTCAGGCTGTCGCTGTCTCCCAGTGTGGCAATGCTGATAGCTTTCCTGGTTTCCCCGCTGAGGCTCTCCAGCGGCACGGAGATCACTGCCAGGTCCATCTCCGAGTCAAGTCCCTTTACGTTTGCGGCGGCAGTGCTGCCATCGATAAAGGTAACTTCCAGCGAATCCGAGTTTGCCACCACATGATTGTTGGACACAATCAGAAGCTCCGTGTCATTTTCCGCCACTATGATGCCGGAACCGGCTCCCGGCCGGTTCTCCGTAAACTCATATCCGAAAAACGAAGTGGTCCGGGTCTGATTGTTGACAATGGACACCATGGCCGGCATCACCTTTTCCACCACAGCCGACACATCATCACTGACATAGGTGACCTGGCTGATATTTGACATCTGCGCTCCGGAAGTGTTTCCGTTCTTCTGTCCAGCCTCCGACACCGCCTCCTGGACCTGGTCCGGAATCAGTTTTTCGGTCCCCAGGCGCACGGCATAGAAACCGGCTCCTGCAAAAGCCCCGAAAGTAATGCCAAGCCCCATACTCAGAAGGAATTTCCGGAATGCTCCTTTTTTCTTCTTTCCCTGCCTGCCTGCGCCGGCGTTTCCTGTTCCGCTGCCATCCATGGCACTGCTGCCGCTGGTCTGATAAGTAGTGTAATTACCGCTGTCGGAATTAGAATAAATTTCGTTTTCGTACATAATGACTACCTCTCTTCTTTATAAAAAATGTGTGTTGGTATGTTTCATCTTTATGTACTTTAGTATATCTGTCAATTGTGATGAAATTGTGTTTTTCGGATGAAGTGATTGTGAATTTCATCCAAAATGTCACAGACGCTCCTGATTCCAGTATTCCCGGCTGCCAGTCATTTTTAAAATCAGTTTCCGGGGAAGCTTCCGGTAATGCTTTCCCAGAAGGTAACCCGCATATTTAAAACCGCACTGCAGACAAAATCCCGGAAAGCGGTACAGTCTCTTTTTTTCCTTCAGATAGCGCCAGGTAGTGGTTACCAGCTTCCTGCCCTCTGTCTCGGAAGCTGCCATTCCGAATATTTCCGGGTGCTGTGCCTGGGACACGCCCAGATCGAAATTCCGGTGAAACTGCTGAATATTTGTGTAATTGTGAGCGTGCACCACCCTGGCCCGGGCTTCGTAGGCAATGGCATATCCCGCCCTGATCACCCCCGCCGCATAAATCATATCCTCGTTAAAAATAGTACGCTCCACAAAACCGTTCAGTTTATCGTATACATCCCTGCGGTATGCAGCGCACACATTGGAACAGAAAAATGTCTTAATCCCCATGTCCTCCAGATCCGCGGATGTTTTGACCCTGGACGCTGCCGGATAATTAAACATGCGTGAAACCGTCTCGAACTCGGAAGACCCCTCGCCGGGAAGCTGCCTGGCGTAGGCTGCCGCCACTTTTCCCTCCAGATGCTTCACCAGGTTTTCCAGAAGATATGCATCCTCCGGCATGGCATCCTGGGTCATGCACACAAAAATATCCGCGTCAGAATATTCCACTGCCCTGCGGCGGGTGCCCCCATGGTCAAACTCCTGTCTGGAAAGATGATATACCTTTGCATTGGGATATTTTTGCCCGAAATCCATATTTTCTGTCAGTCTCTCAAAACCCTCCCTCTCGGTGTTCATCAAAATAATGTTCTGCACGGGAACCGTCTGCTCCTCCAGCCTGTCCAGCAGGGCAAAAAAATCCTTTCCCGGATAATATATGGGAATGATAATATCAATTTTCAAAATTCCACCTCTTCTGCCTTTTCACCTGACGCATGTGCTTTCACTTTCCATCCTGCCTGTATGCCGGCCGGGAAGTTTCTTTCCCTTTTCTCCCGCGCATCCCTTATCTTCCTCCCGCCCTCCCGGTCAGGCATCCCGCCGGGAAGTTTCCTTCCCTTTCTCCCGCGCATCCCTTATCTTCCTCCCGTCCTCCCGGTACAGGCATCCCGCCGGGAAGATTCCTTCCCTTTCTCCTGCACATCCCTTATCTTCCTCCCGCCCTCCCGGTACAGGAATCCGGAGAGGAAAGTTTCCTTCCCCTGCCCGCCGCGACCCCCTGGCGGCACATTTCCCCTGCACAGGGCCCTGCGCAAACAAGGGAGCCCGAAAGCCCCCCTGTGATCATTCCTTTTCATGTAATTCTTTCATGATACCCTCAGCTGACAAGGGGTGAAATACTTTTGTCCCTTCCATCATTTAATATAAGAAGATGTCTCAGACTCAATGACTCTGTCACATTCCCGGATGGTATCCGTCACAGTATAATCCTGGTCGTCAAACAGGAACTGATGCAGCCACACCACATTGGATTCCAGATCCTGGGGAATGACACAGCTTCCCTTGGCGCCGATATTGGCCGTGGTACGCAGTTCCTCCGTGGGGAAACCGGCTTCTTCCTTAATGCTGTATTTGGAGATGCTTCCCAGCAGTTCCAGAACATCCTTGGAGTCAATGCTGGTATAAATATTGCCGATACAGTCGTTAAACACCTTTGTCAGCGTGGCAAGATCCGCCTTCTTTGCCTGCTCCTCTATGGCCTTCAGCACGGCCCTCTGACGTGCGGTACGCTTAAAGTCATCTCCCGCGGTGGCACGGATACGGCAGTAAGCGGTAGCCTGGGTTCCGTTCAGAAGCTGGTACCCTGCTTC
Organism: uncultured Acetatifactor sp.; assembly: GCA_910577185.1. Lineage (GTDB taxonomy): Bacteria > Bacillota > Clostridia > Lachnospirales > Lachnospiraceae > Acetatifactor. Next base: position 37,418 of record CAJTLR010000003.1, read on the forward strand.
CCGTACCGGAGTATAGTCACATTTCAGCACTTCCGATACCCCGATCTGATAATTGTTCAAATGTGTCACTTCCTCACTGGACACATCAATGTAAATCCCGCCCAGGCCATCTATGACGCTGCTCAGTCCCTTATAACCCACAGCCACAAAGTCCTTGATGTCCATGTCCAGATTCATGTTCAGCATTCTGACCGCCTGCTCGGCGCCCCCTGTGGCATAGGCCGTGTTACACTTCCAGTAATACTCCGACTGTCCCTTGTAGGGTCCGATATTTAAGTAGGAGTCCCGGTACACGCTGACCAGCTTGATATCGCCCGTGTCAAGATTAATGCTGGCTATCATGATAGAGTCGCTGCGGCTGCCCTTGTACAGCTGGCTGTCGGTCTCTGCGTCCAGTCCGAACAGCGCCACATTCATGTAACCGTGCATGGTGCCGCCCTCTTCCGTCTTCTCTATCACCTCATTGGGAATTGCCAGATTCGCCGGATCCAGACTCATCACCTTGGGCCCTTCCGAGGTTTTGTTCATCACCAGATACAACACCGCTACCATGATCAAAATAATGATAATTTCCACCGCAAACAGAATAATCTTCCTCTTTTGCCTCGCCGCACGCTGCCTTGAAGTCATTTTCCTTGCTGCCATAATACTTTCTCCTTATCCTGGTTCTTTTCCGGCATTTTGCCGGTCTTTTTAATATGCATTTTTATTAATAAATCCCATGAAAAAAGTCATTAGGATTATTTTCAGGTCAAACCCCAGTGTCCAGTTTTCTATATAATACAGATCATACTCAATCCGCTTCCTTATGGAGGTATCGCCCCTGAGTCCATTGACCTGTGCCCATCCGGTCAGCCCCGGCCTCACCTGGTGCTTTACCATATATCTGGGAATCTCTTCCCTGAATTTCTCCACAAACAGCGGACGTTCCGGCCTGGGACCCACAAGGCTCATATCGCCCTTTAAAATATTAAACAGCTGGGGAAGCTCGTCCAGGCTGGTGCGTCTTAAAAATTTTCCCACCGGCGTGACCCTGGGATCGTTCCGCACCGTCCACGCCTTCCGCTCCTCCCTGGGAGACTGCTTCTCCATACTCCGGAATTTATACATATAAAAAGATTTATTGTGAAGGCCCACCCTCTCCTGCTTAAAAATCACCGGCCCAGGGCTGGTGAGCTTTACCAGCAGTGCCGCGGTCAGCATCACCGGTGATGTGAGCACAATCCCGAAAACGGCGCCCACAATGTCCATAATCCGCTTGATAATGATATTTCCTGTATTTGTCAGCGGCACATACCTGATATTGATCACCGGCAGCCCCATCAGGTCCTCCGTGTAAGGCTTGGTGGGAATCAGACTGTTGTAATCGGGAATGAATTTCGTGTGTACCCCTGATTTTTCACAGACAGATACAATACTTTCCAGATAATGGTAGTCTTTCAGGGAAAGGGAAATGGCAATCTCGTCCAGCTTGTTTTCCGGAAGAATCACTTCCAGATTTCCCAGCCTGCCCAGAACTTTCACACCTTTGTATATGGTTCCCGCCGGAATATGGTCGTCCAGTATGCCGCAGGCCACATATCCCCACTGGGGATTGTCATTGAGTCTGTCAATATATTCCTCTGCCGCCCGGGAGTACCCCACCAGCAGAATATGCTTCAGGTTGTAACCCTTTTTCCGAATGGTACTCAGCGCCCTTCTCAGGGCCAGACGGAAACAGGAAGTAAAAAATACATTAAACAGATAGAAAAAAGCCATCACGGAACGGGAAAAGTTAATCTCCCTTATGATCATGTACAGGACAATGATCAATGCCATGATTCCTATGGTATTGGCCTTGATGACTCCAAATATCTCAAACCGCCGCCTCACTGTCCGTTTCGGCGCATACATACTGCAGGAATAATAGAGCAGCATGTAAATCGGAACCACAAAGGGCAGAAGCATAAAATACTCGCCTGCAGAAAGCACCCCGATTCCCGGCCCGTCTTCCAGTAGATAAAATTTGAAATAATAGGCCAGCATAAAAGATACCGCCGTAATGGCGGCATCCAGGATTACCATCAATCGGTTAAAAACTTTCTGATTGTCTTTTATCATAAGCGCCACCCTACGATTTACGATACAATAATATTATAGAAAAAACAACTTATGATTTTATGAAGCTGTTTCTTAAGATTTCTTAAGAATGCCCAGAGTATTGGCATAAAGACTGCCCTGGATCATCAGATGATTTTTGAACCGTTTCCATTTTAATGAATTTTCCCTGTACTTTTTCCCATGGACAAAGGACTTTTTCAGCCCTTTTCCAATGCCTTTCAGGTAAAGCATTCCCATTTTTTTCCTGCAGAAAAACAAAAATTTGATCAGAAATCCTATGAACAGAAAGGGAAAATTCCAGATTTTCTGCACAAGGGGCATGTTTTTTGCAATTACATACACATTGTTTTCGGCGCAGAGGGATGTCTTCCATTCATTATACCGGGCTCCGCTGGTAGCGCTGCCATAATGAATCACTTCAGCCTTTGGCTCATAATAATTCTGATACCCGCAAATCCGGGCCCGGTACCCGATATCCAGATCTTCCAGATAGGCAAAATGCGCCTCGTCAAATAAACCGATCTCCCCAAACACGCTTTTCCGGTAAATGGCGGCGCCGCCGCAGGCGGAAAAAATTCTGACAGGTTTGTCATATTCCTCGTGCCGCTTTCCCTTTCCCCGGGAATATGCCCATCCCAGGACACAATACTGGTCCCCCGCGTCGTCTATCAGCTCCGGCTCATCCCACATCAGCATCTTGGCGCTGACGGAAAAAATCCGTTCATCCCCCTCAATGGCATCATACAATGCCTTTACAAAACCGGAACTGACTCTCGTATCATTGTTCAGCAGAATCACATAAGGCGTCTCAGCAGCCTGTATGCCCACATTGACCGCATGGCAGAAACCGGTATTGGAGCTTAAGGAGATCAGTCCGATCCCGGGAAACCCTTCCTGTATCAGCTCCCGGCTCCCGTCCCGGGAGCCATTGTCCACCACCAGGATGTCGTACTCCGGTGTCCCCTCTTTCTGGTGCACCAGGGCCTCCAGACATTCCCCCACAAATCTGATTCCTTCATAATTAGGGATAACCACTGTCACTTTTTTCATCACATAACCTTCATTTCTTTCCCGCTTCCGCTTTCATTCCCGTTTCCATTGCCGCTTTCTTTCCCGCTTCCAAACCCCGGCAGCGGAAGTTTTGTTATTCGGAAATCTTCAGCTCCCGGGTTCGGTCCGGCAGATAGAGAATCCGGTATCCCGCCTCCCGCAAAGCCCGGCCCAGCTTCAGGCTTATGGCCGTCCGGTCACAGTCCCCGGGCAGCAGGGAAACGTCAAAGATGTCTTTTCCGGGCACGGTTCTGTATGCTACCCCCACCGTCTCCTCAAATATCCCCCGGCATTCTTCCCGGACCCTCATATTCCGGATATCCACTGCCGCGGCATCCTGGGAGAGAACCGCCCGGTGCAGATAACCGCTGTAGGCGACCGGAAGGTTTTCATACATGGTTTTCCCTTCCTCCGTCAGTCTGCCCCCTGCAATGCGCTTTCTGCATACGATCCTTCCTCCTATGGCTCCCACATCCTGCCTTGTCTCAAAAACCGTCTTTTCATATTCCAGCACATAGAAACCCAGATGGGAAATATCCGACACTTTTGCCTGCCAGCCCTCCCGCCGGGCAAAGTCCTCCACCGCCCGGCGTCCCGCCCGGTAAGCGTAAAGCTTGCTCTCCGGGTTTTCTGCCGTGGAGCCGGTATGGCATCTCCAGTGATACAGCACCCTGGGAATGTGCACAATGGCTTCCTCTTCTGTCTTCAGTGCGGATACGGCCCGCAGCACCAGGTCATAATCCTGGGCGCCTTCGTACTCCTTCCTGAATCCCAGTCTCTGAATCAGTTCCCGTTCCATCACAAGAAAATGACAGATATAATTATTTCCCAGCAGCAGGTCCAGGTTAAAATCTTCCTTAAAATTCGGCTCATAATAGTCTGTTCCGTCCCCGTTGCATTTATCCTCGTCAGAATAAAGCATTCGGGGAAGCACTCCCTGCCGCTGCTTTTGCCGGATTGCGGCTGCCATCTCAAACAGGGCATTGTCCGTCAGGATATCGTCATGGTCCAGCAGGCCCACATAATCCCCCTTTGCATAGCCAAGGGCCTGGTTGGAATTGCCCGCAATGCCTTGGTTTTTTTCCAGATGGATATAGCGGATGCGGTCATCCTCCACAGAACGGATCACTCTCTCCACACTGTCATCCTCCGTGGCGTCCGCCACAATCAGTTCCCATTTCGAATAGGTCTGACGGCACAGTGACTCCGTCATTTCCTTTAGATATACCGCATTTGTCCGGTATGCCGGCACCACAATACTGAATACCGCTCCCTCCGGCTCCCGGGAACGCTGCCTCTCCAGTTCCTCCTCGTTCTCCGGAATCCAGACATAGGGAGGGCGCCTGCGCTCCTCCAGTCTCTCCCTGGCGGCATACCAGGTCTTCTTAAGTCCGTTCCGCCTGAGATAATATATGGTCTTTTTCCAATCAGCCTTGTTCATCCTGCCCAAATCCGTCCCCCATTATCCTGCAGACCCATTCCATCCGCAGCCCGCTCTTCCCGCTTTTCCCGATCCGGCCGGAAAGACTGGATTCACGTTCCGGCCGCATTTTTCTGATATGATGACAAAAGATTCCCTGCCCGGCGGTCCGCAAGGCAGGGAATCCACTATTGACTCGTTTTTTGTCCTGGCAGCAGGCCCTTCTGCAGCAGGTCTCTCCCCTTACAGGAAATCCGGCTAATCCGCGGTAAAAGCCCTGCATTCCGCCGGCACAAACCGCAGTCTGTGGCTTCCATGTCCGTACTCCAGGACTGCCCTGGGTCAAACCGCATCCCCGTTATGCCGCACAAAGTATGTCGGAATAACGGCATGACCGGATGCAGTCTTTTACAGCACGGCCTTCAGATCTTCCGTAAGCTTCTCCAGCTTCGCCGCCGCATCCTCCAGGCTGGCACCCTTTACGCCCATATAGAACTTGATCTTGGGCTCCGTGCCGGAAGGACGGGCACAGCACCATGCGTCATCGGGCAGTTCAAAATAAAGAACATTGGATGTGGGCAGACCGGTTTCTCCTTCTTCCCCGGTAATCATGTCCACCGCGCGGTCAGTCTGGTAATCCCTGAACTTCAGCACCTTGTGCTCACCGAAGGACTTGGGCGGATTCTGGCGGAGTTTATCCATGATCTCCGCAATCTGCCTGGAACCATCGATTCCCTTCAGGGTGATGGTATACTGGGATTCCTTATAGTAGCCGTATTTCTCATAGGTATCAAGCATCATATCCCACAGGGTCTTGCCATGCTTCTTGCAGTATGCGGCCACTTCGCACAGACACATCACGGCAACAATGGCATCCTTGTCCCTGGCATGGGTTCCGGCCAGACATCCATAGCTTTCCTCCAGACCAAACACATAATTGTTGCTTCCGCTGGCCTGGAACAGCTTAATCTGCTCGCCAATATACTTAAAGCCCGTGAGCACCTCTATCAGCTTCACATTATAATTCCCCGTGATGGGCCTGGTCATATTTGTGGTCACAATGGTAGTCACCAGGGCGGGATTTTCCGGCATGGTCCCGGTTGCGGTTCTCTCCCTGAGAATATACTCCGCGATCAGCATACCCGACATATTGCCGGTAAAGGACACATACTCCCCGGTTGCGGAATCCTTTGCATAAACGCCCAGACGGTCCGCGTCGGGATCCGTTGCCAGCACAATATCCGCATCTTTTTCCTTTGCCAGCCGGAGCGCATAGGTAAATGCCTTGGGATCCTCCGGATTGGGATAATCCAGCGTGGTAAAATTGGGATCGGGATTCTCCTGCTCGGGAACCACATAAACATGCTTAAAGCCAAGTTCCGATAAAATACGCCTTGCAGGCACATTACCCGTGCCGCAGAGGGGTGTGTATACAATTTTAATGTCATCTGCCACTTCCGCGATCACTTCCGGATGAATGATCTGCTTCTTTAACTCTGCCATGTAAGCATCGTCAATCTCTTTGCCGATAACCTGGTATAATCCTTTTTCCATGGCCTCTTCCCTGGACATGGTTTTGACGGTGTGATAATCCTTGATGCTCTTCACTTCCTCAATGATCTGCTTATCATAAGGAGCCGTAACCTGGGCGCCGTCTTCCCAGTATACTTTATAGCCGTTATATTCGGGCGGGTTATGGCTGGCCGTAACCACAATTCCGGCCGTACATCCCAGGGTGCGGAGTGCGAAGGAAAGCTCCGGTGTGGGCCGCAGGGAGTCAAACACATATGCCTTGATGCCATTGGCCGCAAGGCAGAGGGCGGCAACATCGGCAAATTCAGGGGACATGCGTCTGGAATCATAGGCAATGGCCACGCCCTTGTCCCCGGTTCCCTTTTTCAGGATAAAATTGGCCAGACCCTGGGTGGCTTTGCGGACCGTGTATATGTTCATGCGGTTGGTGCCGGCGCCGATAATCCCCCTCAGTCCCCCGGTACCAAACTCCAGTTCCTTGTAGAATCTCTCTTCGATTTCCCCCTCATTGTCACGGATGCCTGCCAGTTCATCCTTTGTGGCCTGATCAAAATAATCGTCTTCCAACCAGAAATTAAACTCATCCCTAAAACTCATTTTGCTTTCCTCTTTTCTGCACGGTTTTTCAAAACAAATCTCCATGTGCCCGGCCCGCCTTCCGCGCTTCGGCGTATCAGGCACTTTTCCTTATTTTACCATATGTCCGGAGAATATTCCACACAAAAGAACAGTTTCGACTATTCTTTTGTCTCTCCCTTCAGCCACCGGCCCATTCCCGCCATCAGCCTGGCCACATCCAGCGGCTTCGTCATATGTTCGTTCATCCCCGCCTCCCTGCTGGCGGCAATGTCTTCCGCAAAAGCGTTTGCGGACAGGGCAATAATGGGAACCGACAGCGCATCCCCCCTGGGAAGCTTGCGGATGGCGCGCGTGGCCTCATATCCATTCATAACCGGCATCTGGATATCCATAAACACCATATCAAAATAGCCTTCCGGCATGGACTCAAAACGCTGAAGTCCTTCCCTGCCATCCGATGCGCATTCCACGGCGGCCCCGGTGGTACCGATAATCTCCATGGCGATTTCCTGATTGATCACATTGTCCTCCACCAGCAGTATCCGGAACCCTTTGAACAAAGCGTCACCGGCCGGATCGCTCTCCGGCACATCCTGATCCGGCACCGTCTTTTGCTGATTCCGGAGTTTCAGAAGCAAAGTCACCGTCACCCTGGTTCCCTCGCCCGGGCTGCTGGCCACCGCAATATTTCCTCCCATCATGCGGACCAGATTCTGGGCTATGGTCATTCCCAGTCCGGTGCCCTTGATCCGGCTGATGCGGGAATCATCCTCCCGGCTGAAGGGCTCGAAAATATGGGGAATAAAATTCTCTTCCATGCCGATGCCATCGTCCCGGAAGACAAATTCGTAAGAACAGCATCCGTAATTCCGTGTCTCCCTCTCCGTGACGGACAGTTCCAGCAGGCCGCCCGGCATGGTGAACTTCACGGAATTGCCCAGGATGTTCAGGAACACCTGCCGCAGGCGCCCCCAGTCCCCAATGACACCATCATGCTTCACCTGCATGGGATGTATGCTCAGGCGCAGTCCGTTTTTCTCCACCTCCGGCATGATGGCATCTCTCACATTCCACACCAAGTCGGACAAATTGAACTCATCTGCTGTCAAATCCACATTTCCGGACTCAATTTCGTTCATATCCAGAATCTCATTCACCAGGGACAGCAGGTTTGTGCTGGAATTCATGATTTTTACCAGACAGTCCTGCACCCGGTTCCTGTCATCCATATGCTCGGATGCAATCCGGGTCATTCCGATGATACCGTTCATGGGAGTCCTGATGTCGTGACTCATTCTGGAGAGGAACTCGCTCTTGGAGGCATTGGCCTGGTTTGCCGCCTGGCAGGCGGCCTGAATCGCCCGCTGTTCCCGCATCTCCTTTTTCTTGCTCTCCGTCACGTCCTGGGCCACATATACAATATCCCTGGCACGGCCTTCCTCATCGGCCTGGGCCATCACCGCGGTGGCGCGGATCCACCCGTACTCTTCCCGGTCCTTCTCCCCCTTTTCCGGTCTTTTCCGGTATGCAAAGGTCACAAAAGGCTGATCCGGCCCCAGAACCTGGCTCAGGTTCCGGATGCTCATGGTATAAAGATAATCCGCCCGGTCTTCCGGATGGACAAAATTGTCCGCGTAGGTGCGCAGGGCAGTCATATAATCCGTCTCGTTCCCCAGCGCCTTCTCCACTTCACCCAGCTGTGTCACACTGCGGAACAGTTTCCGCTCCAGGTCTCCGTAGTAAGTGGCAAAAAACATGCTGCTCAGGCTGTCGATAATGCTGGTCTGTTCCTGGGCCTTCTGGCGCCTCTTCTCTTCCTGAAGCTTTTCCCTGGTGATATCCCTCCCCAGAATACTCACCAGCACCGATCCGTCTCTGCGGATATAAACCACATGCTGCTCCAGCCACTGCAATGTATCCTTTTTCACACGGTAATGGCAGATCTCTTCCCCGTAATCCTGAATTTTATCCGCCATTTCCCATATATGCTCCGGCGCAAGGACTTTCCGGAACCCATCCGCATCCTCCGGACTGACGGTGGTCTCCAGCGCCATCCGGTAAAAATGCTCATAACTTCCTTTTCCCCCATTCTGGGGCTGGGCGTTCTCATTGAACCAGAAACGCTCACACTGGCCGCTCTCCAGATGCAGTGTGGTCATGACATTGAAACGCGATTTGAGAATTGCCGCCATCTGCAGATCTCTCTGGGACAATTTCTGCTCCTGCCGCACACGTTTATCCACATCCTGCAAAGCCAGGACCACATGGTCCTTTGTCCCCTGGTTTCTGCCGAAATAGGCAATCACCGCCACATATTTATATTCCTGCCCGCTGTGCCACCGGCAGAGCATATCCGTTTTCTGTACTCCCTTTTCCCTGGCCTGGCGCAGTCCTTCCTGGGAAAACTTCTGTATAAATTTCTCCTGCTCCTCATGATGCACCTGCCGGATCAGCCTGGAATACATCACCACATCCCACATCAGCGTCTGGGAGGCAAACCCCTGCTGCGCATACCCTTCTTCCCGGATCAGGCTGACCCTTCCCTCATTGAGGTCTATGGCATAGACACCGAAATTCTGCTCTCCCAGGGTACGGGTCACTTCCTGGAGCCGGACACTGGCTTCGTCCAGTTCCAGACTCTCTTTGAGCAGGTCCTGAATATCCTTGAAGTAAATCAGCACCACCTGTTCCTGATCCGTGTAAGCGGAATCCGGAACCACCTCCATAAGGTTCCAGCGGAACCCATCCGGCGAACCGCGCCTGTAGCTGCATGATAGGGACTTTCGTCCCGTGCGCAGAATATTCTTCAGATAGTCCAAATGGGTAAAGCTTAAAAAGCGGTCCGTGTCATCCGGGTGAATGGCGCCGCTTTCCGAAAACTGCTGCAGCCATCCGGTAAACGTTTCCCCGATTCTGCCTGCCGCCCAGTCCTCTGCCCCCGGCTTCACGATATTATAACTATTCCGCGTCAGATTAACCCGCAGAATCTTACGGTAAATATAACTGAGTTCCTCCATATGGGACGTGACGGTAATCACGAACGCAGAAATGCCATCCCCCCATATCACCCGCCTGGCCACCAGGTCCAGCGCCATGCCCAGGGAACTTTCATAGCTCACAGACCGGCTTTCCTGTCTGTCCCCAATGGTCAGAAGTGGACAGTTGGCACATGAAGTAACCCATAACTTCTCACAGACCTTCCCGGTAACCACATCCGGCGCCATTTCCCTGATCCAGCTGTTCACATACAGAATCTCATGATTATCTTCCCTGATGACACAGACTCCTGTCGCCGGAATAGAATCCAAAATCTTTTCATAATCTTTGCTATCCATGCAGACTCTCCCCATTCCAATACGTCTCGCAATCTGTATTCTATATATACCATAATTTTATGCGCTTTGGCGCACATGGAATCAGAAGTCGAAACAACGTCCTTCTGTTTCGATATTATTCCATGATTCTATGCGCGACAGCGCACATGGAATCAGAAGTTGACACAATGCCCTTTTGTGTCAACATTATACCATGATTCCACACCAATCATGGTATTTATGGCCATTCGGCCTCTTCCTTTCCAGAATAAGGTCATTTTACCATCATTCTGTGCGCGACAGCGCATATGGAATCAGAAGTTGACACAATGCCCTTCTGTGTCAATATTTTACCATGAAATCTGCCAGGAATCAAGATTGTCCTCCCTCTGCAGCCGTCCAAAAGCACATCCTGCCTGACACTCCGGACAAGGTCTGCGCCGCTGCCCTTCTGCCATTTACGGGGATGTCTGCCGGCTTTGCAAAAAGTGCCCTCCGGGCGTTTATCCTTTCACATTATTTCACCTGCAGGGAAAAATCACTTCTGTCCAGGGAAAAATTCAGATTATAATAAGGATCTCCTTTCTCCAGTACCTTCTTCCATTTTTCGCGGAACTTCCGGGATTCCCTGTTATAGCGTTCGGCCCTTTCCCCATTGTCATCCGGCCCCCTTGAGACGGACTCATAGTGAAACAGTTCCGCAAACGGCGTAAATACATTCAGCAGCCCCCGGTCCCGCAGCTTCAGGCAAAAGTCCACATCGTTCAGGGATATGGCAAATTCTTCCTCCAGGCCTCCCACCGCATCATAAAGACTTTTTTTCACCAGCAGGCAGGCTCCCGTCACTGCGCTCACATTCTGGGCATAGCAAAGCCGTCCCATATACCCAAGGTTCTGCCTGTGCTGTTTATAATGGCTGTGTCCCGCGGTTCTGTGCGCCCCCAGTCCGATGACCACGCCCGCATGCTGAATGGTCTTGTCCCCGTAATAGAGTTTGGCCCCCACGGCCCCCACATCCTCCCTCTGGGCATACATCAGCAGTTCTTCCATCCAGTTCACGGTGATCACTTCCGTGTCATTGTTCAGAAGCAGAACATACTCTCCGGAGGCATATTTCACCCCCAGATTGTTCACGGCGGAATAATTAAATTCTCCCCGGTAAGTCACCAGCAGGATTTTTCCATCCCTGCTGCGGCACACCGGGGAATCCGCGCCCTGATATGCCTGTCCCAGCAGGCTGCCGTAATATTCCCTGATTTCCCCGCTGTCGCTGTTATTCTCCACAATGATAATCTCGTAATTATCATAGGTTGACTTCTCCAGTATGGAAGTGACACAGCGGCGCAAATCCTCCGCATGGTTCCGGTTTGGTATGATAATGGAAATCTTCGGTGTACCGATAATCTGATAACGAATCCGGAAAATCGTCTCAAAAGCCCTGGTGCTTTCTATCCGGAAATGTTCATATCCAGCCTTCCTCAGATGCTCCGACACCGCGCCTTTGGCCGCTTCAATGGCATAGGGCTTGGCCTCAATATTGGAAGCCGTGCTGCCCGCATGGCTCCTCCAGTAGTACATCAGCCTGGGCACATGCACTATTTTCTCCGCGTTTTCCGTCAGACGCAGTATCATGTCATGATCCTGGCTGCCGTCAAATTTTTTGCGGAATAATTCGTCCCCATCCAGAAGCGTCCTGGCAAAGACACTGAAATGGCAGATATAATTGTTGGCGCGCAGATTATCCGGCGCGTAGTCCGGCTTAAAATGCATGGTCAGCATATGATCGATATTGCCGCTTTTAAACGTGGTCTCGTCGCAGTACAGATAATCCGCCCCCTGCTCGTTGATGGCTTTCACATATTCATAGAGCACGCTGGGATGAAGAATATCATCCTGATCCAGCAGGCCGATATACTCCCCCGTGGACATCTGCAGGCAGGCGTTGGTATTCCCCGCAATGCCGTCATTTTTGTCCAGATGCCGGTACCGGATCCTGCCTCCCGACCGCTCCGCATATTCCCTGCAGATCTCTCCCATATATCCATGAGCTTCGTCGGAGCCATCCGCGAGACACAGTTCCCAGTTGGAATATGTCTGGTTCATAACCGAATCCAGCATCTGCGCCTGGAACTCCCTGTCGTTATTCCACAGCGGCACCAGAATGCTGATCTTCACCATCCTGGGAAAAACAGCAGCTCTCTCCAGGGCCGCCTGCTCTTCCGTGGGAAAACTGGCAGTGCCGAACTGCTTCATGGCCTCCCGTTCCCGCTTTTTATAAGAAATCTTATGCAGAACTCCCCTGGGGCCTCCGCAGTTGGACAGTCTGTCCCTCTGACGGATGACCCAGTGCATACCGCTTCTGGCCGGCCTGCTCAGCTTCCAGAGCGGATTGTTCTTAATCCGGTTCAGCTTCCACTCCAGCTCCTCGCTCTTCGCCTCCAGATCCGCAATCCGCCCTGCCAGCTCCGCGCATTTCAAATGCTCCCGCTCATAAGCCTCCCTGTAATCCGTCTCCTTCATAATCTGTTCCTCTTATCCCCATTCCGCCTGCCGGGCATGCCTCTTCCGGCCGGAGTTTCTTCCTGGGCTTTCACGCCGCAGGCGGGCTGTCATAATATGGTTTTTCCGCACATCCGGCCCCTTCAGGCCTTCCGTCCTCCCGCACCGGACGCCACGTCCTTTGCCATGGAAAGGGGAAGTCTCACAATCTCCAGGCGGGCCCTGAGAACATTTTCCTCCCCCGGCTCCAGCCTCCCCACCGCAATATTGATATTCGGATCCTGTGTGGGGAACACAATACTGGGAAAATCCCTCTCTTCCCGGGCCGGGGGCTTCAGTATACTCCCGTTGGCATACAAAAGTTTTCTTTTGTGCAGCGGCACCGAAGCCCCGTTAAAAGTCATCTCCCGGACCTTTACGATACAGGGGTACATTCCCGGGTCAATGCGCAGCATCCGCACGTCTCCCCCCACCTTCAGTTCCAGGTCGATCAGCCAGTCTCCCTGATAGGCCTCCCGCACAAAATAAGACTCCTCTTCGCTGTATCCGCTCCCCTTATCCTCGTAAATCTGGACCCGGTTCACATTTTCCGAATCGTGGTACCGGTCCAGCCAGTCCTGGGGATTCATAATCCGGCAGCCGATCTTTTCCCGCATTTCGGCCATGGAAGAACGGTTTCCCGTGACAAACTGCTGGAAATCGTCTTCCTGGTTCCAGAAATCCGTCATATCCCTTTCCGTAATGTCCAGTTCCTTCTTAATCCAGTCCAGACTGATCTTTTTCCGCTTTTCGTCCTCCAGCAAATACCAGTAAGCGGCCCGGAAGGCAAGTCTTCTGGTGTCAATGGACTTCCCGAAGGTCCATTCATAGTCAATCAGCGTCCAGTCCCCATCCAGATATCCCTGTATCCCCGGACCTGATTTTCCGCTGATCAGAATATTTCCGAACACCAGGTCAAAGTCAGCCGCCGGGTACTGGCCATTGTGGCCCACCCTTTCCACAAACGCCTTAAAATACCTCCGGAAGCTTTCCACATCCTCTTTTTCCAGGCATTCGTCCATAAGCTCCAGAAGCGAAACCCCCTCTACAAACGCAAACTGCGCCACGGGTCCCTCTTCCGTTTCGATCAGTTCACATTCATTGATCCCAAGGTTCCCGTCCCGGTACCGTTCTTTCAGATTCTCGCAGGCCGCCGCCATTCCCCTGACATGCTCCGCCGCCGCTTCCCCCATGGGATATTTTCTCACAATGTCCGTTCCCTGGAAATCTGCAAACCAGTTCCCCAGAATCTCTGTCCTTATGGAGTATTCCGGGGCGCGGTCATTGGAATATTTCACAAATTTAGTGTCAAATCCGGGCCCGATGACCAGCATGTACGAGTTGGAAAAAAGAGGAAAAAGCCCTTCCTCCGCCAGTCCGTCAAACGCGTTCTTTTCACTGAACAGCAGCATTCTGTCCCTGTCAAAATTCCGCATATTGTTAAACAGCTCCCCCTTGCCCGGCAGCCAGGCGTCGCTGTACAGCGCCGTCATAAATTTATAATCAGGATAGGGATAGTAGAAATAATGTTCCCCCGCCCCGCATCTGTCCAGAATCTGCTCCAGGCCGTTTCTGCCGAAAGTCCTTACCCCGCCCCCGGAAACATAGTTCTCGATCCCCGCAAAATAAGTTCCCAGGTGGTCTTCCCTGCAGCCGGCAAAGTATTTCAGGCCATATTTATTCTCTATGGCAATCAGAATCCTTCCCCCGGGAGCCAGATGGGGCAGGAGCCTGGCCAGAAGTTCTTCATAGGGTTTGTCGCCGCCGATATAGCTTTTCCCGTATTCAAACATGCCGATCAGGCAGATATAGTCAAAATCCTTCGGCAGCCCCGGCTCAATATCCCGGAAATTTCCCACATGGATGGTGATATTATCGCATTCCCTGTGGCGGTAGGCATTGATCAGGCTGCGCTTTTTGGACAGTTCCACACAGGTTACCTGCCCTGCCTTTCTGGCCAGCGCCCCTGTGACAGCCCCGCAGCCGCTGCCGATCTCCAGCACCCTGCTTTCCTTGTCCATGGGAACCCAGTCCACAATATTTTCCCGCAGCGGGGATAGATGATACAAAATCGGCCAGACCTTCCTCTCCTCGATAATCTTCTCATATTCCGCGGCGGATCTGCTTTTCACAATGTCCAGCAGTTCGTCTTCCATGGCGCCCTCGCTGTAAAAATCCTCCCCGGGATACTTGCCGTAGTCCAGCCTGACTTTCCCGATTTTCTCTGTCTTATCTTCCATTTTCCACCACACCCTCTCTCAAACCGCCCGGGACACCCCCCTGCTCCCGTCCTGCCTTCCGCGCGGATTTCCGGCGCCTGCTTCCGTACATCTTCCGGCCCGGGTCCGCGCCTCCCCTTAACGGCGCCCATAGCCCCTCCGCGCTTCCCCTGCCGGATGCCCGGGCATCCGCCGGACCTGTGTGCAGGCATGTTTACCGGGCATCCGTGACTTCCACCTGCGATTCCATATCGTAATATCCCACCGTGTCTTTATCCGACACTACTGTCACATCCATCACATCATACAGTCTGTGGTACACTTCAAAAGTATCCCCGTTATAGCCGGTCACTCCCAGGGACAGCAGATACTCCCCTCCCTGCAGGCTCATTTTCTGTGTAAAAGTGATATCTTTCACCTGTCCCGGCTCCCCGCTCTCCAGGAATGCCTTTTCTATCATGGTGTTCGTACCTGTAATTTCCACTCCCAGTACATTTTTGAACGAAAAAGCAAATATGGGCTCCGGCACATGGTCATGGAATTTTACCCGCATATGAAGGGTAAAAGAGCTTCCCTTCAAAACGGCCAGGGCGCGCACCCCCCGCTCGTCCGTCATGTAATAATCCAGAATTTCAGCCTGCTTTGTGCCATATTCCTGCGCGTCGGGATTCACCCCTTCCGCCGGAATGCCTTCCTTTGCGGCGCCGCTTTCCTCTTCCTCCAAAAGTTCATACTGGCCCACCAGCACCCGTTTGTAGGCATCGATCATTTCCTTGGGGGAACCCTCTCCCAGAAGGTTTCCCTTATTCAGCAAAAAGACCCTGTCACAGTATTTGCTGATGATCCCCAGGTCATGGCTGACAAATACAATGGTCTTTCCCATCTTTTTAAATTCTTCAAATTTATGATAACATTTTGCCTGGAAAAACACGTCCCCCACGGAAAGAGCCTCGTCCACAATCAGAATCTCCGGCTCAATATTGATTGCCACCGCAAAGGCAAGGCGCACAAACATACCGCTGGAATAGGTCTTTACCGGCTGGTTCACATAGGGACCGATATCCGCGAATTCCAGAATCTCCGGCAGTTTGGCGTCAATCTCCCTGTCGGAAAATCCCATCATGGTCCCGTTCAGGTACACGTTCTCTATCCCGTTGTATTCCATGTTAAAGCCGGCTCCCAGTTCCAGAAGGGCCGAAATGCGCCCGTTTACCCTGGCCTGGCCGGATGTGGGACTCAGTACCCCGGTGATAATCTTCAGTATGGTAGATTTTCCGGAGCCGTTGGTGCCGATAATGCCCACGGTTTCTCCCTTATAAATATTCAGGCTGACACCGTTCAGGGCATAGTGAAGGGTATGCGCCTGTTTCCTGCCGAAACCAAGCGCCTCCTTCACCCGGTCCCGGGCCCTGTCATACAGCTTGTATATCTTCACCACATCTTTGATCTCTATGGCGGGAATATCCACTTCCTGCACTTGAATGTTCTTCTCTCTGTCTTCCATGATACAAAAGTCTCCGCTTCCTGCCGTTTTCTCCCGGTGTGATTTACAATGCCGGCGTTCCCGCTTCCTATTTACAGCACATCGGCAAAATGTACTTTTAACCGTTTAAAAATGGCGGCTCCAATGCCGAACAGCACCACCGTAACAATCCAGAAATACATGGTCGAAAAAAAGTCCTGGAAAAACCACTCCCGGCCATATATGGCGGTTCTGTAGCCTCCCACGATATATACAAGGGGATTCAGCTTCAGCCAGAATACCCATTCCTCCGGTACGGAATCTATATTCCAGAGAATGGGGGTTGCCCAGATCCCGATCTGCAGCGCAATGCTGATAATCTGCGTCAGGTCCTTGAAAAAAACCACCACGGCGCATGTGGCATAGCATATGGCCAGCACAAACACAAACAGGCAGAAACTGTAATACAGAATCTGCGTGGTGTAAATTGTGGGATAATACCCGTAAAGCGCCGCCACCACCAGGAGTACCGCCAGAAAGAAGACATGGATAAACGTGGCCGCAATGATTTTGATAATGGGCAGAATACTAATCTTGAACACTACCTTTTTGACCAGATAGTCATATTCCCTCATGGCATTGGTTCCGTTGTTCAATGCCTCGTTAAAATAAAACCAGGGCACCAGCCCGGCCGTCAGAAACAGCACGAACGGCACGTCCTTCACGCCCCGGCCCGTATTCCCCATTAGCTTTTCAAAGACAATATAATACATCGCCACCGTCACCACCGGCTGCGCCAGCGCCCAGAGGGCTCCCATATAGGAACCCGCGTAACGCTTTTTAAAATCATTTTTCGCCAGCTTCCAGATCAGGTGACGGCTTTGATACAGTTCCACCGGAATCGTGGTAAATTTTTCATACCATTTTGCAAATACGATGCAGGATACCAGAATCACGGAACAGGACAGAATCTTCTTCAGCAGTTCCTCCTGGGGATCCGCAGTGGGACCCGGGTTCTCATGCAAAATGATCACTAAGGCCATCAGCAGCCCCAGCAGGCAAAATATTACGATTCCGCCTTTTTTGCTAATTTTCATTTTCTCCCCCATACCGCTGCGCAGCAGCAACTTTCTTTCAGGCAGGAGACGCCTTTTTCAAGGTTGAGGCTTCTCACCTTGTTATCTGTCTCTCGAATTCCCCCAGACCGCCCCAGTTTCTGTCACGCTCAATCATAACCAGCTCCATGCCTTCCGGTATGGGCCATTCAATGCCGATGGCGGGATCGTCATATGCGATTCCCCCTTCATCTCCCGGATGATAAAAATCGGTACACTTATAGCAGAATTCCGCGTAATCCGACAGGACAAGATACCCGTGGGCAAAATTTTTCGGCACAAAAAACTGCTTTTTGTTCTCCTCGGAAAGAATCACCCCATACCACTTTCCAAAGGTGGGAGACCCCTTCCTGAGATCCACCGCCACGTCAAACACTTCCCCCCGGATGGCCCTCACCAGCTTGTCCTGGGGATATTCCTTTTGAAAATGAAGGCCCCTCAGCACCCCCCTGCTGCCGGAGGACTGGTTATCCTGGACAAACACTTCCCCAATGCCGGCCTCCTTATATGCCTCATAATGATAAGATTCATAAAAATAACCCCTGGAATCCCCGTGCACCTGGGGCGTAATGATCTTCAGTCCTTCTATCCCGCAGGTCTCCACTTTAATTTTGCCCATAATAATCCTCCATTCCTGCTCATTACGCGAATTTGGGCGTAAGCACAAATTCGCCTGTCATCTTGCCAGGTAACTGACATTCATGTCAACATTACCTTCGATTCCATCCACGCTTCCCCTGGATGTATACTGCCACATATGATAATATCCCTGATAAATGGGCGCGCTGCGGTATTCTGCAAGCCAGATGCAGTATTTCTCCAGCCGGTCCGCGTGCAGATTATTGTTGTACCAGTTACGGCTTCCGTAAACCCCCGCCTCATAGCCCGCATTGACAATGGTGCGGCAGAATGCATCGCACACCAGGGTCCGCGTTTCCACATCCAGGCCGTCGGCCCTTCCGTTTCCCCCGGCTCCTTCCGTGTCGATAAAAATCGGATAGTCCAGATGATATTCCCGGATCAGCTGCAGCACCGCAGATGCCTCTTCCACCGCTTCCACCTCGTTCACCGCCTGGGTAAAGAAATACACGCCCACCGGCATTCCGCTGACAGCAGCCCCTCTCATGTTGGCGGTAAAATACGGATCCTCCACCAGGTTGCCGGTTACGGATCCCCGGTAGCCGGCGCGGATAATGGCAAATTCCACTCCCGCCTCTTTTACCTTGTCCCAGTCAATGTCCCCGTTCCATTTTGAAACGTCAATGCCCACCTTTGAATTTGCGGTGGATTTCTGGAGTTTCTGAATCTCCGTCTTATCCGCGTCCACAAGGGCATCCGTCTCTCCGGTATCCTCCGCCTCCGCGTCGATCTCGTCCTCCGTCCTGATCAGCAGGGAAATGTCATCTATGGCAACATACTCCACTTTCTCCTTTACGCGCACCTTTGTCTCATTGTTTGGCACCCTGTACCCCTCAATCGGCATCAGCCGCACATAATATTCCCCTGCGGTCAGGCCTCCCACATAAATAATACCGTCTTTGTCCAGATCCTTATATTCCCCCAGGCCTTCCAGCTCTATGAAAAAGCTCTCGCCCGTGACCGGCACTCCCTGACTGTCCACAATCTGAACCCGCAGGTCCTTTTCCACGGATGTCACCAGCAGGGAAAGTCTGGCTGCACTGTTCCTGGCGGCCTCCAGCACCGGGTTGATCTCCTGGTCAAAGAAAGTATTGTCCTTCAGGAATGCGGACAAGTCATTTCCGATTTGTCCCCAGGCCCTCTCCCCCTCCTCCGCGTCTTCCTCTTCCCCGTCCTGTGTTCCGGGTGCGGGAGTCTGTCCGGGCGGCAGGTTCCGGTCACCGCCGCCTCCCTGGGGCTTGTTGATATACAGCACCAGCAGGGAGATCAGCAGGATCACTGCCATGGAGCACAAAATCGCCATTTTCCGTAATTTAGAGTCCATTTGCTACCTCTACCAGATATTTCCCGTAATTGGTCTTCATCAGGGGCGCCGCCAGTTCCAGCAGCTGTTCCTTGTCAATAAATCCCCTCTTGTAGGCAATCTCCTCAATACAGGAAATATAAAGTCCCTGTCTTTTCTGGAATGCCGCCACAAAGTCCGCCGCGTCCAGAAGCGCGTCATGGTTTCCTGTATCCAGCCATGCGAATCCCCGCCCCAGCGTTTCCACATGAAGCGTTCCCCTCCGCAGATATTCGTTGTTAATGCTGGTGATCTCCAGTTCCCCCCTTGCAGAAGGCTTTACATGCCGGGCTATTTCCACCACATCATTGTCATAAAAGTACAGGCCGGGCACTGCGTAATTGCTCCTGGGTTCCTGTGGCTTTTCCTCTATGGAGAGGGCCCTGCCGTTTTCGTCAAACTCCACCACCCCGTATTCCCTGGGGTCCCGGACGTAATATCCGAAAATAGTGGCTCCCTTTTCCCTGGCGGCAGTGTTTTTCAGCACTCTGGAAAAACTCTGTCCGTAAAAAATATTGTCTCCCAGAACCAGGGCAACCCTGTCCTGGCCGATAAACTCCGCCCCGATCAGAAACGCCTCCGCCAGGCCCCTGGGCTGCGCCTGCTCCGCATAGGACAGCTCCATCCCCAGCTGACGCCCATCCCCTAAAAGTTCCTCAAACACCGGCAGATCCCTGGGTGTTGATATAATCAGGATTTCACGGATACCGGCCAGCATAAGCGTGGACAGCGGATAATAAATCATCGGTTTGTCGTATACCGGCATGATCTGTTTGGATATGGCCTTTGTCAGCGGATAAAGTCTGGTGCCGGAGCCGCCTGCCAAGATAATTCCTTTCATAAAAATCCCCATGCCTTTCCGTAACCTGCGGATTTGGGCCGCAGGCACAAATTTGCGTGTAAAAATTTATTTTTCACACAATTCTCCTATTCCAGTTTATATTGAATAGGAACGGCAGAACCGTTCCTATCTGGCTGATTTGTTATTTCTTTTCATACATTTCCGTATAATATTTCTGGTAATCGCCGCTGGTGGCATTTGCCATCCACTCCTGGTGCTGAAAGTACCACTCTATGGTCTTCCGGATGCCCTCCTTGAACATGGTCTCCGGACACCAGCCAATCTGCGCCCTGATCTTGTCCGGGGCAATGGCATATCTGCGGTCATGGCCTTTGCGGTCCTCCACATATGTGATCAGGTCTGCCGTCACATTCGCCTTCCTGGGATCGTCATCCGGCAGCATCTCCTGGAGCACTTCCAGGATGATGTGAAGAATCTCTATATTCTGCTTCTCATTATGCCCGCCGATATTATAAGTCTCGAACAGCCTGCCCTGCTCCTGTACCATGTCGATGGCTTTGGCGTGGTCTTCCACATACAGCCAGTCCCTGACATTTTTCCCGTCTCCGTACACCGGGAGCTTCTTTCCCTGAAGCGCATTGTTGATCATCAGCGGAATAAATTTCTCCGGGAACTGATAGGGTCCGTAATTATTGGAGCAGTTGGTAATATTTGCAGGAAAACGATACGTGTCCATATAGGATTTCACCAGCATATCCGCCGAGGCCTTGCTGGCAGAATAAGGGCTGTGCGGATCATAGGGAGTGGTCTCATAGAAGAAAGCGTCATCATCCTCCGGCAGAGAACCATACACTTCGTCCGTGGACACATGCAGGAACTTTTTTCCCTCCGGGAAACTGCCGTCCGGCAGTTCCCATGCCGCCTTGGCACAGTTCAGCATCACGGCCGTGCCCAGCACATTGGTCTGTATAAAAACTTCCGGATTCCGGATACTTCTGTCCACATGACTCTCCGCCGCAAAATGAACCACCCTGTCAATGTCATTTTCCGCAAAAATCCTGGAGATTGCTTCCTTATCACAGATATCGGCTTTCACAAAAGTATAATTTGCCCGATTCTCCACTTCTTTCAGATTCTCCAGATTTCCTGCATATGTCAGTAAATCCACATTGATGATACGGATTTCGTCCCCATACTTCCGGAACATATAGTGAATATAATTCGAGCCGATAAACCCGGCGCCTCCTGTCACAAGATAAGTCCGCATGTTTCTGTTCCTTTCCCTGGTTTATTTAAAATTCTCTCTCGTCTTAGTATGACATAAAAATCACGATACACTCATTATAAGGATTCTGCCAATATCTGTCAACTTCCAAACCGGTCTTGCCGCATCTTTTCGTCAGCCCTTTGTAACTGTTGCGCTGATACACGCAGCAGGCCCTCAATAACCCAGGTAGCTGACATTGAGGTCCACATCTCCGCTGATGCCGCTGACGCTGCCGGTGGAACGATACTGCCACATGTCATACTTTCCTTTATAGGTAGGACTTGCCGCGTATTGCGCCAGCCAGATCTTATAGGAATTTAAGCTTCCCGCGTCAATTTTGGATTCCAGCCATATCTTGTTGGAATAGATTCCCGCCGTGTAGCCCGCATTCTGTATCGTCTGGCAGAAAGCCCTGCACACCGCGGTTCTCTCAGCCTTGTCAAGCTTATCTCCCCGTCCTCCGCTGGCTTCCACATCCAGAAATACCGGATAGGAAATCCTATGATTTTTTATCTGTTCCAGCACCATGGAGGCCTCCTCCACAGCTTCCACCTCGTTTACGGCCTGGGAGAAGAAATACACGCCCACTTTCAGTCCGGCTGCCTCAGCCCCCTTGATATTCGCCGCAAATTTCGGATCTTCAATCAGTTTTCCCTCGCCGGATCCTCTGTAACCGCAGCGGATAATCACATAGGAGATCCCGGAATTTTTCACCGCATTCCAGTCGATATTGCCGTTCCACTTGGAGACATCAATCCCCTGGACACCATCTCCCGTGATCAGGGATCCATCGCTGGCAAAATGATACTTTGCACCCTGAATCACCTGTTCCCCGGTCACTTTGCTTCCATCCGCGTTAAAGTAGTACACCCTGCCTTCAATGGTCTGCCACCCGCTGTATTTTGCCTCTCCTTTGACGAAAAACTTATCTGCCGTATAATAGTCTGCCCTGACAGCTTCCTTGTATTTCCCATCCGCCAGCACATAAAGCTGCTGTCCGTCCGCGTCCTTCAATAAAGTAAAAGTATCGTCCTTCGGATGCAGTCTGACGATCACCGTGCAGGATGCGCTGAGTTCTTCCCCGTTTTCCGTGTGTCTCACGGTGATAACCGCGCTGCCTTCCGCAACGCCTGTGACCGTAATATTTCTTCCCTCCACACTGACCGATGCAATATTTTCGTCGGAAGATACCGCCGTCACAGCCGTATTCTGCCCGGCCGCATTTTCCACTTCCGCCTTGATGAGCGCCGGAGTCTGCGTCAATACCGTCAGGGATGACTTATCCAGCTTCAGGGTCCTTTTCCCCGTGACCGTCACATTGATAACGGCTGTGGCAGCGGTATCTGCCGTACCGTTTTCATAGTATGCCTTCACAGTGACCACAGTCGTTCCTGCCCTGACACCTGTGACACTGATATTGCCCTCTCCATCCACCGAAGCGGTGGCCACGGCTGTATTGCCGGAGCTGACGGAATATACCACCTTTAATCCATCCGAAAATCCTGACGCCACGGCCCTTGCTGTCATTACCGTTCCCACGGCTCCGCTTAAGTCAGCCTTATCTACCGTCAGGGTTCCCCTGGACGGGACCGGTGTGGGACTGGGCGTAGGGACCGGAGTGGCGCTGGGCGTGGGGACCGGGGTGGGACTGGGCGTGGGTTCCGGCGTCGGTGTGGGCGTAGGTTCCGCAGTGGGCGTGGGCGTAGGTTCCGGGGTAGGGCTGGGTGTGGGCTCCGGGGCGGGTTCCACAGTAGGGCTGGGCGTAGGCTCCGGGGTGGGCTCCACAGTAGGACTGGGCGCAGGTTCCGAACCCGGTTCGTCTGTTCCTTCATCCGTGCCTCCCGGAACGGTATCCTCCGGCGGTGCTGCCTCGGATGTGGAATCCGGCGCCTGACCCGGGTCAACTGTCGCGGTATCCTCCGGCGCTGTCCCTGGTACGTCCTGTGCGCTGAGATACAAAAGCCCCCTTACAATCACCAGGGACATGGGATCCGGGATGGCGCTTTTGGCCACTTCCGTATAAGTGGCCGAGATCACCTTGCTCTCAACCCATGCCACCGTATCCTGCAAAGATGATTCCACCACGGTTTCGTTCTTTTTGGTGTCCTCCTTTGCCACATTGACTTCCGACTCCTTTTTAACCTCATTCGCCACATCTACCTTATCGTAGGCGATATTCTTTTTTACTTCCACGGACTGGCTGTCCGTAAAAACCGTGTAGTCCGCATATCTGGAATCTGCAAGCGGCTCCATGGCCACTTCATATGTACCCGGGGTAATGTCCGTCTTATAAATAATCCCATCCATGTCGTCATCCGACCAGATATAGGATTTCCCGTCCGGATCCGTGACTGTCACGGAAAACGGCACATTTGCCACCAGTTTTTCGTTTTTCCGGTTTATAAATTTAATCTTCAGGTCTTTTTGTATGGAAGTGAAATTGGGTTCCACGGAAACCTGTCTCTCATATCCGCTCTCCTGGTATTCATTCCCGGAATCTCCTTTCACCACGGTGGATGCGCCGGCAAGCCGGGCAATCTCCGCGTCGGCCACTGCCATGAGCCCTTTTTCCCCAATCATGGAGATCCCTTCCAGCTGATGTCCCACATCCGCAAGATCGGAGATTTGCTTACTGGTCATATGGGCGCTGACAAATATACTGCCTGTCACGATGGCAGTAACCAGCACCACCACGCCGGTTACTGCCATAACCCTGTCCATGGTATCCATGCTGCGCATTATGGCCCGGAGTCTCGCCAGAAAGTTCTGTTTTTTTCCTGACTTGTTTAAATTTCCCCGTTTCGCCTGCACTGCGCCCCGTACCGGCTGCCTTTTCTTCTGCGCATCCTGCCTGTGTCCGGTACCGGAGCCCCTGCGGGCTTCATCGCCTCTCTTCTGCCTTACGGCCGGAATTCTGTCCGATTCCTGTTGCAAAGTAAAATCGTCTTTCTGCTCCATCCGGTCATAATACCCTTCCGGAACACCCTCTTCCTCATAAAATGCCTCTTCCGGTGTTTTCCCTGCTCCATAAGGGGCTTCTTCCCGCCAGGATTCTGCTTCATAATACCCTTCCGAAATGTCCCCGGACTCATCATATTCCACTTCCGGCCCCGCTTCGCCAGCACGGAATCCCTCTTCACCCTCTATATACATTTCATCCCGGGCTTCTCCCTCCCAGGGTTCTGCTTCATAATACCCTTCCGCATTTTCCCCGGACTCATCATATTCCACTTCCGGCCCTGCTTCGCCAGCACGGAATCCTTCTTCACCCTCTATATACATTTCATCCCGGGCTTCTCCCTCCCAGGATTCTGCTTCATAATACCCTTCCGAAATGTCCCCGGACTCATCATACTCCGCTTCCGGCCCCGCTTCGCCATCGCGGAATCCTTCTTCACCCTCTATATACATTTCATCCCGGGTTTCCTCCTCCCAGGATTCTGCTTCATAATACCCTTCCGCATTTTCCCCGGACTCATCATATTCCACTTCTATCCCGCCTTCGGCATCGCGGAATTCTTCTCCATCTTCATATATTTCCCCGGCTTCAGACAACTCTTCCCCACGGCGGGAAAATGCCTCTTTGCTGTCCCAGTCATATTCCGCTTCATCGCCCTCTTCCCAGTCCCGGGCATCCTCATCATACCCATCTTCTTCCAGTCTGATTTCCTCTATCATACGACGGAATAACTTTTTCATCCTGACCTCCCCGTTCCCCCTGCACCACAACATCCGCCAAAAACTGTCCAGTGACTTTTCGCAGGGACAAAAAGAACATCCTAACATGTAACAAATCTGTAACATTATAGCATTCCACAGCCGCTTCTTCAAGTGAGAATCCTATTTCTTCATAATTTCTTAAAATGTTTTAAAGTACTATTAATAATGTAGACTTTCTCGCCCCATAATAGTAAAATAAAGGGGCGCATCCGTACAGCACTCCAGTATCTGTCCGGCCTGCTGCGCAAAAGGCACCAAAATCCAGGAAACATCAAAACCAGAGAAGAAACGGAGATGCACATGAAAAATAAGAAATCTGCCCGCGACAATCTGAAAGGAGAAATGCTCCCCATACCGGAGCTGGACGTTATCGATCTGGAACAGAACGATAACCCGGCACACGAAGCATCCGCACTTCCCCGGGAATCCCGTCCCGGGGAAGCTCCCCAAAACGGCGGCAAAAAATTTCCCCGGATCAATCTGCATATTATCCTTCTGATCGTAGTGATTCTCTTTATATCCGGTATTGTGTACAAATTTTTGAATTTCGGAGTCAAAGTGGATCGGGATGAAATATTCAAAGACGGTCCCGGTACCTATGAAGATAATTATGACACCATTCTTCCCCTGATGGATGCGGACAATAATCCCGTATACAAGCAGTATGGGGAAGGCGACACCATTCTGTTCTTCGGCAACGCGCCTTTCGCGGACGACAGGGACTCCGCCGACAACCTGGTCAATATGATTCAGGAGATGACCGGCATAACCGCCTACAACTGTTCCATCAGCGGCAGCTATCTGGCTGCAGAGGCCCGGGAACCGGATCCGGAAAAACATCCCGTGGATGTTTTTAATTTGTACTGGCTGTGTTCCCTGGCCACGGAATTTCACGATTTTGCAGACGAAAATTACCGCAGGGCCGTGGAAGTACTGGGGGAAAATGCCCCGAAGGAGGCCATGGACGTCTATAACACCCTGAAAAGCATTGATATGAATGAGGTGGACGCCATAGTCATCATGTATGATGCCAGCGACTATCTGGCCGGGCATGAAATGTACAGTGACACGGACTCCACTGACCTGATTCAGTTTACGGGCAATATGGAGGCAAGCATAGAACTGCTTCGTTTTTGTTACCCCGATATCCGGCTTATGGTTCTCTCCCCCACTTACGCCTTCGGCATCGACGAAAACGGCGACTACATCAGCAGCGATATCCAGAGGTATGGCTGGGATGTGCTTTCCACCTACAGCATTAAGCAATACGCGTCCTGCGCCTCCCGGGCAGTGACTTTCGTGGACAATCTCTACGGCACCATCACGGAAGACAACGCTAAGGATTACCTGACCGACAATCTGCACTTAAATGTGGAAGGCCGGAAAAAAGTCGCCCAGCGCTTTGTATATGCCCTCAATTACTACAAGGAACGCGACTGAAGTTACCGTTCCCTTACTGTCAGGCGCCTTCCTGTGTTTTGCAGAAAAAAGCAAAAAATTTTTCTTCCCTGTTGACTTTGACACAATGTCATCCTTTATAGTATTCCTCAGCGGACAGGGGGATACACGCCTTGTCCGCTGAGAGTAAGCAGGAAGGAGAACACCCATGGAAAATCTGACGGTCAGCCAGGTCACAAAGATATTCGATGTCACACCCAGGATGCTCCGGCATTACGAGAAGCTGGGACTGATCAAAACCGTGCATCGGGAAAATTACGCTTACCGGCTGTATGACGAGAGCACCCTTCTGCGCCTGCAGCAAATTATTATCCTCCGAAAGCTGCGCATTCCCTTAAAGCAGATCGCCCTCATTTTGCAGGACACCAGTCAGCATGAATTTCTGGCGTTTTTGCAGGCCCATCTTGCGGAACTGGACAATGAAGCCCAGGCCCTGGATCTTATCCGCAGAGTCCTGACCTGCCTGGAGGAACACCTCCGGGAAAGTCTGCATCATCAGACCAGATTCGATCTGCTGGAAGATTCTGTGGTTGCGGAGATGACCAGGGTACTTTCCTTTCCAAAAAATACCTTAAAGGAGAGCGTAAACATGGAAGAACTGAACAAGGCAGAAGAAACCTTAAACAAATCACTGAATGTAAGAATCCTGATGGTGCCGTCCGGCACCGTGGCATCCTGCCATTATGTGGGGGAAAATCCGGAGGAAGCAGTGGGAGAGATGATGACGAAATTTGTACAGGAAAGCAGGCTGTACGAGAAAAAGCCGGACGCCCGGATGTACGGCTTCAACCATCCCAATCCCGGCGTTCTTGAAAACGGCATTCACGGCTACGAAGACTGGGTTACCATTCCGGATGACATGGAAGTTGCCCCTCCCATGGTAAAAAAGCAATTTCCCGGCGGCATGTATGCCGTGCTGACCATCCCCTTTCCGGAATTCCACCTATGGGAAAGTCTGACCCGGTGGGTAAACGAAAGCAAAGATTTCGAGCCTGTCTACCATGAACTGGGCGAAGAGGTCATGGGCGGCTGTCTGGAGGAACATCTGAACTGGGTATACGCCGCACATAACGGCTGGAAAGAAGATGGCCTTCCGGGGCAGATTGACCTGATGCTTCCGGTGCGGCCCAGAAAAAAGTAATAGGATAATCCGTTTCCCATCCCGGAGGCCTCAGTCCGCTGCCTCCGGGATAATCAGTTCAGTCCGGGGATCCCGGTAAATAATATAACCATCTGTCTCATAAAACACTGTCCAGCCATAATCTTCCGGACTGCCCTTCAGCTTCTGATCCCGATGCAGAATGCAGTAATGGCAGCCGGACTGCCTGGACTGGTCTGCCAGCTGCTCCATGTCGATAACCTCCTCCGCCATCACATTCCGGAAAGCACTGTAATAATGCCATCTTTCCACCGTCACCTCCCGGCCGTAAGGCATACAGACCAGAGGGTCATATTGCCGCACATACTGCACCAGCTCCAGCGGGAATGCCGCCATAACCTCCCGGCCCGGCACATGTATGGCATCACAGATATTCACCACACTGTCCGGTACATGGTACTTGTTTTCCGCCACGGAAAAAAGCGGGCTGCCGTAAATGAAGCTGCCGGAAATCATGATCAGTCCCCCGGCGCACAGCGCAAACAGGTCCGCCTTCCACCCATGGGCGATTTTTCCGTATATACACACACAGGTATACGCAATCACCAGAGTCACCGGAAAAAGCCACAGAACACGGTAATATATCTCATTATCCGCCAGCCGGTGTACCAGTCTTGCAAACAAAGGATTAAAATAGACCAGCAGAACCAGTGCCGGCATATAGACAAAAAGAATCCTGACGGTTTTCCGTTTTTCATTTATCCACAAATAGACCAGCGAGACAAAGTACCATATTACCAGCAGTCCCGTGCCCATGAAATCCCGAAACGAGGCAAACACACTATCCACCACACATCCTCCTTTTCCGGCTTATCTATCCATAATAGAAGTACAGAAATGCATAGCACACACAGGGAACACAGCAGCAGGCCAGCGGAAAGAGCACTCCCGGCCTTTTCAGGCAGATACCTGCCAGAAGCCCTGCCAGGCACAACGCCAGACACAGCAGCAGCGCCCCCATGGTACTGCACAGACACCCGGTTATGGCAGCACACCCGGTCAGCAGATATAAAAGCGGAGAAACCCTGCGCTTCTCCTGTAACCTTTGCAGCAAAAGCAGCAGCAGCAAAAGCAAAAAGGGAATAACCAGACTCCCCAGGGCCGCTTTCCCCTGTCTGCTCCTGGCAATGAGAAAGTTCTCCACTGTATAGATGGAATAGTTTCCGAATAAGACCAGCACTTCCGTAAACACCAGAAACAAGGGCAGCTGTCCTTCTTTTCCCGGAAAAAGTAATGTTCCCAGCAAATAAAAAACCGCATAGGTCATGGCCATGAGAACCACGGGCAGCACTGTCCTGGCCAGCGTCACCGTCTGCATTCCGGACAGTCTGGCCAGAAACGCGATCCATATGGGAAAAGGCGCCAGCCCGTGCCGGATATCCAGCTTTGTTCCCCCGCCCCCGCCGGTATATGGCAGGATCTGGTACATGGTATCCGAGCTTTCGGTGACGGAAGAAACGGCCACATAATAGGCGTCGTCCGAATCCGCGTACGTAAGCCGCACGGCCTGTACCAGCTGAAACACAAGCAAAATGAAAAAAAGCAGCCAGGTCAGAGTCCCCCTGGACAGTTTCCGCCCCTGCCTGCTTCCGGAAAACCTGACTTCCTGCGGTTTGCCCTTTGCCCTGCGCTGTATTTCCACGGCCAGGGCCAGGAGCGCCAGGCCAAGCATATAGCCCAGAAACAGCTTCACCACCATGGCAAAACTGCGTTCCTTTAAAATAAGCGGGACACAGATCATCTGAAATCCTGCCCACAAAAGAAACTGACCGCTGATCCAGCGGAATATGATATTTTTTCCCAGATTATCCACGGTCACAAACAGGCCGCCAATCAGAACCGGCACCGGCAGCAGCAGTAATGCCAGGATCATCAGTTGCATTCCCATGGTCTTCCTTTCCCTTCCCGGCGATTCTCCCGCTGCCTTCCGCTTTGCGCCGCCCTGAACAATCCGGCGGGCCGGACGTCTTATCTCCCATCAGCAGAAGTGCCCAAACCAGCCACAGTTGATTTATGGCTATGGTATATTTATAGTCCAGCAGCCCTGCCCCTCTCATGGTCAGAATCAGGGCATACAGGCAGGAAACCAGCACACAGATCCCCGCTTCCACCAGCGCCCGCTTCCGCCCGGCGCCCTTTGCCGGAAGCTTTCCGGCAACAGCAGGAAGCAGGCTCAGCAGCAGACTCCATCCAAACCACCAGCATCCGTAATCCACATAATAACGGGTCAGCACCGGGGCATGGTCCCTCATAATCTCATAGTTTCTCCCGGTGTAGGAATCATATCCTTCCCCTTCCAGAAGTACAGGAACAATCAGGGGAGTCACCAGATATCCCATTCCGTCCCAGCCTATCTGCCGGATAATCATCTGTTTGTGGTATTTCCAGCCGATTCGCGCCATCTGCCAGTAACGTGACTGTGCCTCTTTCTTTCCCAGGCTTTCTTCCACGGCGGCCTGAACCAGCCTGAAGTTGCCGGGACAATAGGATGCCTCCCACATGTACTCCCCGGTAATTTCCCGCAGCTCCTCGTCCCAGGCTCCCTGGTCATGCCACATGGTGGGCCAGGCAAACCTGCTTGCCATGGAGCCCGCCAGGCCATATCCCGGTTCTGCCCGTTTTCTTGCATCCACATCCCCCGAAAGCACCAGTATCATGCCCCCGCAAAGCAACCCGCAGATTCCCCGGACCCATGGCCTTTTCCATTTTGGCCCCGGCCGGCTTCCTTTCCGCGAAGGGAGGGTGATTTCCATCAGAAAGACAAGCATCCACAGAAACAAGGAACCCATGAAAGAAAAGGGCAGAATCGCCAGATGACACTGCATGGCAAAGGGAAAGGTCAGCAGAACAAGACTCTGCCAGACCCGCCACAGCTTTCCGGTCCGGTCTTCTGTCTTTTCCGCCGGCCCCAGGTACCGCAGAAAACGGTATCCCGTGAAAAAACCTGCGGCAAGCTGCAGCAGCTGCACCAAAACCACGTTTTTTCCCAGCAGAAGGTAAAGCTGCCTGTACATGGCGGCCTCCGGCTCCCCGAAATCCTGAACCTTCCCCAGGTTCCGGCACATCCAGGCCAGCCCCAGAATCACCTGAACGGAAAATCCCATGAAAAGTACTCTTTTGACCACGGCTCCGGCATGTCCTGCCATCTTTTTTCCAAACTTCATCCGCACTCCCGATTCCTATTCATAAAACCGTTTCAGAACATCGCAGATATAGTCCACCTGCTCTTCCGTCAGTCCAAAGTACATGGGCAGGCGCGCAAGGCGCTCGCTCTCCCGGGTGGTGTATCTGTCCTCCCCGTGGAAGCGCCCGAACTTCAGCCCTGCCGGCGCCGTGTGAAGGGGAATGTAATGGAACACGGACATGACGTCTTTGTCCTTCAGATACGCAATCAGTTCCGTCCTCTCCTTCAAATCCGCCGCCTTGATATAAAACATATGGGCATTGTGCACACAGCCCTCCGGAACCGTGGGCAAGTCAATCTTTCCTGCCTCTGCCAGAGGCTTTAAATTCTCATAGTACCGGTTCCAGCACCGAAGCCTGGCATCATTGATCTCCTCTGCCATCTCCAGCTGGGCATACAGATACGCCGCGTTCATGTCGCTGGGCAGATAGGAGGATCCGTAATTGATCCAGGTGTATTTGTCGATCTGCCCTCTGTAATATTTGCTGCGGTTTGTGCCCTTCTCCCGGATGATCTCCGCTTCCTCCACATCTTTTTCATCCCGTATCAGAAGGGCGCCGCCTTCGCCCATGCTGTAATTTTTCGTCTCATGGAAACTAAAGCACCCGAAGTTTCCGATGGTTCCCAGCGCCCTGCCTTTATAAGAGGACATAATCCCCTGGGCGGCATCCTCGATCACCGCCAGATGATATTTATCCGCAATCTCCATAATCTTGTCCATCTCGCAGGACACACCGGCATAATGAACGGGGACAATGGCCTTTGTCCGCTCCGTCACGGCGGCTTCTATCAGTTTTTCGTCTATATTCATGGTATCCGGACGTATATCCACAAATACCGGCACCGCCCCCCGGAGCACAAAGGCGTCCGCGGTGGACACAAATGTGAACGAAGGCATGATCACCTCGTCCCCCGGACCGATTTCAGGCAGCAGCAGCGCCGCCAGTTCCGTTGCATGGGTGCAGGAAGTGGTCAGCAGGCACTTTGCGGTACCGGTCTTTTTCTCGATCCACTCATTACATTTTCTGGTATATGCCCCATCTCCGCAGATTTTCTGGTTCTCCACACATTCCCGAATATAGTCATACGCCTTTTCCGCATAGGGCGGTACATTAAACTTGATCATTTCACACCTCCTGCCTGCTCCGTGCAGACCCTTCATCTGTTTTTATCACATTCTTTTCCGTTGTCCTGCTGATGATATATTTCGGCCTGCCCTTGACTTCCTCATAAATCCTGGCAATATAATGACCGATGATACCCAGGCTCAGCATCAGAAAGCCGCCTATGATCAGAATCAGGAGAATCACCGTGGTAAAGCCTTCCACCGCAGTGCCTGAAAAGAATCTGACCAATGTCTGGATAAACAATGCCACACTGAACAAAATGGACACAATTCCCATCACCGTCACCAGCTGCAGGGGCAGTGTGCTGAAGGAAGTGGCATTGGTGATGGCATATTTCATCAGACTGAAAAAAGACCATTTGCTTTCCCCGAACTGCCGCTCCTGCACTTCATAAAACACCGATTCCGTGCGGAACCCCGCCCAGAAGGTCAGCGCCCGGAAAAAGGTATTCCGCTCCGGCAGGGACAGCAGCGTGTCCACCACCTTCCGGTCCAGAAGCTTGAAATCCGAAGAAGCCTTCATATCCATTTTTATCAGCTTACTCATTATTTGATAAAATAAACCTGCGGAAAGCTTATAGGACAGTTTTTCCTTTCCCCTGCTCTCCTTGATGCCCTCCACCACCTCTGCGCCCTCCAGCCAGAGTTTCCACATCTGCGGAATGGCCTGGGGCGGATGCTGCAGATCACAGTCCATCACAATCACCGCATTGCCCTCTGCCAGCCCAAGACCTGCGAAAATCGCAGCCTCCTTACCGAAATTGCGGGAAAATTCCGCCCCCCGGATTCTGGGATTCTCCCGGGCGGCCTTTCCGATCTCCGAGAAGGTGCCGTCCCGGGATCCGTCGCTGACAAACACCAGTTCGTATTCAATATGATTTTCCTCCAGCACTTCCGACAAAACCCTGGCAGTATTGGCAATGTTCTGCTCTTCGTTATAAGCCGGCAGCACAATTGATAAAATCGACATGATATCTCCTTCGCCGTAACCCCTTTATCTGGCTGCGTTCTCTGTCTTGATATACATGACCCCATCGATAATCCGTATGGAATCCTTACCCGGAAAGCTGTCCATGGCCATATATTCTTCCGCGTAATACATGGATTCCATAGCCTCCGCAGGCAGAATATTCAGGGTTGCCCCCAGGTAGTTTTTCATAAAAATCCCGTAATTCTTCCCCATGTACAACAGCACATCCCCGTTCATGCCAATCATGCCGGAGGTCACAGGCAATGTAATATCCGTCACCGGATACTGCTCGTCCCCCACCACGCCCACCATGGCGATGGGAATACCCGGGTAATATCCTTCCGTCTGCTCAATTCTGTCCAGGAGCCTGACGCAGTAGGCATAGGTTTTCTCATAGCGCTTCTGCAGATTGGAATAGGCTATATTATCCGTGACGCAATAACAGAATACCATCACTGCCGCCGCCAGGAATCCTGCCCACTCCAGCCAGACCTTCTTCCCGTCATCCCCCTTTTCCAGCAGGGCCACCGCCCCTGTCAGATACAGCACCCACTGATAGCGCATCAGCAAATGATAATTCACATCCGGGGAGATCAGCAGTATCACATTGGTGGCCAGGGGCAGCATGGCCGCAGTCAATATCATTATAATCAAAAGTGCCGGATTCTTCCAGTACTTTTTGCGCCGCAGCCGGAAAAACACCGCGGCAGCCGCTCCCGCCGCCAGAATGCAGAGTCCTGCGGTGGAAAAAGGATTCTGGAATAATACATTCCCTTTCAGGGTAAAACTGAAAAAATCCCGGTACATATTTGCCGCCGTCCCGGGCAGGGAAAGGCCGCCCGCCCCTCCGGCCACCATGCCGTCGATTCCCTGGTAGGTATCCAGCCCCTTTCCCTGAACCAGAAGCAGCAGCTGCAGAATCCCAAAATAAAGAACGGTGCCCAGCACGCCCATGTAAAGATAGCGCAGCATGCCCAGAAGCTTTTCCTTTACGGAAGGCGCGCCCTCCCCTTCCCGGTCAAACAGCATCCATATGGCAAAAACAGACAGTATCATGGCAAACGACAAATAGCTCTGGTAAATTCCCATGCTGAAAGCCAGGCACAGGGCCCCCGGCAAAAATCCCAGCCGGTATTTCCTGGTAAACAGCACAGAGAGAACCGCCAAAAACAGAGCCATCATATAGCCGTCCAGTGTGTACACATAGGCAAAGGTGGACGCCAGCGCCGGAAAAACCGCCAGCAGCGCGCTGCACAGCATCACGGCCCAGGTTTTCCCCACCTCCAGAAGTTCGCACAGCGCAGCCGCAGCCGCAGCCAGGAACACCAGTCCCAGAATGCCAATCACCCAGGGAATGGTATAATAGGAAGAAAAACCGCAGGCAATGGTGAGAAACCATCTGCCCGAAGTGATCATATTCTGGTCAAAATACATACTGTCCAGCCCGTCATGATTGGGGATATCCGACAGCAGTATGGGCATGTGAACCAGAAGCCCCACGAAAAAGCAGGTGAAAAAAGCCAGTTTCCACTCCCGCCGAAGCCTGCCATATGCTGTTTGAAATGCTTTTGTGGGTGACATCATCTGCCGCCGCTCCTTTCTGTTTCCGCACTGTTTCTCCTGTTATCCCTGTCCTGCTCCATCCTCCCGCAGGACTTCCGCAATCCGCTGCGCCAGCATCTCCCGCCCTTTTTCATTGGGATGCAGGCCATCCCTGGTATACAGATCCTTGTCCTCCCACTTTTCATGTGGGAAAAAATCATGGTACACATCCACCACCTCTATGCCAAGCTCCTCCGCCACGCGGATCTCCGCATTCACATAATCCTCCAGCAGGCCCCCTCCCTGGTCCGACTCCTCGCAGGTCAGGTTCGTAAAAATATACCAGGTATAGGTGGGCGTAACCAGCAGAATTCTCACCCCG
Source organism: uncultured Acetatifactor sp. (assembly GCA_910577185.1). GTDB lineage: Bacteria > Bacillota > Clostridia > Lachnospirales > Lachnospiraceae > Acetatifactor. The sequence continues at coordinate 72,339 of CAJTLR010000003.1, forward strand.
GGATTTGCTTTCCGGAAATGATTCACCGCGATCCGTATGGCTCCCAGAAATGTGTACTCGTTATAGGGATCCTCCGGATCCTCAATCAGGGTTCCCGCATGATAATCATTGATGCCCCCCTGAATCACAATGGTCCGGACCCCGGAAAAGTCTACCCTTTCCAGGCCGTCGATGACTTCCTCAAAATACTCCGTGTTGCTCTCCCGCACCCGCAGGGACTGCTGTACGCCATAGTCGTCCGCCAGCACGGCCTTGGACAGGCCAACCACCGAAAGGGAGCTTTTCGCATAGTCCATCCTTCTCTCTGCCAGTGTCCTGGCCACGCAGGTTCCCCCCATGGCCGCATTGTATACGGACTGACCCAGAATTGCCTGCAGCTTTGCCGGAACGGCTGTATCATCCCTGGTTTCCCCGAACACACTGTCCCCGAAAGTGACGATCTGCACCTGCTGCCGTTCCAGCCCTTCTGCCCTGCCCCGGAATGTGAGGCAGAATAAAAGGCAAAACAGCAAAACCGCCAAAATGCCGTATATCATTTTCCGGTTTTCCAGCCATCCTTTCATAATAATCCTCCTCATTCCGTTGCCGCCTGTGGCAGCCATGTCCTGTCCTTCTCAGGATTTGCACTTCCTTAGCCGGGCAGAAGCCCGGGGCAATGGGCAACATTTATTTCCCCTGCAGCAGTGCCTGCGCGATTCGCTCCGCGCCCTTCCCATCTACCATTTGCCGCTGTTTTTCGCTGTAGGCCTGCCTGAGGCGCCGGTCCGAAACCAGCAGGGCCATTTTCTCCACCAGCATCTCCAGCATGCCTTCCCCCTGCGCCAGATAATTGCCGCCGAAGCAGACCAGTCCCTGGTCCACAAATCCCCTGACAATTTCCTCCTGATTGTCCACAAAGGAAAAGCACAGCGTGGGCACGCCCACGGCGCTCAGCTCATACATGGTGGAGCCCCCTGCACTGACAGCAATGTCACTTTTCTCCATCAGCTCCCGCATATTCGTCACATTGCTGTAAATCCGCACATTTCCGTTTTTCTTTTCCCATTCCCTGAGTTCCTTCAAATACGGATTAAAAGCCCCGCTGACGATTCCGTACTCTAATCCGGCGGTTCTGTCATCTCCCAGCGCTTTTTCCAGAAAGCGCCCCGCCAGTTGGTATCTGTCGCTTCCCCCGGTGGTCACCAGCACCCGGAGGGCATCCTGCCGCACCTGATATTGGGTCCCCCGGAATTCCTCCCGCAGGGGCGCGTACGCCGTCCCCAGCAGCAGACGGGTTCCATCCTGCTGCCCGTAAAGGGATTCTTCCGCAAAAATATTATAATTAATCAGCAGATCCAGGGGAAGCCCCTTCACGCATCTGTCGTCCACATAGCCCACCGGCACCCGGCGCCTCACCCTGCGGAAATACTCCGCCGTGACAAAATAGCTGTCTGCCAGGAAAAAATCAGGGGCACATGAGGCCAGCATCCCCTCCAGGATCTCCAGTTCTTCCTCCATCCGGGTATAATCCGTGTGCAGCACATGGTATGCCTGCCCCCCTGCCTCCAGCAAAGGAACCGTTTTTTCATCCGCCGCCAGAAAACAGACCTTTTCCCCCATCTTCCGCAAAGCCGCCGCAATGGAAAGGCAGCGCATCACATGCCCTGAGCCCATGGTCTCATTGGCGTCCGCCCGAATCCAGATCATATATCTTTCCCCTTGTATCTTTCCTTAAAATCCGCAATCTTATCATTCCAGTCAAAAGGAGTTTGTTCCCTCACAGCCTCCAGCTCCTTCAGTCTGTGACAGCTGCCCTCTCCCTCCTGCTTTACGGGCTGCAGCCTGCCTTCTCTGATCAGGTCCCAGTTGTCCCGGAACAGGCTTTTCAGTTCCTCCAGCAGTCTGTCATAGGAAGAGGCAAAGGTCTCCTCCTTTTCGTCAAAAAACACTTCCTTCCGGCACAGAATGTCCCCTGTGTCCAGTCCCCTGTCCAGCAAGTGTATGGTAACCCCCTTGGGCGTATCCTCCAGAAAGCTGAAGAAATTCGGACTGGAGCCCCGGTTGTAGGGCAGCAGGGAAGTATGGAGATTTATGGCCCTGCCGGCAAGCATGTCCAGAACCTCCCCGGAAATAATATGCCGGTAGTTAAAACTCACCAGAAAAGCCGGTTCCAGCTCCCGCACCATCCGGGGCGTCAGTTTATTGGTGATCTTATACACCTTTTCCTCCCTTGCCGCCAGCCATCGGAATAAATCCTCCGTGTTGTCATTGTTGGTGGCAAAAAGAATGGCGCCTTTTTCCAGCATGTCAAAGGAAACCGGCGTTCCCCGCTCCAGGCTTCTACTGGTTTTCATGCCCAGAATATCCCTGTAATATTTGGGCTTGATTCCGTATCCCGGCCGGATGATACGGATGTTTTCCTCCGTCAGCGCCTCTCCTTCCGGAATATCCCGAACCGCAAATACGGACCGCCGGAACACACGGCTGGACTCTTCCTCTTTGCTGATACCGTAAAAAGGCTCTCCCACCGCCTGCTCCATGGCGCGGATGTCATCCGCCATGGCACGGTATTCTTCCGGTGTCATGGAAAAAGACGCGTCCGGATTGTCAATTTCCCGGCTGATGCAGAAATGTTTCTCTATGATCTTAGCCCCCAGGGCAATCGCCGTGATTGCACTCAGGGAGCCAAGGGAATGATCGGAAAGCCCTATGGGAATCCCGAACCTTCTTTTCATATCCTGAATGGTGGCCAGATTCATGGCTGCAGGGTCTGCCGGATAAGCGCTGGAACATTTCAGCAGGGCAAGCTTGCGGTTTCCTGTCCTGTAAACCGTCTCCACCGCCTCCCTGATTTCCTCCAGGGTCCCCATACCCGTGGACATAATCACCGGTTTTCCCCTGGAGGCCACATATTCAATCAACGGCAGATCCACCATCTCAAAGGAAGCAATCTTGTAAAACTGCAGTCCCAGTTCCTCCAGAAAATCCACGGAAGTGGTGTCAAAGGGCGTTGAAAGAAAGTCAATCCCTGCCTTTTCGGCCTCCTCCTTCAGGGCGCCCTGCCACTCCCAGGGCGTGTATGCCTTCCCGTACAGCCCATAGAGATTTTCTCCCTCCCAGGTACCGTTCCCCACCTGGAAATAACGGTTGTGACAGTCTATGGTCAGGGTATCCGGCGTATAGGTCTGTATTTTAATACAGTCCGCCCCGCTCTCTTTTGCGGCATGGATAATCTCCTTCGCCCGTGCCAGGCTCCCCGCATGATTCGCCGACATTTCCGCTATGAGATACACCGGACACCCTTCACCCACAAACCGTTCACCGATTTTTATTTTTCCGCATATATTATCTTCTCTTCCCATGCCTTCTCCCTTGATCCCGCTGCGGCCCTGCCGTTTACGGCACCAGCTGCTCCATCAGGGCCACAATCGCATCCTTGGTTGCAAAATTTTCCTCCACCACATACGCGGCGTCGATTTCCACATCAAAGACATCCTCCAGTTCCGCCACAAGGTCTATCACCTGGAAAGAGTCCAGCAGTCCGGCCTCAAACAGGTTATCCCCGTTGTAAGAGGCAATCTCATCATTGATCTCGCATAAAATTTTCAGAATTTTCTCTTCCATAGCATATTCTCCTTATCTCGTTTTGCGGGCACTCATCCCCCGCATACGCCGTATTTCAGTTTCAGCACATTGTCTTCGTCCAGGGGAAGGTACAAAAGGCCCTCCCCCCGGGCAGCCGTCTCCCGGGACACCTTTTTGTAACGGAGGATACGGATTTCCCGTCCCTCATGGGTGGCGGTGACTTCCGGAAAAATATTGTTTTTTCCGTAATCCACGGCCCGGAGCAGCCGGTAAATGTCGGCGGGGGAATCCTGGGTGTCAAAATGTCCTCCCCCGGGAATCTCCCCGGAACGGTACATTCTCCTGTGAGGCGGCATCTGCTGGGGCCTGGCCGGGGCGCTTTTCTCCAGGATTTCCCCAAAGCATTCACAAAATCCCTCCAGCGCAAGGGTCATCAGCTTCTCGGCCAGTTCATAGGCTTTCATATCCGGCTCTATGGCACAGCGCTTCTGCAGGATAATACTGCCCTCGTCCACCCCTGCCGTCACATAGTGCCAGGTAATCCCGGTTTCCCGCTCTCCCTCGTATATAACCCAGCTGGGCGCGTTCCTGCCGGGAAACCGGGGAAGCAGCGCATTGTGGAAATTCACAATGGTTACATTCTCCTTTGCCACCACATCCGGGGGAAAGAGAAAATTATTGCTGGCGCTGATGATCAGGGTCTCCTCCCGGATTTTCGACAGCTCTTCTGCCAGCCTCCGCCGTTCCGGAACGGATAAGAACGGAACCTGTCTCTCTTCGCAGATTTTTTTCAAAATCCCGAAGGGCTGGATTTCGTGCTCCACAAATTCTGTCACATATCCGTACTCCCCGCTTTTCCCGCAGACATATTCCAGCACCTGTGCCGCAATCCTGCCGTAACCTATGATCAGTATTTTCTGAAACGTTGTCCTGCCCATCACAAATATTCCTTTAATTTCACCCTGTCAATCTTGCCGTTGGCATTCAGGGGCATGGTCTCCATGCAGACCAGTTTCCCGGGCAGCATGTATTCGGGTATCATTTTCTCCAGCTGCCCATTGATTTCTTCCCGCGCCATCTCTCTATCCAGAAAAAGCACAATCCTGCTTTTTTTCTCGTCGTAAAGACAGCAGCACATGGTGATTTCCGGCAGGGAAGCCACGGCAGTCTCAATTTCGCCAAGTTCTATCCGGTGTCCCATATGCTTGATCTGAAAATCCTTCCGGGACAGGTACAGCAGTTCCCCTCTCTCATTATACTCCACCAGATCCCCTGTGCGGTAAATTTTTTCCTCATAGGCGCCGTTCAGGGGATTCTGCACAAATGCCGCGGCCGTCTTCTCCGGATTGTTGTAATAGCCCGTGGAAAGGCAGGTCCCCCTGACACACAATTCCCCCACCACATGGGGCGTCGTCACCAGCCGGTCCTGCTCATCCAGCACATAAATCTGCGTGTTTCTCATGGGAATGCCTATGGGAAGGCTTTCCTCATCCCCAAACTCCCTGTCCACCAGGTAATAAGTGCAGGCATCCGTGATTTCCGTGGGCCCGTACAGATTGGCGTAGACCACTTCCGGCAGATACTTCCGCCAGAGGTTCAGCTGCTTATTGGGCATCACTTCCCCGCAGAACAGCACTCGTTTCAGCGTGTCCGTCAGATCCACATTGCGGAAAGCCTTCAGCTTCGACACCACCATCAGCGCGGATGGCACCCAGAAAATGGTACTGATCCGGTTTTCCTTCAGCCACTCCAGCAGACGCACCGGCTGGGGAAACAGTTTTTTCGGCACAATATAGAGCGCCGCCCCAGTGGCCATGGCAGAGTAAATGTCCAGAATGGAATTGTCAAAATAAAAGGGCGCCTGGTTTCCGAAGCTGTCCTGAGCCGTAATCCCAAAGGTATGGGTCACCCAGTCCGTATAGTCAATGACACTTCTGTGGGTGATGCACACGCCCTTGGGGGTCCCTGTGGAACCGGAGGTGAACAGCACATACAGCAGATCCGTATCCAGAATGTTTTCCGCTGCCCGGCATACTTCCGGCGCCTCTTCCAGACTCTCCACTTCCTCATAGAGAATATATTTCCCGGAAAAGTCGAATTTTTCAAATTCCTTCTGTCCTTCTTTTGTAGTGATCACCAGCTCCGGCTGCAGAACCTCCAGAATCTTGTCCACCCTCTGTTTCGGCATGTCCACATCAATGGGGGAATAAAAATTGCCGCTGTAGGCAATTCCCATAAAAGAAGCCAGCACCCTGATGCTCTTCTCCAGATATACCACCACCGGCCGTCTTCCGTTTCCCGGAAGGACGGAAAGCACTGCTTTTGCCAGCCCCATGCTTTTCTCCCGGTATTCTTTATAATTCATCTGCTCCTGTTCATCCCAAAGCGCCAGTCTGTCCGGCATCTGCGCCGCCGTCCGGTCCAGCCACTCCAATACGTTTACCTGCATGTTTATCCGCCTTTCCTTCCTCTCCTCAAAATCTGTCATGTCCGGTCAGGACCGCCCTCCCTGCGCAAACGGTATTTCATCTCCGCGATTGCCCAGTCTTCCTCCGTGTCGATATCCTGAACCTCCATCTCCGGCAGAACCAGCGGCACGGTTTTTTCCATCACCAGCACCCCCTGCCGCTCAAAGCTTTCCCTGTCCAGGCAGTAAAACTGTCCCGCGTCATGATAATAGGGTTCCAGATCCTGGGATCTGGCATTGCGGTACTGGGGCCACTTAAACTGCAGCATTCCGTTTTCCTCCACCAGGCATCTCTGGGGCGGGAAGCTGAACCTGACCACCGGCTGTACACAGTCCGCCCCTGTTTTTTCCAGCAAATCCATGGCTTCCTTCAGCCGGTCCGCCGTCAGAAAAGGGGCCGTGGGATAAATACAGCAAATCTGGTCAAAGACGCTGCCCTGCTTCTTATATTCCTGCAATACCTCCAGAATCACCTGGGCCGTGGAGGCAAAATCGCCTGCATTCTCCCTGCTCCTGAGAAAGGGCACTTCCGCCCCGTACTGTCTTGCCGCCGCCGCGATCTCCTCATCTTCCGTGGATACCATAATGCTGTCAAAAACCCCGGAACCCAGGGCCGCCTCTATGGAGTAGGCCAGAATGGGCCTGCCGCAGAAATTTTTGATATTTTTACGGGGAATCCGCTTGCTGCCGCCCCGCGCCGTAATGATTGCCGCCTTTTTCATGATAATGTTTCCCTCTTCCACGCTTCCAGCCTTACTTCCTGCATCTGCGCACAAACAATTTGAAACGGTAATAAAAATAAAACTTCACGTCCGAACGTTCCTGCATGGCCATCAGTTCCTGCTCTTCCCTGCCGGTGCGTTCCCTGTAGTATTCGTTTTCCTGAAAATCAGGAAAATGCTTCCGGACGCCCTCCCGCAATTCCCTGACAAAGGAAAGCCTGGGATGCTTTACCCCCTGCAGATAGGAGAACAGGGTAATCACATAATACAATTCCGAAAAGCGGTATTCGATTTCCTTCCGGTAACGGTCCAGAAGCCCCCTTTTTCCGCACTCTTCCAGAAAGATTTCCTCCGCCCTCATTCTGTCCCTGCACCGGGCTTCCGAGATCCGGTGCACCGTGGATGTATCATGCTGGTAATAAAAGTACAAGGGTTCCTCCACCCGCTGGAAATGGGTAAAATACGCAGACCACAGCGGGGCGGCACAGTTGTCCTCGTAAAAAATCCCCTCCGGGAACTCCAGATGATTCTCCCGGATGACGCTGTGCCGGTAAATCTTAATCACCATACTGCCGGGCCGCAGAATCAGCTTTTTATGCTTTTCCTCGTCCAGAATCCCGGTCTGGTCCAGGGTATTATTTTCCACCACCGTGCCCGTCTCCATGGTGTGCTCCGTCACCAGACTGTAGTCGCATCCCACCATATCCGCGCCGGTCCGGTCCGCCTTTGCCAGCAGCTTCTCATAGTAGTCCGCCGTCACCCAGTCATCACTGTCTATAAAGCCGATCCACTCTCCCCGGGCATGTTTCAGCCCTTCGTTCTTCGCGCCGCCCTGGCGCCGGTTCACCGGGCAGGCAAACACTTTCACTTTCCCGGGATACCTTTTTTCATAGGATCTCAGAATCTCCAGGGAAGTGTCCGTGGATGCATCGTCCACCGCTATGATTTCATAGTCCTGTATGGTCTGGCCCACCAGTGAATCCATGCAATATTCCAGCTTTCCCCCCGCCGCCATATTATAGACAGGCACAATGACACTCAGCTTCATACCTTTTTACGCCTCCACAAAGCCGCAGGGCAGGCCGCCTTCTTTCTGCCTCAGGCCTTCCCCTGCAGACTTCCTTTATGCCTCCGGCTTTCCCTGCAGACTTTCCTTTATGCCTCTGGCCTTACTCTGCAGGCTTCCTTTATGCCTCTGGCTTTCCCTGCAGACTTCCTATATGTCTCTGGCCTTACTCTGCAGGCTTCCTATATGCCTCTGGCCTTACTCTGCAGCATTTCCTTACCTGGCCAACGCCTGGCCGCCTCCGCGCTCCCGGACCATTCCGCCATCCTCCACCCGGTAAACCAGGTCGCATTTTTCGATGGTCTGCAGTCTGTGGGCAATGATAATCAGCGTCTTCCTGCCATGAAGACGGTTTACCGAATCCATGATTGCCGCTTCGGTGTCATTGTCCAGCGCAGACGTGGCCTCGTCCAGGATCAGTACTTCCGGATCATAATACAGCGCCCTGGCGATACCGATCCGCTGCCGCTGTCCCCCTGAAATACGGATTCCGCGCTCGCCGATTCCCGTGTCCAGTCCCTCCGGCAGGGATTTCACAAACTCATCCAGCTGTGCCTCCCGCAATACTTCCCAGACCCGCTCCTCGTCCACCTCTTCATCCGGAACACCAAAAGCCACATTTCTGCGTATATTGTCATCCAGCATAAAAATCATCTGGGGAATGTAACCGATATTTTTCAGGAACTTCCGGTACTCTGTTTTCACATCCACGCCATCCGCGCGGATACTGCCTTCCTGCACTTCCAGCAGACCCAGCAGAATATCCACAATGGTGCTCTTTCCAGAACCGGAAGTTCCCACGATGCCCACCGCCGAACCTATGGGAATGGTCAGACTGCAGTGGTCAAAAATCCGTTTTTCCGTATTCGGGTATGCATACACAATATCTTTCAGCTCAATGGAATGCTTCAGGGGAAGTTTTTCCTTCTCATCCGCCGCAAAAGACATATCCACCTTATCGTCCCCGATCTCCTCCTGCAGATTGTCACTGACTCCCATAAAAAAGGGCTCACAGTAAGAAATGGCATTCATCTGGTTATTGATGCGGTTTACCGCCGGCAGAAGCACAAAGGCCGCCGCAGCCAGGGTGGTCAGCACTTCCAGCATATTTTCCGTGCCGGTCCCCAGGAGGGTCAGCACAATCATATAGCCCATCATCACCGCGATACATACGGTCTCAATCAGCAGCTTGGGAATATTATTGTACAGGTCCCTCCGCTGTACCGCGTTCACATATCCCCTGCCGCATTTACAGTATTCGTCCACAAAATACTGCTCCTTACAGCTGACTTTCACCGCCTTGATGCCCAGCACTGTCTGGGAAATCCATTTAAACAGGCTGCTGTAATAGTCCTGGTTTTCTTTCCCCGCCCTGTACATAATGGGCTTCAGAATCTTTTTGATCATGGCCATCAGCACCGCCAGGGAAGCGGCCAGCAGGACCGTCATCACACCGTTGGTCATAAGGCAGTACCATATGATAAACAGAGACACCACCCCATCCGACAACAGCTGCAGCAGCGCCAGAATCAGGGCATACATATTGTTCACATCGGATGTGATGCTTCTCTGCACCACTGCCGTATCCGCATTCAGGTAAAACTCATACCCCCGGCGCAGATAATTGCGCATCATCCGCTCCGAAGTCCTGAACTGGTTAGTATATATGAAAGCAAAGGTAAGTTTCTGCTGCACAAACAAAAATACATTCTTAGCCGCGAAAACCACCACCAGAAGCACCATCACCGTGACGGAAAAACTCTGAAAGTCCCGGCATCCCAGCAGCTGGTAAAAAGACCGCACCAGCTGGCTTCTTTCCACCGCACCGGGGTCTACCACCACACTGACCACCTGCACCAGCATTCCCACTCCCGCTGTCTGCAGGAAGGCGCCGATAACCATCAGCACAATAAGCCCCGCCATGGTTCTCTTTTGCTTTTTGTCCAGCAAAACACTCATTTTTTTCAGAATCTGCGCCATGGTCCTGTCCTCTCTTTACCTGATCTGTTCATTTTGTCTGTGTCTGGCCGGGTCCTCGTATTTGTCCAGAAAATCCGGTCCCAGCCGCACGGCCTCATCCGCAAACTGTATGGCCTTGATCTCCGTGAGCACGGAAATCACCTTTTTGAACCGCAGTCCCGGGAAAAAATTCAGCATTTCCATAGGGACAGTGGGGTCAAACTGGGGATATTCCCCAAATAGTTTCCGGTAATCCAGTCCATCCCTGGGATGGGGCTTCAGGAAAATTGTCCCCTCCCTGCCGTAGGTGTCAATCAGGTCCCTGAAAATCTTCTCCCTCACCTCCAGGGAACACAGCGGCTCTGTCAAAATCAGGATTTTATCTCCCACCTGCCCGCTGTTTTCGATCTGCCGCTCCAGTTCCTCTTTGTCCCGGATAAAAGCACGCAGGATCAAATCTTTGTCCTCAGCCGTAAGCCTGTCCGCCAGCTGCTGTCTGGGTACCTCCTTATACTGGGGGCAGGGATAGGGAATAGACGCAATATCGTTTACTTCCATGTCAATACAATATTTTCCGTAACCATTCTGGATAAAAATCAGGTTCAGTTTCCGGGAAAAAAATACTTTCAGGCCGAAATGCCCCCTGTTGTCATATCTGGCCGCATCAATATGCACCAGGGAATTCAGTCCATCCTCCAGGGCATGGTAGGGAATGCGCTTCCAGTTCAGATAATACCCCACCGGGTCGCTGTCACAGAAAACATAAATATCGCCGTACTCCTTAAAATTCACCGGCACATAGGGCGCATTTAGCTTTGCCAGCTTCCTGGTAAAACGCATCCGGAAAAACATGTTGAACACAATGTTTCCCTTATCCTGCTGGTACCTGGCCAGTTCCGGGAAAAAATCCTCCCTTTTCTCGTCGTACTCCAGTACCTTTCCGAACAGTCCCGTAGCCTCCACCCTGTCCTTCAAATGCTCAAAATCAATGGACATTTTACTGAGCAGAAGGTCAGCCTGCCCGCGCTTTTCTAAAGGGAGGTTCAGTTCCTTCAGAAAAGCCACATATACATGGTAATAGGTATGGCATACATAGACTCTTTCCTTCATTTCGATTCCTCTTGTCTCCGGCGGGCTGTACCTTTTCCGGCCTCCGCAGGACCCGTGCCCCTTTCCGTTTCAGGCAGCGGGCGGTCCTTCCCGCATTTTCTTCTTCCAATATTTTTTCCCGGGTATCCCTACCGGTCTTCCTTCTCATCGTACCTGTTCCGGGTACCCCTCAGTGATCTCTCTTATAATCGTACATATTCCGGGAATCGTTTTCCAGAATATCCTTCCGCACTTCCCGGTCCAGATCCGCGATCCGCAGCATGTGGGAGGGAATCTCTCCGTAATATTCTGTCCGGATCAACCCTTCCTCACTCATTTTTTCCTCCAGGGGACGGAATCCATCGATATGGCGGGGATCCAGGTCCAGGTCCCTCACATACATCCGGTATGTCCTGGTCCCGCACCGGCCCAGGGCGTCCCTATATTCCCCGGTAAAGGATTTGTTGTAACGGTAGGGCACTCCTACCATCTGTTCCACATGATGAATGTAGGAAGCGCCCTTCAGCGCCGGCAGCCCCACCGCCAGCAGTCTGGCGTCCCATTGAAGCAACAGTTCAAATATTGTACCCGGCCCGAAGGAATCCGCGGAATCGTTTTCCAGCAGCTCCTCCCTGTGATGCCCCCATACCGCAAACGAATACAGCGGATGCGCCGTCCGGGCAAAGTCCTTTCTCTGCAGGACCGATTTGGACCATGCCCCGGTTCTCACCGGTGTCCTGCTATAGTCAAACCCGGTTCCTTTGCAGAAATCCCAGTTAAATGTGGGAAAAAGCAAAGTTCCTTCCTCTCCCACAATCCTTTGCAGCCCCTCCGTCAGTTCGTCCGGGCAAAGTCTGCTGCCCCTGGCTTTGTATGATTTCGCCAGTTCCAGCATGTCGGAGATCACATAGACGCAGTCCCCTTTTTTCAACCAGTTTTGCTCCTGCAGCCAATCTGTATATTCCATCTTCTTTTCATTCCTTCCGGCGGCACTGCCCCCTGCCATTTCTGGTACATTCCTGTTTTTATGTCTCAGCGCGTATCTGATCCCTGCGTTCTGGCAGCTGTGCCTTTCTCTGTGTTCAGGCTTCTTTCTCCCTGGCCTCCAGCAATCCGGCCTCACACAGCCTGTCCACAATGGGAATCAGCTCCTCCACCGGCACGCCGATGCGGGTACTGATCCCAATCAAATCTTCCGTCCCGTCCGCGTACGCGATCAGGTTGGTCATTTTCTTTACTTCCTCGTAAATTCCCTTGCGGCTTTCCGTGGGATACAGGCCCCTTTTCCCCAGCTGGGGTTCACACAGGCAGGTAACCTGGTAATAACGGTTGTATTCAAGCGCTTTTATGACCCTCTGCATCATCTCATAGGAGCCTTCCAGCCCCTGGGGAGAAATCAGTGTCATATCGTCTGCCGACGTATGGTATTCCGGATACTCCGCGTATTTGGATCGGCAGAAATCACATACCGGCAAATCCACCCCCGGGGCATTGTACTGCCGCTCGTCGGATCCCCTCTCCAGGTAACTGTAAGTTTTGTATTCCGGATATGCAAAGCCAAGCACGTTTCTCATCACCCGGTCCGTCAGGGTATTTCCCTTTCTGGTCTCCAGATAGGAATAAGTTCTGTCATCCCCCACGCAGGTCAGCACAAATCCGGCCACGGTTTTTGCCTTCATCTCGGAAAGGTTTCTGCTGAGATAAGCTATGGAGCCTATGGTTTCCGGCACAATCACAATCCTGTAAGAAAGCTTTCTGTCCAGCGTCTTCAGCCACTTTGCAAGCCATGTAGCCAGCACCGGCCCCGACACCTCATTGTTGGCCATGGACGGGTGGCAGATATAGGTGGACAGCAGAACCTCCTTTCCGGAAGCGCCCGGCAGCAGAATCTCACCGTAATTGAGGACGCCGTCAAAATGCCTGCTGTCTATTACCATGTGATAGGTACCCGGCTGCAGGGAATCCCGCTTATGTCTGGACATACAAAAAGCATGCCTGGGAGAATAATAAGAGGTTACATAAGGTATGACGTCCGGCTGCCCTTCTTCCACTTTAATATACTGCAGCAGTTCCTCCAGTTCCACATACCTGTCCACCGGGGTAGAATATCCCATCACATGCAGATTATTTTGGCGGTAATCCACAATCCTGTTTCCTTGGCTGTCCTCAATATACCCCTCCCGGATTTCCCACTCCTTCGGCACCGTCCAGTCAAATACCCTGGTACCGCTGGGCACGGACTTTATCTCCAGTTCCGGCACTTGTTCCCTGATCAGCTCCAGGCTTTCCCGCACCCCCTCGCCGGTAAGGCTCCTGCCTATGGGAAACAGCTTTCCCGCAAAATCATACATTTCCTGTCCTATTTGCATCTATTCCAATCTCCTGTCTTTCACTTATCAAATTTTGTACTCCAAAATGCCCGGCCTCTACACGCCACAAATATGGACTTCTGTTTCGATATTATACCATAATCTCCCAATTAGGAAACATTTATCGCAAAGTATTCAAAAAAATTTAAGAAAAGCGGGAAGCGGCCGGGCCGGCAATGATAAGAAAATGCCGCCGGATAGGTTGTATCCATGCAGCGGCATTCTCAACGATTCTGATTCCATTTTCAGGGATAACCCGGCCCTACTCCTCCACACAGAAATATATGGTGTCTCCGTAAACGCTGTCCGCTTCCGGAAGCAGTTCCCTCTCCACCCGCCAGCCATATTCCTGCAGTGCGTCCAGGGCATCTTCCGTCTCTACCCCGGCTTTCTTCAGCACAATGATCTGCCTTTGTCCCTCCAGGCTCTCTTTATCCTGCCTCTGCTCCAGCTCCGGAAGGGTCAGGAGCATCGTTTTTTCGTAGTGCATAAATTCCGGCAGATTATAATAGTATCCCAGACCATCATACAGACAGATACATGCCAGATCCTGATATTGTCCCGCAATCTCCAGCTGTCTGTTATATCCCTTGTACAGATATTCCCCATCGTAGGACAGCAGGCTCACCGCTCCCAGAACCATCACCGGAAGGAAAAAGCAGGCCTTCTTACCGGCGCAGAACCTCCCGAAAGCCATGACGGCCGGCAAACACAGCGCTACCGCCACAAACGGGAAAAGAGGCATAATATAACGGTCTACCAGATAGGGGGACATTCTTGCCGCCAGCATAAAATAAGCGGCAACCGGCACAAGCAGCATCAGCCAGAATGAACCGGGCGCCCCTCCCGGCCCCTTCTCCTGCCCCTTTGACTTTTTCCGCAACACCAGCAGGCAAATTGCCGCCGTCAGGATCAGCAGGCAAATTACCGCAGCCGGCACGCTGCCAAAGACTCCTTCCAGCAAAATAACGCCAAAGGCCCCCAGTCTGGCTCCATAACCGGAAAAGCCGCTTCCCAGATTCCGGAGGGCTTCCTGGCCCCTTCCGCTGGAAAATACATCCTGTATGGCAAACGGAAACAGAAAAACTCCCACACCTGCAGCCAGCGCCATGGTGCCCACATACCGCTTTAGTTCCCCGAAACGCTTTTTTGCCCACAGCATTGCCACGGTCACCGCCGCCAGGGTAATACAATAAAAAAGGAAAAAGTACTGTGTCCAGAACCCCAGCGCCGTCACAGCCAGCAACCTTCCGTTTTTCTCCGAAAATCCATTTTCCAGCCACTTTTTTACATGCAGATAAAACAACGCCACGCAGAAAAAGGTCATCAGTCCGTACATACGAATCAGCAGGGCAGTGGCAGCCGCCCCGGCGGAAAGTCCGTACAGCAGCCCCATGCAAATTCCGGCATATCTGCCGCAGCCCTCCGGAATAATGCCGTGCCCCTCCAGCAGTGTCCCCAGCCGGAAAAGACAGACCATACATCCCAGAACTGCCAGAATATTCAGAATACATCCCAAAAACGGATGAAGAATTCCCGCAAACAAAGACGACATGGTATGCAGAAGCATAAAATGCAGGGGCGGGTGGTTGTCATCCTTCACATTAAAATAGACGGACAGATAGTTGAACCGGTCTCCGGTTCCCGTGGTCAGATAATCCCTGAACTGCTTCCCGCTGATCCACACCGGTTCCGGATACACGTCGGCCTTATACTGCAGCAGCCGGCTTGCCCCCTTGTTCTGGACCACATCCGCCACCGTCTCCCCCAGGTTGGCCAATGTCTCTCCCAGGGACTCTCCCCGGATTTCTTCTTGTACAAACTTCGCCAGCCTTCCCACCGGCTGGGTGGGAACAATCCATGGATTAAACTCCGCGTTGGCCAGCTCAAAGGAAAGGAGTTCGTCCATATGATACCCTTCCTTTTGCGCCGCAAAGGCACAGAGCACCGCAAACACTGCAAACAGCGCCGCCAGCTCCCACACATGCTCCTTCCAGCGAAAATTCCTGATTTTATTCATTCCAGCCTCCCTGCCGCCGGGCCGCTCCACATCTCGCATCCTTTTTTCCGGCACCATGCTTTCACCTTGTTTCAAAGTCAACAACCCCGCTGCAAGCAACGGGGCATCAAGCTTGTAGCGCTGCAAGCAGCGGGGTATGTGACCCTCGCGGCAGGCAACGGGATATCAAACTTGCAGCGCTGCAAAGCAGCGGAGTCTTTAACCCTCATGTTGCTGGCGGGAATCACATTTCCGGACGCTTCCCTCCGGTCCCCCGGCTTTTTCATCCCATCATAAAGTAAGTTTCCCCCTGCAGGAGCCTTGCAAAGAAACAGATTCCGCAGAACAGCTGATAGGCCAGCACACATCCCGACACGCCAAAAGCCAGCCGGTACAGCAATATGTGAGTTTTCCTTTTCAAAAAAGAAATCCATTTTCCAAAACTGTATACAAAGACCAAAAAAATGGCAAAGCAGTATCCCCACAGAAAGTTTCCATCCCGGGAACGGCTTCCCGTCTCCACCAGGCACAGCGCTTCCAGAAATCCCACTCCCGTCATACCCCAGACAAACAGATACCGCCTGTCCCGCAGCAGGTCTTTCAGGGAAAACAGCAGTATTGTCAGCGGAAACGCAATGGAACACAGCACCGCCAGCTTTGTCCTGTTTGCATGAAGGGAAAAAGTATACCAGGGGGAAAAAGTCATCCCATGTCCCGTATCCGCCCCGAACAGTACCATATTCTGCCAGAGAATCACACCGCAGGCAGGCAGAACCGTGCTCCCCAGCAGAAAAACCTGCCTGAAAGGCACCCGCCTGCACAAATCTGCCAGCAGCTTCACCGCCAGCATAGGTGCAAACACAGTTAAAAAGCTGGGCTTGATCCCCGTACAGAGAAACAAAATCCCCGCCAGGGCCAGCCATTGGCGGAGGGATATTTTTTCCCTATAGCCCTCTTCCATCTTTTCATAATACAGCATGGCCGCCAGGGCCGCCAGTTTCATACACTGATATGTGGAATTATGCCACAGATTTCCCGACTGGTAACTCACATAGCGGTACGCTCCGGCATATGACCAGAAAAAAGGCATCACAAGATTCAGGGCAAATGCGGCTCCCAGCGTCAGGGCATCCGTCCTTTCCCGCTTCAGAATCCTTCTCAGCAGACCATCTGTCAGCCCGATGCACGCCACCGTGACCACTGCCAGAAAAAGGGCTATGAGTATGGTTTTCTTTCCCCCCAGCCAGTAGAGAAGCTGGTAGGCATATGCCGTGAAGCTGTAATACCATCCGTCATCCACGATCATGCTGATGTGATAAGGCAGGTCCGACTGGAAATACCGGTTATCGTAATCCAGCGGCTGGACAGACTGCATGTAAAACAAATACAGGCACATTCCCCCGTAAACCAGAATGGCTGCCCATAAAAATGCTACGGCGTATTTCGATGTTTTCCGAATCGTTTCTTTCATATTACATACCCCTGACCGCTTTGACGGGCATCCCTCTCATCCAAAGGCCGCGCCCTGCGGTAAAAACTCTATGGTTTCCCAATACGGAACAAAATTTATCATGCACAAAATATACCATATCCCAACCGGGATTGCAATCTCTATCTTGCCCGGCATTGCAGTCTGCACCGAAACAAATTCCGGAAACCTTTTGCATTTCCTCCGGCTTTCGAGTACAATGAAAGAGAATCCCGCCCGGACATCTGATTTCACGGTTCAGGAAAACATATGACTTTGAGCATTATCAAAGAGAATCCCGTCCGGACATCTGATTTCACAGTCCAGGAAAACACATGACTTTGGGCATTATGGCATTGACTTTGAACATCACAATAGAGAGGAGCACGAAACATGGAATACGCGGCAATCCGGCATTTTGCAGACAAAAGATACTGTTTTGCCCTGGAAAAGGGGCGCTTTCTGATACGGCTTGAAACCAAAAAGGGGGACGCGGCACGGGTAGTCCTGCATGTCCAGGATAAATACCTGCCCCTCAAATACCAGGACACTCGGCGGGCCTGCCCCATGAAGCTGGCATACTCCGACAATTATAGCGACTATTACGAGACGCTGGAAGAGCTTGACGTGGTCTGTCTGAGATACTTTTTTGAAATAGAAGATACCGCCGGAAAAGTATGCTATTATGGGGAACACAGCTTTTTTGACCGGTGCATCACGGACATTGACAATATGTTTGACTGTCCCCAGAATCTCAGGGAAGAGGAAATGTTCTGCCTGCCCCAATGGGCCAGGAACAAAGTCGTGTACCAGATCTTTCCTTCCCGCTTTGCCTCCCATCTGGAGATTCCCGAAAATGTCTGGTATCAGGCTCCCATAGACCACAAAGCCGACTTAAAGGGCTCCCTGCAGGGCATCATCCGCCATTTGGATTACCTGAAAAACCTGGGTGTGGACATCCTCTACATGACACCGATTTTCGCTTCCAATTCCAGCCACAAGTACAATATAGACGATTACTACCGGATTGATCCCTCCTTCGGGGACAAAAAGGATTTGAAAGAGCTTGTGCAAAAAGCCCATCAGGCCGGCATGCGCGTCATACTGGACGGTGTGTTCAACCATACGGGCATCGATTTTTTTGCCTTCCGGGATATTATGGAGAAAGGAAAAGCTTCCCCTTACCTGAACTGGTACTATATTGAAGATTTCCCCCTGATCATGGAATGGGGCAAAAGACCCAATTACAAGACTTTCAGTTACGCCGGCATGATGCCCAAGCTGAATCTGCAGAACCGGGAGACCGCGGATTACATGATCCGGGTGGCTTCCTATTGGATTCAGGAGTGCGGCATCGATGGCTGGCGCCTGGACGTGGCGGATGAAATCAGCCATACCTTCTGGAAACGTTTCCGGAAAGAAATCAAGGCGGTCAGCCCGGACGCCCTGATCATCGGTGAAATCTGGCATTTCGCCGGGGATTTCCTGGAAGGTGACGAATGGGATACCGTCATGAACTATCCGTTCTGCCGCTATGTGCGGAATCTGGCCGCCTCCGGGGAGATGAATGCCTCCTCTTTTCTCGGAAACCTGAATTATATCAAAGGGCATCTTCACAGCAGCCTGGAGGGATATCTCTGGAATTTTATTGACAGCCATGATACGGCGCGGTTTTTACACCTGGCCGGAAACGACCTGCGAAAACAAAAGCTTGCGGCTGCCCTGCAGCTTCTGCTTCCCGGCATGCCAATGATCTATTACGGGGACGAAGTGGCCCTGGAAGGCGGGCCTGACCCGGACTGCAGGCGCGGTATGCCCTGGGACGAAAAAAGGCAGAATACAGACATGCTCCATTACTACCGGACGCTTCTGAAAATCAGGCATTGCTATCCCCTGTTGACGGAAGGCCGTCTGGCAGAAGTCTACGCGGAGGATGACACCGGGCTTATTTACATGGAGAGACAGCTGAACGGCCAGCGGATTATTCTGGTCTTTCATACCCTGCCCGGCAGCATTTCCCTTCCCCGGCTGGCCGGAATGAAAAATCTGGTCCGGGACAGCGGCTTTTCCGGCACCCTGTCAGACTATGAGGCCGCCGTATTACTGCCCGCGTGACGATAACACCAGGTCTCTTTCCTGTTTTTGACTTGTCATTCTTCTCCCTCTGATATAAAATAGGGAGAAGAATGTCTATCAATTAAAAAGGCGGTCCGGGCATGAACAAAGAAAAGCTATCCTTTACAAACGCATCCTGCAGAGAAACCATGGTCAGAATCCTGAAAAGCTTTCTGACCGCATATGCATTGTGCGCCGTATTTCACGCGCCCCTGGATCCCGCCCGGTACGAGACTTCCCTGGACTTTGCCATCGCGTCCATTTACGAACTGCTGGGAATGTACGATTTCAAATTCCTGCTGTTGCTTGTTTTGAGTTATATTTTTTACGGTTTTTCGCGCAGCATTTCTCTATCCCATCCGGAGTCCCCCCGGCAGTCTTCTGCGCTTCTCTCCGTGTTTTTTGCAGTGACCATCCTTCTGGGCCGGTCTTATCAGGAAATTCAAAGCAGCGCCTATTGTTTCGGAAGCGGCGTCAATTTTATCCGGTTTATCCTGGCCCTGGCGGGGTATGCTTTTTTATTTCATGCCATTATGGGGCTTCTCACGGTCTTTCTGGATTCCCGCAGCTTCACCTCCCGGGAAACGCACTTTTTCACCACCCGCCCTTTCCGGAAATCCTTTCTGATTCTGTGTGCGGCATACGCCCCCTTCCTGCTTCTGTCCTTTCCCGGCAAACTGTGCTGGGATGCCATCGGCCAGATCGAGCAGGTCATGGGAGGCATGGAATACAGTACCCATCATCCCCTTTTCCACACCCTGATCATGGGCGGTCTTGTGAAAGGTGCAGACGCCCTGTTCCACTCTCCCGAAACCGGCTTGTTTGTATATATGCTGTTCCAGGACTTCCTGCTGGCGGCGGCCCTGGCCTCCACCATTTCCCTGCTCTCCCGCAGGGGCGCACGCTTTTCCCTGCTGCTTTGCCTGCAGCTGCTTTACTGCGTCACCCCGGTATATTCCAATATGGCTTCCACCGCGGTAAAAGACGTGCCCTATTCCGCCTTTGTCACAGGCTATGTCATGGCGCTGGCGCTGCTGCTGGAACGCCCGGGACGGATCAGGGACAAGGGTTTTGTGCCGCTTTTCCTGTCACTGCAGCTGGGAGTCATTTTGCTGCGCAATAACGGGCTCTATGTGGTACTTTTCAGCGGTATCGGCATTTCCTTCTATTTATGGAAAAAATACTGCCCCAGGGAGCGGATCCTGTGCCTGCTGTCCTCTTTTGCAGGCAGCATTCTGGCCGCGGAGCTGATTCTTTTCCTTCTGGTCCGGGCCACCTGCGCCGCCTCCGGAAGTATCGGCGAGATGCTGTCCATCCCCTTCCAGCAGACGGCCAGATATCTGCAGCTATACCGGGACGAACTTACCCCCGGGGAACGGGAGGCCATTGAAACGGTTCTGGGTGATGCGGACCTGGTTGCCGCCAGCTATAACCCCGACAGTTCCGATCCGGTGAAGGCGCTTTACAGAAAAGATGCCTCCGGCGGGGAGCTGTTCTCCTACCTGAAAGTCTGGTTCCGGGGATTTCTGAAGCACCCCGGCTGCTATGCGGAAGGGTTTCTTCAGCACATATATGGCTGGTTTACCCCGGCTGTGAGCAATTCCATACGCTATGAGGCCGATGACTACAATCTGGTCCGCCAGGGCGGACTGTTTCCCGGGGCTGAAAAACTGTTGATATTTTATTACCGTTTTGCCGCGCGCATATCGGTTCTGGGTATTCTGGAAAATATCGGCGCGGCGGTATGGGCTTTCTGCTTCCTTACCTTTTACCAGAAAAGGCCGCCCTCCTGGCCGGGCTGCCCCTCTGGATCAGCCTTCTGATCTGCATGGCTGCCCCCTGCTTTTTCGGACACCCCAGATATGCCTTTCCCATTTTATTCTCCCTTCCGTTCCTGTACGGCTTTACCCTCACCGGCGACCTTCAGGATCCGGGTAAAGAGCATTGACACATAATTGCGGGCGGCAGCCTCCAGGGCCCCGGGAAAGCCGGCGGGCTGCCGCAAAATACGGGGCCTCCCCGGAAAACCACACAGAAACGAGGTTATCATGCACAAAACATTTACCAGGGAACATTCCAACCGGGCCAAAGGACTGGCAATCCTGTTGCTGCTGTCCTATCATTTGTTTGAAAACGAAAAACTGATCACCTCCATGGCAGTAAACCATGCCCCCTTTTCCCTGGAGGGCTTTCTTGTATTCACGCAGTTCGGCAATGTATGCGTGTCTGTTTTTGTGTTCCTGACTGCCTTCGGCATCACCTCCGGACTTCTTGGCCAGGAGGCTGCCCGCAGCGGATTTTCCGCAAAGTCTGTCTGCCGGCAGTCGGTCCATCGTTTCTTAAGGCTCATGCTCAACTTTGTGTTTCTCTACCTGAGCGTCAATCTGCTGTGGTGGTACAAGTTTGATTACCGGTCCCTCTACGGAATGGACAAGCAGGGGATTCTCTTTTTTCTCACCGATGCCGCAGGGCTGTCCATGTTCTTTGAAGGCAGCCCCACCCTCAACGCCACCTGGTGGTACATGGAAATCGCCTATCTCCTGATTTTCCTGGTTCCCCTTCTGGCCTGGCTGGTGACCAAAACCGGTTATTCCCTGCTGATATTTGCCTGGTTCGCCCCCATGGTCATCACATTCCACCCTGACATCAGCCGCTACCTTTTTGTGGCAGCCTTCGGGGTCTGTGCAGCCTGTGGCAAATGGCCCGAAAAACTCCTGAACCTGAGGCTGTCTCCCCTGCTCCAGTGGATTTTGGGCCTGGCCGGGTTTGTCTTATGCGTTCTGATACGCCAGAATTATGTAGTGCACGAATACTATATCCATCTGGCGGATGCCCCCATTGCCCTTTTCCTGGTTTATTTCGGGTCAGCCCTTGCGGGCAGCATTCCCCTTCTGGGAAAATTCCTGGCCTTTGTGGGGAAACATGCCATGAACATTTACCTTGTGCACACCTTTTTCTATATGTCCCTGTGGCAGCCCTACATCTATCATTTTAAGTATGCCTGGGCCACCTTCCTGCTCCTGCTTGCACTCTGCCTTCTGTACTCCGTTTTGCTGGAAGCGGCCAAGAGACTCACACGATTTGAAAAGCTGCTGGCCCGCCTGCGCTGAAATGCCCCGGGCCAGGGGGTTTTACCGCGCAAAGTCCGGGCCGCTGCGGCTGATCCCGCGCGGCGCTGCACCCGAATCTTATATCATCAAGGAGAATTTCCATGAAAAATCAAAACAAAAAAATTTTTATTCCCATTCTGCTATGCCTTCTGTTTGTGCTGGGGGGCGCCGCCGCCTTTTTCCTGCTGCGGAACAGGCCCAATCCGGACAATCCCCAGACAGACGATGGCCAAATGGAGGCGGATCTGGAAAGGCTTTCCGGCGAGACCTATGAAGGGGTTCTGCTTTCCATGCACGACCCGGAAAAATTCACGGAAGAGGATTTCTCCCATTTTTGCGGGCAGAACATCCTTGTGACCTCCCACACCATACTGGATACAGAAGAGCTTTCCCTTTATCTGGACTGCATTCTGGACTCCGGCAATCAGGTCTCCCATATCTACCTGTGTCCTGATCCCGAGCTGCTCTGGCAGGGGGCCGGGGAAAAGGCAGACAAATGGAGCAGTTCCCTTTCGGAAGGTCTCTATTCTTATATGGAATCCCATCCGGAAATTTCCTTTGATGTGCTGCTGCCCTATCCCCAAATGAATTACTGGATGCATTTGCAGGAAAAAGAACTGGACACCCTTCTGACGGTTTACCACACCTTTGTCAATGAAATATCCGCTTTCCCCAACACCCGGGCCTATTTCCCCGGCATCGCATACTGGCTGATGGTGAATCCGGACAATTACGAAGACAGTCTTTTTGACGGCAACCGCTCCGTGACCCAGAAACTGCTCCAATACACTTTCTGCGACCGCATTTTCCAGATCAGCCCCGCCAACGAAGAGGAATTCTGGCAAAGCCTGCGGGAAACCATCGCCCGGGAAAAGGAAACCCCGGCGGATTATCCCGACCTGTCCGATTATTTTTTTGTGTTTTTCGGGGACAGTGTCCTGGGCAATTTCACCGGAAGCCTTTCCATTCCCGGATATGTGACCGGCCTGTCCGGCGCCGCCACTTATAATTTTGCCGTGGGCGGCGGCAGCGCCACATACCACGGCGAAAATGACTGCGATTTTCCCAATGTGATTCAGCGTTTTCTGAAAGAGAATCTTTCCGACACGGCGGGAGGAAAAGTATTTGCTCCCGGGGGAAACACAATTGACGATCTGGACAACAAGAAAATGTGTATTGTCATCAATTTCGGCCTGAACGATTATTTTACCGGATCCCTCATTGAAAATCCGGCTGACCCGGATGACACTGCCAGCTATAAGGGCGGGCTGCGCGCCTGCATTGCCAGGCTCCGGGAAAACTTTCCCCATGCCGCTTATATTGTCATGAGCCCTACCCACACCGGCTTTTTCAGCAATGGCCGGGATATCCAGAGCCCCCAGGGCGGCCCCCTTTCCGCCTATGTGGACGCGGCGGAAGCGGCGGCCCTGGAAACGGGCGCATACTTCCTTGACAATTACAATGATTTCGTGATCACGGACGAAAACCTGTGGGATTACCTGGGCGACGGCTGCCATCCCAATGAAAATGGCCACCTGGCCATCGCCGCCCATATTATGAACTTTGTGCGAAAGGAAGTGCCGGGGCAGTGAGCCTCTGCCGTTCCTAATATCTCCGGTAAAATACACTGCCCTCTGCCTCCAGGATTTTCTCATACCCTGCGCGGATGCATTTTTCCTCAATGCTTCCGCCGGATATGACGCAGAGATATCTTCCCTGAAGGGAATCGAATTCTTCCGATACAAAATCCGGCATACAGCAGCTGATTCCGAAGCCCTCCGGCAATGCGTACAGCAGCTGCCATGCCGTATATCCGGGCTCCCCTCCCACACTGTCGCTGTACACCCATATCAGGGCATTTTCATAGCCGGGCACCTTCTCCGGATCCAGGATTAGTTCCTCCCGGAGAATTTCCCTGCACGCTTCCAGTGCCGCCATTCTCTCCTCCTGCACAAAAGGCACCTGATAATCATAAGGGTCAACGGCCATATGGATATAAAAATAGGCAAATGTGCCCCCTACCAGCATCGCTTTTTTGTAAAATCCCGTATCCATGAGGGCAATCACAAAAATGGCTGCGGCCATAAAGGTCAGAAGATGTTTACTGCCTTCCGTCAGTTTATACATGAGAAGCAGTGCAGCCAGCATGGCCGCAAAACTGAACGCAAGATGAGCCTCTATCACAAGCCATCTGCCCAGGGCCTTTCTCCAGTCTTCCTGCCCCTTCTCACCGGCCATACGCCTGTACCTTCTCCAGTCCCGGACACTCTGCACCGCCAGCACCGCCATACAGACCAGGTAGCCCCCGAAAAAGGCTCCCGACGCCAGTCCTTCCCGGATTCCCTGACGTGTGTGCTCCAGAAAATCCTTTCCCATGTAATGGAGGGTATCCAGCGTATTGCGGATGCCGCCCCAGAGTCCCTGCTCAAAGTATGCGTCTATCCAGTCCGTGAAAAACAACGGCGCAAAATATTCCGCCCCCAGATAATGCTTGATCACGCCGTAGAGTCCCAGCACCGTGCCGAAAACCGCCAGGGAACCCGCCACACTTTTAAAGTTCCTGCCCGCACGGATCCAGAAAAATACCGGAAGCAGCAGAAACAGCAGCAGATACGGCCGCATCAGCGTCATCACACCGGACAGGACGAACAGCAATACCAGCTTGTAAGTTTTCTCCCGCCGCTGGTAGTTCACCGCCAGCGCGTAGAATATGATCAGCATCGCAAAGCAGATCACTTCCGGCATGGAGGAAAGCATGTACCGCACAAAAGGGGTATAAAGACAAAACAGAAATGTGAGAATGCCGAGCTGCTTCCAGGAAGGCCTTACCAGCCATACAAACAGAAAACAGCACAGCATCATCAGGAAAATATTGCAGATCACGGGGGACATCAGATTCCAGCCAAACAAAAACCCCCAGATAATCCAGGGGAAAACCAGCACCGGACTCCAGGCCGCGAAAGAAAGCTTCAGGGCATGGCTTTCATTAAAGCCAAAATAGCCCTGGGGATATCCGTAATTTACAATCCCCTCCACCTGTTTGTAATAGAACAGTTCGTCATTCCACACAGAAGAGGGCAGATAGACTTCCCCTATGCCCCGCCCCTGGGAGGCACAGTATACCACGCAGCACAGCAGCGGGAGAAGCGCCAGAAGCAGCGACTTTGCCAAAGTCACATATCTCTTTTCCCAAAACCGCTTTCCTTCCCGTGAAATCCCAGCCTCCTTTTTCCACCAACGCAAAATCTTCTTCATCCCGAATCCTCTTAACATTCCTGGTCCAAATTCATTTTTTCCCGAATCACATACTGGGGCGAATTGTTCAGGCTGATATAAATCCGCCCGATATACTCCCCGATCAGCCCCAGCATCAGCATGATCATGCCGCCGAAAAACACAATGGCGGACATGGTGGAGCTAAATCCCATGGGCACATCCGGTTTCACCAGCCGCTTTAATATGGTGTAAATCCCATACAGAAAGCCGATCCCGGCGCTGGTTCCCCCTATGGCCGTGGCAATCCGGAGGGGTTTTACCGAAAAAGCCGTAAAGCCGTTAAACCACAGCGCCACCAGCTTCTTGAAAGTATAGCCCGAAGAACCGATTTCCCGCTCCCTATGGTTTACCGGCACATTGACGATCTTTCCCGTGGCCCTGAGCACAAGGCCTATCACATAGGGATAGGAATTCTCATAGCGGACCATGTCCTCCACCACAAAGCGTTTCACGGCAAAATAGCTGGAAATGTAAAGTTCCGGAGGCTTCCCCAGCATCATCCGGGTCATTCTCTCATTGAGCTTGCTGCCCAGATTCCGGAATGCGGAATGCTGTTTGTGATCATACCTGGCATATACGGCGTCATATCCCTCTTCCAGCTTGTCCAGAAGCCTGTCAACCTCGTCTGCCGGAGTCTGGCCGTCATCGTCCAGACATACCACATAATCCCCGTCCGAATAACGCAGTCCTGCCATCAATGCGGAGTGCTGTCCGAAATTCCTGGCAAAATCAATCCCCTTCACATATTCCCGCCCCTGGCATAAATTCCGTATCACCCCCAGGGTATCGTCCGGAGAGCAGTCGTTTACCAGAAAAATGTCATACTGGTACTGCGGCATTGTCTTCATCTTTTCGTCTATCTCTGCCACCACGGCAGGCAGGGTATGCTCCGAACGATAGCAGGGAATTACAAAACTTACCTTTTTCATTGCTTCTAAGCTCCTCATTTCTGATTGGAAAACGGTAACGGTCTGGCAGATTACCCGGGACTTTGCGAAACCTTACCGGTTCTCCCTACATTCATACAGCACCGCAAATTCATTTTCCGAAATTTTCCGATATCCCTTCCGGATACAGTCCGCCTCCACTTCGCCCCCGGGAACCACACAGAGATACCGGCTCTGAAGCGTGTCAAAATGTTCCAGCACATACTCCGAAGTACAGCAGCTGATGCCAAACCCCGCCGGCAGTGCATACAGATATTGCCATCCGGTAGAAACAACTCCCTCCGGCAGCCTGTCCGAGAACACCCATATGACAACATTGTCATAATTAGGAGTCTTCTCCCCGGACAGTATCAGTTCCCGCTCCACGGCCTCCTCCCAGGTTTCCATATTGCCCGCCACCGTCTCATTTCGGAAGGAGGGCTGGTAATCCCTGAAGCCGCCTGTATTGTAGGTCAGAAAATATGCCAGGAGAAGCCCTGTCATCACTGCCTTTTTATAATAAGCGGTTCTCATAAGACTGATCACAAATATCCCCGCTGCCAGAAAGGTCAGCAAATGCTTACAGCCATCATAGAAATTGTACATCAGCAGCTGGGCCATAAGCATCCCGAAAAACGCAAAGGTCAGATGTCCCTCTATCACAAGCTGCCCGTACGCCTTTCTGTCAGGCCCGCCGCTTTTCTGCCTGCGCAGGTGCCAGAAATCTTTCAGGGTCTGGCAGGCAATCACCAGAAACATCCCCATATAACAGCAGAATATAGCCCCTGCCGCAAAACCGCTCATCATGCCCTGGCGCATGTACTGCCAGAATTCCACCCCGGAATAATATAGTTCCCCGAAGAAACTCCGCAGTCCTCCCAGAAATCCCTTTTCAAAAAAATCCGTCAGCCAGTCCATGTAAAACAGCGGCTCAAAATACTCTGCCGCCAGAAAGTGGTTCACCAGGGCGTAACATCCCAGCACGCCGCAGATGACCAGTCCGGAGCCCAGCACTCCCAGCCAACTCACACGGATTCCCTTTTTTGCCTTTCCCTGCCCTTCCCCGGAAGCCTCTTCCATGGGAAAACTCCACAGAAACGCAGGCAGCACCAGAAACAGCAGCAGATAGGGCCGCATCAGGGTCAGCAGTCCCGCCAGGACAAACATGGCTGCCAGCAGCGCTTTCCTCTCCTTCCGGAACCAGGCCGCCGCCAGTCCGTAAAACACAATCAGAATGCTGATGCAGTTGATCTCCGGCATGCCGGAAAGCATGTACCAGGAAAACGGTGTATACAGGGCATACAGCAGGGCCAGAATCCCTGTCTGCTTCCAGCCGGGCTTCGCCAGAAGAACAAAAAGAAACAAGGCCAGCGCCATCAGGAAAATATGGCAGTACACCGGCGACAGCAGATTCCAGCCAAACAAGGTTCCCCACACTACCCAGGGCAGCGCCAGAAAAGGACTCCAGGCCGCAAAGGAAAGCTTCAGGGCATGACTTTCATTGAAGCCAAAATAGCCCTGGGGATATCCGTAGCGAAGGATGCTCTCCGTCTGTTTAAAATAGAACAGTTCATCATTCATCCCCGAGGCAGGCAGATAAACCCGGCCGATGCTTTCCCCCCGGGCGGCACAGTAGACCACACAGCAGACCACCGGCAGGCAGGCCATAAGCACTGCTTTCAGCCAGGTCA
>CAJTLR010000004.1 GCA_910577185.1 uncultured Acetatifactor sp.
CGGGGAACGAAGTGAAAGTTGATGGATAGGTAAAAATGTGTAAATTTCGCTATTTAATATAGAAAGAAAATTTTTTTCTGGGCCGGAATAATCAGTTTCCGGCCCGCATTTTTTAGGTTTAGGGGGGTGCATTTAGGGGGTGCATCGTTGAATTGTATCAATTTCGTTGTACCGATGAACCCGTGTCCCTGCGGATATTACCCGGACAGCGGGCGCTGCCACTGTTCCAGGGTGCGGATCGGAAAATATATGGGGAAGGTGTCCGGCCCTGTTCTGGACAGGATTGATTTGTGTGTGGAACTACAGTCTGTGGAATACGCCAGCCTGAAGACAAATGAAAAGGGAGAGGGCAGCGCGGATATCCGGCAAAGAGTGGAAAAGGCAAGGAAGCTCCAGAAGATCAGGTTTCAGGACACAACATACCGTTTTAACGGAGATATTGAGGCCTCTGCCATGGAAAAATACTGCGCACTGGGGGTGGAAGAACAAAAGTGCATGGAGAAGCTTTATGAATCCCTGCAGCTGAGCGCCAGGGCCTATCACCGTATTTTGAGAGTGGCAAGAACCATAGCAGACCTGGATGGGGCAGAGGCAATCAAAACGGCCCATCTGATGGAAGCAGCCTTCTATAGGCCTGCACTGGAGTACTGGATAGGATAGTGTGAAACGAAAGGATGGGTGATTCCTATGGGACAGAAGGAACGGGGAGAAAGGGAAGACAAGTACGCCTGCTGGCTGTGTAATTTTCCCTATATCGGAAACAGACAGATACAGCGCCTGCTGCAGATGTGCGGAAGCGCGGAGGCAGTTTACCGGGCGGGGAAAGAAGTATGGGGGGAGGTTCTGAAACCGAAGCGGGCAGAGCTGCTGTGCGACTACACCGGAAACTGGGATGTGGAAACCAAATACAGGGAAATGCTGGAAGAAGGAATCCAACTGGTGACAATATTGGATGACAATTATCCGGCAAGGCTGAAAAACATTCCGGATGCGCCTTTCGGGCTGTTTGTCCGGGGAAAACTGCCGGGGGAGGACATGCCTGCGATTGCGGTTATCGGGGCCAGGGAGTGTTCCGAATACGGAAGATATGTGGCAGGGGAACTGGGAAGGGCGCTGGGAAGACTTGGGGCTGTAGTGGTCAGCGGGATGGCAAAGGGAATTGACGGGATCAGCCAGGAGGCGGCCCTGGAAGCCGGGGGAATTTCCATTGGAGTGCTGGGTTCCGGTGTGGATATCTGTTATCCGGCCCAGAATAAGGGGCTTTACGGCAGGCTGCTGAAAGGAGGCGCGGTTCTGTCCTCCTATCCCAACGGAACGCCTGCCCGCCCTCAGAATTTCCCGCCGAGAAACCGGATTGTCAGCGGACTTGCGGATGCGGTGGTGGTGATTGAGGCCAGAGCCAAGAGCGGTACGCTGATCACGGTGGACATGGCGCTGGAGCAGGGCAGGGAAGTATATGTGGTGCCGGGACGGGTGACGGACAGACTCAGTGACGGATGTAATCGGCTGATAAAGCAGGGGGCAGGCATGGTACTGAATCCGGAAAGCTTCTGGGAAGAGATTCTGCAGATACGGGAAAATAAAAAGGAGCAAAAAAACAAGAAAATCATAACGAAAAAACATTTTTCGGACAAACCGGGAAATAGTGGTACCTATGGCACAACAAGTTCATGGGATGAGGGTATTTGTGGAAAACAGACGGATAAACTGCCCGGGGAACTGGGAGAGGTTTATGATGTCCTTGACTTTTACCCCAGGACAGTGGAGGAGATTGCCATGGCCCTGCCGGAAGAACGCCGAAATATGCAGATTGTGCCTTATCTGATGCAGCTTTGTATGGAGGAAAAGGCGATTCAGGTCAGTCCGGGACATTTCTGCCGCAAAGGCACGGACAAATTCCCTTTCCCCTGCTGACAGAAGGAAGGGGGATATGATATAATGACCTTATTCAAAAAAGGAAGAGGCAGAATGGCAATCCATGTCATGACAGGTTTGAAATCATGATACATGACCACATTCAGGAAAAAGAGGCCGAACGGCCATGCACAGAAGGAGAAAGAGTATGAAAAGAAAACGCTTGGACCGTGATTTGTGGGGATTCGGGAACTTCCCATATTACCAGATGCGGACAGACTGTGATGATTTTCACGGACTGGCGGCACTGATACGGCAGACAGACGGGGAATACTGCTACTGGGATCCGGCAAAAGCAGGCAAAATGGCAGTCTGCGGAAAAGGGATGATCTGGCTGCAGCTGGTTCCGGATGGCAGAAACTGCCTGATTACCATAATGCTTCTGCCTGAAAAAAAGATCACCGGCGGCGTGGAATACCCGTACTCTGTTTCCGGGTGGTATGTGGATGTGATAGAAAAGCTGGAGTATGACGAGGACGGCGTGGCGGCATTTGTGGATAAATACCTGGACGTTATCTTCACGCCCCAGGGAGATGTGCTTGTGGATGACCGGGAAGAACTGGACGAGGCATATAAGACGGGGGAACTGTCCGCGGAACAGTATCAGAATGCGCTGGAGGAAGGGGACAAAATTGTCCGGGACTACTGTACGGACATCGCCGCAACGGAGCAGTGGTCCTGCAGGCTGTGGAAATATGTGGAAGAGCGCATTCAGGCAGGAGATGCCGGGAAACTGGCAGGGAAAAAAGCGTAAGGGGTCAGGGACGGCCTGACGGGGGAATGATAGGACTATGGAAATTCCGCGGGGCACGGACACCGGAATGGAGGATAGTATGCACAGAGAGAAAACAAAAGTAATTCAGGTGGGGGACAGACTGATGGGAGGCGGGAATCCCATACTGATACAGTCCATGACAAATACAAAACCTAAGGATGTTCAGGCTACCGTGGCCCAGATTCTGGAACTGGAGCGGGCAGGCTGCGAGATCATCCGCTGTACGGTGCCGGACATGGAAGCGGCCCTGGCGCTGGGGGAGATCAAAAAACAGATCCATATCCCTCTTGTGGCAGATATTCATTTTGACTATAAAATGGCCATTGCCGCCATGGAGAACGGCGCGGACAAAATCCGTATCAATCCGGGCAATATCGGCGGCACGGAAAATCTGAAAGCTGTGGTGGATGTGGCGGCGGCGCGGGGCATTCCCATCCGTATCGGCGTCAACAGCGGCTCCATGGAGAAACACCTGATAGAAAAGTACAAGGGTGTGACGGCGCAGGGGCTGGTGGAAAGCGCCATGGACAAAGTGCATATGGTGGAAGACATGGGCTATGACCGGCTGGTCATCAGCATCAAGTCTTCGGATGTGATGATGTGTGTGAAAGCACACGAGCTGATTGCCGGGATGACAGACTATCCCCTTCATGTGGGAATCACGGAGGCAGGCACGGTACACAGCGGCAATATCAAATCCGCCATAGGCCTGGCCCTTATCCTGAACCAGGGAATCGGAGATACCATCCGCGTGTCACTCACCGGAGACCCGGTGGAAGAGATAAAGTCCGCGAGACTGATCCTGCGCACCCTGGGGCTTCGCAAAGGCGGCATTGAGGTGGTTTCCTGCCCTACCTGCGGCAGAACCAGGATTGATTTAATCGGTCTTGCGTCCAAAGTGGAAAAACTGACGGAAGATTATCCCCTTGACATCAAGGTGGCGGTTATGGGCTGCGCGGTAAACGGTCCCGGCGAGGCCCGGGAAGCCGATCTGGGAGTGGCCGGAGGCCAGGACAGCGGGCTGTTGTTTAAAAAAGGAGAAATTTTGCGCAAAGTGCCGGAAGAGCAACTGTTAAACGCATTGAAGGAAGAGCTGGATAACTGGAAATGACAAAATCAAAACCTTTTTTTGAAGTGTTTCCCACTCTGGAAATCAAAGGAAATCTTTACGATAAACTGGAGCAGACAAAGGTGGAAAGAGTGTCTGCCACAAAGAAAAAGGACAGACTTTCCGTCTACTTATACAGTACCCGGCTGATCATCAAAGAAGATATCCGGGCGGCAGAAAAGGAAATCAAAAAGCAGCTTTTTCCCAATGCCATGCTGCATGTGAGAATATTTGAGCGGTTTGAGCTTTCTTCCCAGTATACCCCGGAAAATCTGATGGAGGCCTATAGGGAGAGTATTCTGGCAGAGCTGCTGGAATACAGCCATATAGAATACAATGCTTTCCGGACGGCGGACATTACGTACCCGGAAGACGGCGGGATACTGCTGACCCTGGAGGACACCATGCCAAACCGGAGCAAGGAAGCGGAGCTTGTGCGTGTTCTGGAGAAAATACTGGTGGAGAGATGCGGCCTGAACGCCCATGTGAATGTGGCTTATAAGGAAGCGGGACCCTGCAAATATGCCGGAGAGGACGAAATGAAGATCCGGATGAGGGTGAACGAGATCTTCCAGCGGGCGAAACTGGGAGGCGGGGAAGGCGAAGGCGGCAGCTTCACGGGGCAGGAAGGGACGTCCGGCAAGACGCAGGGAATCAAAGCAAAAACCGGCAAAGATACGGGAGCTTTGGCATCGGGCGGCGGGAAGGCTGCCGGAAAGACCGGCTGGGAGACGATGCCGGGAAATCCCGGTATGGAGAGCGGCTTTGGCGCCGGAGGGCAGAAAGGCGCCGGAACAGGCCGGGAAACAGGAACCGTCAGTCAGGCTCCGGACTCCGGATTCGGACGGGGGGGAGGCTTCCAGAAAAGAGGCGACTTCAAACGCAGTGAGTTTCGCAGGAACGGGGATTATAACCGTACCCTGAAGCAGTCTGACGATCCGGATGTGATTTATGGACGGGATTTTGACGGGGAAACCATGCCCATCGAGGATATTATCGGTGAAATAGGGGAAGTTACCATCCGGGGCAAAATCTTAAAGACAGACAGCCGTCCCATCAGAAATGAGAGAACCATAGTCATTTTTGACGTGACGGATTTTACGGATACCATAACGGTAAAGCTTTTTGCCAAAAATGAATTTGTGAAGGAACTGCTGGACAGTCTGAAGACGGGATCTTTCGTAAAACTCAAAGGGATTGCCACGCTGGATAAATTTGACCATGAGCTGACCATAGGCTCCCTCACCGGCATCCGGAAAATTCAGGATTTCACCACGGTGCGGGTGGACAGGGCGCTCCACAAGCGCGTGGAGCTGCACTGCCACACCAAAATGAGCGATTTTGACGGGGTGAGCGAGGCAAAGGATATTGTGAAACGCGCCCACAAATGGGGACACAGGGCCATCGCCATAACAGACCACGGTGTGGTGCAGGGTTTTACCGATGCCTATCATGTGTGGGAGGATCTGTGGAAGGCGGAAAAAGCGAAATGCAAGGAAGAAGGGAAAAATCCTCCGGACAAGCAGGAATTTTTCAAAGTCATTTACGGGGTGGAAGCCTACCTGGTGGACGACCTGAAGGAAATTGTCACCGGGGACCGGGGGCAGACCCTGAATGAGAATTTTGTGGTCTTTGACATTGAGACCACGGGTTTTTCCCCGGTGAATAACCGCATTATAGAAATCGGGGCGGTGAAGGTCTGCGGAGGGAAGGTCACGGACCGTTATTCTACATTTGTCAATCCGCGGGTGCCTATCCCTTTTGAGATAGAAAAACTCACCGGAATCCGGGATGATATGGTGAAGGACGCCCCGGAGATAGAAGAAGTGCTGCCGGAATTCCTGCAGTTTTGCCGGGGCTGTGTCTTTGTGGCCCATAACGCGGGATTTGACATGAGTTTCATCCAGGAAAATGCCAGAAGACAGGAACTTTCCGTTTCCGGTGCCGGGGAGGCCGGGGGTGCGCCGGCAGAAGGTCCGGAGTGCACTTACATTGACACGGTGGGCATTGCCCGGGTGCTCCTTCCCGACCAGGCGAAACATACTCTGGATGCCGTGGCCAAGACGCTGAATATTTCCCTGGAAAATCATCACCGGGCAGTGGATGATGCGGAATGCACCGCATGGATTTTCCTGAAGCTGGTTCAGATGCTGGAAAGCAGGGGGATTCACAACCTGACGCAGCTGAACGAACTGGGGGCGTCCAGCGTGGATCTGATCAAAAAGCTTCCCACCTACCATGCCATCATTCTGGCGAAAAACGACCTGGGACGGATCAATCTTTACCGGCTGGTGACGCAGGCCCATCTGACCTATTATGCGGGAAGACATCCCAGAATTCCCAAGAGCCTGATTATGAAGTACCGGGACGGGCTGATTCTGGGCAGCGCCTGTGAGGCAGGGGAGCTGTACCGGGCGCTGCTGGATGAGCAGAGTGAAATGCAGATTGCAAGGATTGTGAATTTTTACGATTATCTGGAACTTCAGCCTCTGGGAAACAATAAATTTATGATTTCCTCGGACCGGGTGCGCAGTGTCAGCTCCATGGAGGATATTCAGAATATCAACCGCCGTATTGTGAAACTGGGAGAGCAGTTCGGGAAGCCGGTGGTGGGAACCTGCGACGTGCATTTTCTGGATCCTGAGGACGAGGTTTATAGACGGATTATCATGGCGGGAAGAGGGTTCGAGGATGCGGATGACCAGGCCCCGCTGTTTCTGCACACCACGGAAGAAATGCTGGAGGAGTTTGACTATCTGGGAAGTGACAAAGCATATGAGATCGTGGTGAAAAACACCAATATGATTGCGGATATGGTGGAAAACATAGCTCCTGTACGTCCGGATAAATGCGCCCCGGTCATTGAAGACAGTGACAAGACGCTGACCAAGATCTGCTATGATAAGGCACATGAAATTTATGGGCCCGATTTGCCGGAAATCGTGGAGGCCAGGCTGAAAAAGGAGCTGCATTCCATCATTACAAATGGTTTTGCGGTGATGTACATTATCGCCCAGAAGCTGGTGTGGAAATCCGTGGAGGACGGTTACCTGGTGGGATCCCGCGGAAGCGTGGGAAGTTCTTTTGTGGCCACCATGGCAGGCATCACGGAGATCAATCCGCTGAGTCCCCATTATTACTGTAGTAAATGCCATTATGTGGATTTTGAGGAAGAAGATGTAAAAGCATATGCCGGAAAAGCGGGTGCGGACATGCCGGACAGAACCTGCCCGGTCTGCGGGGAGGCACTGCACAAGGATGGATTTGACATTCCCTTTGAGACTTTTCTTGGGTTTAAAGGAGACAAGGAGCCTGATATTGACCTGAATTTTTCCGGGGAATACCAGTCCAAGGCCCACAAGTACACGGAAGTGATTTTCGGGGCGGGACAGACGTTCCGGGCGGGAACCATCGCCACGCTGGCAGACAAAACCGCCTTCGGCTATGTAAAGAATTATTTTGAGGAAAGGGAAAAACACAGACGGAAAAGCGAGATGGAGAGACTTGCCCTGGGAGTGGCGGGAGTGCGCAGAAGCACGGGCCAGCATCCGGGAGGCATTGTGGTGCTGCCCATAGGCCAGGATATCAATTCCTTTACACCGGTGCAGCATCCTGCCAACGACATGACCACGGACATTGTCACCACCCACTTCGACTACCATTCCATAGACCACAATCTGTTGAAGCTGGACATTCTGGGGCATGACGATCCTACCATGATCCGTATGCTGCAGGATATGACGGGCAGGGATCCCCTGACCATTCCGCTGGATGACAGGAAAGTCATGAGCCTGTTTCAGAACACGGAAGCGCTGGGCATCACGCCGGACCAGATCGGCGGTACCAGGCTGGGGGCGCTGGGGATCCCGGAGTTCGGAACGGATTTTGCCATGCAGATGCTGATTGACACCAAACCCCAGGCGTTCTCGGACCTGGTGCGTATTGCGGGGCTGTCCCACGGGACGGATGTGTGGATCGGCAATGCACAGGACCTGATCATGAGCGGTACAGCCACCATTTCCACGGCCATATGCACCAGGGATGACATTATGACATATCTGATTCAGATGGGTGTGGAGTCCAGCCTGGCGTTTACCATAATGGAAAGTGTGCGAAAGGGAAAAGGTCTGAAGGATGACTGGATTACGGCCATGAAAGAGAAGGACGTGCCGGACTGGTACATTGCTTCCTGCAAGAAGATAAAGTACATGTTCCCCAAAGCGCATGCGGCGGCTTATGTCATGATGGCATGGCGGATTGCCTATTGCAAAATCAATTATCCCCTTGCCTATTACGGAGCCTTCTTCAGCATCCGGGCAAAGGCGTTTTCCTACGAGCTGATGTGCCTGGGGCAGACCCGTCTGGAGGCCACCATGGCAGAGTACAGACGCCGCATGGATGCCGCCGCAGACAAAGAGCCGGGGGCACAGCCGCTCTCCAACCGGGAGGAGGCTGCCTACAGTGACATGAGGGTGGTGCAGGAAATGTATGCCAGGGGATATGAGTTTATGCCCATTGACATTTTTACGGCCCAGTCCCGGTCGTTCCAGATTGTGGGGGATAAGCTGATGCCTTCCCTGAACAGTATTGAAGGGCTGGGGGATAAGGCTGCAGATGCCATTGTGGAGGCGGTGAAGGACGGACCTTTCCTCTCAAAGGACGATTTCCGGGAGCGAACCAAGGTATCCAAGACCATGGTGGATTTGATGGATTCCCTGAACCTGCTGGGAGAACTGCCGGAGTCCAATCAGCTGAGCCTGTTTGATTTCGCGGGATAGATTCCGGGAAGTTTTGCAGGGCAGAAGCTGCCGGGCAAACTATTTGCCCTGCAGACCAGGAGGGTATGCTCAGGGAAGGCTCTGCCCCGCGCAGCCTTCCCGGCTGGCATGTGATATGTGTCTGCCGGGCGGCCGGTCTGTTCCGGCTGCCCGGACAGAGGAAGGGGGGACTTTTGTACGGGAACAAATGCAGGGAATCTTCATTAAATAAGAGCGTTCGCATAGAGATTTCGCCGGGGCTTCCCGGGGCGGGGTGAAAATGTGCGGAGGAGTCCGGGAATTGTTAAAATAAAAAAATTTAAAAAAATTGAAAAAAGTACTTGCAAAAAGAAAAAAAGTGTTGTAATATATACAAGTACCGCGGGTGCGGAAAATACAGAAGTGAAACATGGCTGATTGGTCAAGCGGTCAAGACGCCGCCCTCTCACGGCGGAAACAGGGGTTCGATTCCCCTATCAGCTGCGAATGAAAGCTTTGAAACTACTTGTATGGGTTTCAAAGTTTTCTTTTTTTCACACATGCAGTTCGGTTTTGTTGTTCTTTTATTTTCTTTCTTTTTCCCTTTTGCGACATTATTTTGCCATACTGTTTTAATTTTTAATATTTTTTGAATTTTATATAAAAATCTTGCACACTTTAAGTTTTTGGTGTATATTGTTTTACGATTAGATATTTTATTATAGACAAGGGTATGATATCTTATACAACGACGGAAAGTAAGGGGGACTTGTTATGGCAAAATATCTGGTAATTGTGGAATCACCCACAAAAGTCAAGACCATAAAGAAATTTTTGGGTTCCAACTATGAAGTGGCAGCCACCAACGGCCATGTGCGTGACCTGCCAAAGAGTACGCTGGGGATAGATATTGAGCATAATTACGAACCTAAGTATATTACCATTCGGGGAAAGGGGGATGTTCTCGCACACTTGCGGAAGGAAGTGAAGAAAGCCGAGAAAATCTACCTTGCAACCGACCCGGACCGGGAGGGCGAAGCCATTTCCTGGCATCTGCTCTATGCCCTGAAACTGGAGGAGAAGCTGGAGGAAAAAAAAGTATACAGGATTACTTTCAACGAAATCACAAAAAATGCCGTGAAAGAATCCCTGAAAAATGCGCGTGAGATCAATATGAACCTTGTGGATGCCCAGCAGGCAAGACGTCTTCTGGACCGCATGGTGGGATACCGCATTTCCCCGCTTTTATGGAATAAAATCAAGAGGGGGTTAAGCGCCGGGCGTGTCCAGTCCGTGGCTCTTCGCATTATCTGTGACAAAGAGGAGGAGATCAATGCCTTTGTGCCGGAGGAATACTGGACGCTGGATGTGAATCTGAAGGTCAAAGGGGAGAAGAAAACAATCTGCGCGAAATACTGGGGCACCACGGATGAAAAGCAGTCTGTCGCCAGCAAGGCTCAGGCGGATGAGATCATGGATTTGCTGAAGGATGCCAGGTACTTTGTCAGGGAAGTGAAGCAGGGAGAGCGCCTGAAGAAGCCTTCCCTTCCTTTCACCACTTCCACGCTCCAGCAGGAAGCCAACAAGGCGCTGAACTATTCGGCCCAGAAGACCATGCGCCTGGCACAGCAGCTTTATGAGGGCGTGGACCTGGCCGGCGAGGGCACGGTGGGACTGATCACTTACCTGCGTACAGACTCCACCCGTGTATCCAAGGAGGCGGAACAGTCGGCCATGGAGTTTATTGCCGCCCACTACGGAAAAGATTATCTCGCCGCCGCCACGGAAGAGAAAAAGAACGGTCAGAAGATACAGGATGCCCACGAGGCTATTCGGCCCACGGACATTAAGAGGACTCCTGAGGCGGTGAAAGAGCAGATGCCCAGGGATTTGTTCCGTCTTTACCAGCTGATCTGGAAGCGGTTTGTGGCAAGCCGCATGAGTCCGGCAAAATATGCGACCACATCCGTGAAGATACAGGCCGCGGACAGAATTTTTACATTGGCGGCATCTTCCCTTGGATTTAAGGGATTTATGAGCGTCTATGTGTCCGCGGAACAGAAAGAGGAGGAGAATACCTTGTCCGTGGGACTGGATGAGCAAAGCCAGCTTTCCTTTGTGTCGTTTGACCCCGTGCAGCATTTCACACAGCCTCCGGCCCATTATACGGAAGCATCCCTGGTGAGGGAACTGGAAGAACTTGGCATCGGCCGTCCCAGCACGTATGCGCCCACCATAGGTATCATTATGGGAAGGCGTTATGTGGTAAAAGAAGGAAAGAACCTTTATGTGACGGAGCTGGGAGAGGCAGTGAACAACATGATGAAGGCGGCGTTTCCGTCCATTGTGGATGTACATTTTACTGCCAGCATGGAACAGCTCCTGGATGGTGTGGAAGAGGGAAGCGTAAAGTGGAAGACCGTTGTGTCCA
The DNA here is from genome assembly GCA_910577185.1 of uncultured Acetatifactor sp. Classification (GTDB taxonomy): domain Bacteria; phylum Bacillota; class Clostridia; order Lachnospirales; family Lachnospiraceae; genus Acetatifactor. The sequence goes on from CAJTLR010000004.1 coordinate 10,965, forward strand.
ATTTCTATCCGGATCTGGAGGAGGCGGTCGAGGCAGCGGAAAAGGCCCTGGAGCATATTTCCATTGCGGACGAGGTCAGTGACGAAGTCTGTGACCAGTGCGGCAGGCAAATGGTGATCAAATACGGGCCCCACGGACGGTTTCTGGCCTGTCCCGGATTTCCGGAATGCCGCAACACCAAGCCTTATTTTGAGAAGATCGGGGTTTCCTGTCCCAGGTGCGGCAAGGATGTGGTGCTGAAGAAGACCAAGAAGGGCAGGATGTACTACGGATGTATCGATAATCCCGACTGTGATTTCATGGTCTGGCAGAAGCCTTCCGGTGAGAACTGCCCCCAATGCGGTTCTCCCCTGCTGATCAAGGGAAATAAGCTGGTGTGCGCCGACGCGGAATGCGGATACCACACGGTGAAAGAGCTGTCAAATAAAAATGGGTGAATAGCAATATAAAATAGATACAATAGGAAAAATTTAAAGTGAAAACATTGTAATTAAGTTCCATTTGTGGTATAGTGGAAGCTGTCAGCAGAGTAAGCGGTCGCTGAGCATCCATTTGTTTTGTCAGTCTCCTGGGCGGAAATCGAGAAGTGCGAAGTGATTGCGCATGTCCAAGGGCATCAAAACGGAGGGATGCGAATGAGTAGTATACAGCTTCTGGATAAGACCAGAAAAATTGGTAATTTGTTGCATAATAACAGTTCCAGCAAGGTGGTATTCAATGATATCTGCACGGTCATGCGGGAGATTCTGGCATCCAATGTTCTTGTCATCAGCCGGAAAGGCAAAGTACTGGGCGTGGGAAAGGCGGAAGGAGTGAATCCCATTACGGAACTGATTGATGAAAAGGTGGGCGGCTTTGTTGATTCCATGCTGAATGAGAGACTGCTGGGTGTCCTCTCCACAAAGGAAAATGTAAATCTGGCCACCCTGGGATTTGAGAGCACGGATGTCAGGAAATTTCAGGCGATCATCACTCCTATCGGGATAGCGGGCGAAAGACTGGGTACTTTGTTTATTTATAAATGTGACATTCAATATGACATTGACGATATAATATTATGCGAGTACGGTACGACGGTGGTAGGGCTGGAGATGCTCAGGGCGGTGAGCGAGGAAAATGCTGAAGAGAGCCGCAAGGTGGCAGTGGTTAAGTCTGCCATAAGTACGCTCTCTTTTTCAGAGATGGAAGCCATTATCCATATCTTTGATGAACTGGGGGGCATGGAAGGAATACTGGTTGCCAGTAAGATTGCTGACAGAGTGGGAATTACACGTTCCGTCATTGTAAACGCCCTGCGGAAATTTGAGAGTGCGGGAGTCATTGAGTCACGCTCGTCAGGGATGAAGGGCACATATATTAAAGTGCTGAATGATGTGGTGTTTGATGAAATTGAGGAACTGAAACGCCAGAACCAGCATAAATAAATAGTAGAAAAAATATAAGCAAAAGGATTTGCGACGGCACAAAAGCCATGTGGTAAAGGGACTTATTTTAGGCAGTAAAGATGTGGATACATATTTTCACTGCATTTGTGGCAATAAGTCCCTTTTGCCTTTACTAAAAATTGTTCTGGTAAATTTCTGCAAATTATAATTAGTGTATTGAATTTTCACCGAAATCCACTATAATAGATTTGGGTGAATTCGGGAAACAGTTTTTATAGAAAACCGGCAGAGGAGTCAGGGTGTGTCGGGAAACTGTTTTTCAGGGAACAGCATGTTCAGGCACACCCTGGTTGAAAGGAGAGATAAATGTTTCAGTCAAATGTGTTCAGTTACATTAACGTATTGGATAAAGCGGCAGATGCCAGCTGGCTGCGGAATGAAGCCATAGGGCATAACCTTTCCAATGTGGATACACCGGGGTATAAGAGACAGGATGTGGCTTTTGAGTCCGTGCTGAAGAGAGCCCTGGGAGACAGCCGGTACAGGACCACGGATTCCAAGGTGGCTTCCCTTGACCTGGACAGACTGGCTCCGGCAGTGTACACGGATCACGGGGATTTTTCCTACCGTCTGGACAAAAATAATGTGGACGTGGACAATGAGGGTGTCATGCTGGCAGAAAACCAGCTGAAATATCAGGGACTTATGGTTGGCATCCGGCAGGAATTTGCCAATCTGCAGGTCGTGATGAAGTAAAACGGGAGTTCGTTGGGGGGACTGCCGGGAGAAACTTTCAATCGTCCTGACATGAAAATTGAAAGGACGGAACCAGAATAGGAGACAATGTCATGAGTATGTTTTCTGCTTTTAATATCAATGCATCGGGAATGACCGCGGAGAGATACCGCATGGACGTCATTTCAGAGAATGTGGCCAATGCCAATACCACCCGTACCGCCGATGGAACGCCCTACCGCAGAAAAGTTGTCACATTTGCGGAGAAAAACGGGGATACTTCCTTCCAGCATGTTCTGGGGCGTGAAAAGGATCATTATCATTCCGTTTCGGGTTCCAACGCAAATGTATCCCATACGCATGCATTTGCCCATGTACATACCCGCCAGGGGTATACCGGAACGGGAGTGAAGGTGACCAGCGTCCAGGAAGACTATGCCACGGAGATGAATATGGTGTATGATCCTTCCCATCCCGACGCGGACGAGAATGGATATGTGACATATCCCAATGTGAACATCATCACGGAAATGACCAATATGATAGACGCCAGCCGCGCCTACGAGGCCAATTCCACCGCGTTTAACGCCAGCAAATCCATTGTACAGAAGGGGCTGGAGATAGCGAATGTCTAATTGCCGCGCAGGCAGCTGTTTTACCGTGCGGGAGAGTCCGGGGATTTCCCTGATGCGCACAATCTGCAGGAGTCATGCGGGCTGGTGCAGGGCAGTACCGGAAAACCGGAAAGGAATACGGTCCCGGGACAGTCGGTGTCCGGGGGAAAAGAGGACTTTGACAGTAATAAAGACAGGACGAATTTTTATAGAAAGGCATACATATTATGGATTTATCAGCGATCACACCTATCAATGGATTACAAATGGCTGCCGGTGTCTCTGCTCCTGAACGGACCAGTCTCACAGGTGTTCTGGGAGAAAAAGAAGATAAGGCAGAGGGTACTTTGTTCGATTCTTTCTTAAATTCAGCCATTGATAATATCAGAACCACGAATGAGTATTTATCCAGGGCGGAGGACGAAGAACTGAAATTCGCGCTGGGTGAGACGGAGAATGCACATGACCTGACCATTGCCCTGCAGAAAGCCTCCACGGCCCTGCAGTACACTGTGGCTGTCAGGGATAAGCTGCTGGAAGCATATAAAGAACTGATGCAGATGCAGATTTAAAGCTGCTGTGTTTTGCCCGCCAAGGCATTGTGACATGAAATGAGGGAATTTAAGAAATGACTAGGAGAGAAGTACCATGCCTGACAAGCTAAAAGAGATACCAGGTAAAATACTGGGATGGTGGAATAACTTTACCAGCAAGCAAAAAACAATTATTATTGCGATTGCGGCGGCGGTGATTTTTACTTTTGTCATTCTCATATATACATTCACCAAACCGGAATACACAAAGCTTGGAACCTATGAAAACAGCACGACTTCGGCAGAAATTGTAGAGATTCTCAACAGCGCGGGCATCACACACAAGGAGTCTGCGGATGCCCTGACTGTGGAGGTGCTGGTGGACCAGCTTCCCCAGGCGAATCTGGCGATTGCGGCAGAAGGTTATGTGCCGGACGACCTGAAGTACAACGATTATGTGGACAGCGGCATGTCCACCACATCGGCGGACAGGATGAACCAGTACACGGTCTTTCTGGCGAAATACATAGAAAATATGTTTTCTCATGCGGACTCGGTGAAGGATGTGTCCGTTATGCTGAACCTGGCCCAGAATACGGGAAGGCTTACCGAGACGAAACAGGAATCCTTTGCAACTGTTATGGTGACCGTGGGAGAGGATTTTACCCAGGCCAAGGCCCTTGCCATGGCAAAGGGCGTGGCCACATGTCTGGGAAATGAAAGTACGGGCGGCATTACCATTCTGGACCAGAATTTTAACTGTCTGTTTGCCGGCGGTGATGATTATTCCACTATGGGAATTGCCAATTCCATGCAGGAACTGCAGACCCAGGCGGAACTCATGGTGACAAACCAGGTCAAGAAAGTGCTGCTGGGAACAAAGCAGTACACAATGATCGAAGTTGCCAGCCATCTGGATGTGGATTTTTCCAATTACACCAAAGAGGTGACCGAATACTATACCAATGACGGTGCAGCCAACGGATATTTAACCCATGAGGATATGTTTTCCGAGGAGACCACGGGAGGAGTGGCCGGCATTCCCGGCACGGATTCCAACGGCGGTGACCTGACAGGATATGACAATCCGGATTATAATGGAGGGAGCAGCACCTCCAACGAGTATTCCAGGGATTATCAGCTGAATAAATCCAATACGGTGACCATAGGACCTGCGGGCGGAATTCGGTATGAAAATTCTTCCCTTTCCGTATCCATGATCAAGTATCGTGAATATGATGAAGAAACTGTGAAAAAACAAGGGCTTCTGGACGGAGGGATCACCTGGGAACAATTCAAGGAAGAAAACCGGGAGAGCATTAAGCTGGAAGTGGAACCTGAATTCTACCAGATGGTTGCCAATGCCAGCGGAATCAGCGAGGATAAGGTTACCATTCTGGCCTTTGAGGAACCTGTTTTCTACGACAAAGAAGGATTCAGCGTCAGCGGGACGGATATTGCCAGTATTGTGATGATAGTGCTGATCCTGGCGCTTCTGGCTTTTGTCATACTGCGGAGCATGGGACCCAGAAAGAAAGAAGTGGAGGAGACGGAGGAACTGTCAGTGGAAAATATGCTTCAGTCCACGCCGCCGGAGCCTACGGTTGAGGATATTGACCTGGAAGCTAAATCCGAGACACGGAAAATGGTTGAAAAATTTGTGGATGAAAATCCTGAGGCAGCGGCAAACCTGCTGCGTAACTGGCTGAATGAGGACTGGAATTAAGGGAACCGGTTTCCGGGCTTTCCGACGGAAAGCCAGCGGTCATAAACTGTTACAATGAGTGTAGTGAAGTGAGGGATAACCATGCCAAAGAATGCAGCAAATGAGGTGGGAATCAAGGGGATACAGAGAGCCGCGATCCTTCTGATCTCACTGGGACCGGAGCGTTCTGCCGGGATATTTAAGCATTTGAAAGAAGAAGAAATTGAAGAACTGACACTTGAGATCGCCAATACCAGGAGTGTGACGCCCCAGGTAAAGGAAGATGTGATCAACGAGTTCTATGAGGTATGCCTGGCGCAGCAGTATATCGCGGAAGGCGGTATCGGATATGCAAAGGATCTGCTGGAGAAAGCCCTGGGTTCCGAGAAGGCCATGGATGTCATTGGCAAGCTGACGGCATCTTTGCAGGTGAAACCTTTCGAATTTGTGCGTAAGACGGATGCTACCCAGCTGATCAACTTTATCCAGGATGAACATCCCCAGACGGTGGCTTTGATCTTGTCCTATCTGGCGCCCCAGCAGGCGGCCCAGGTGGTGTCTGCCCTGCCTCCTGAGAAGCAGGCAGATGTGGCAAGGCGTATTGCGGTCATGGACCGCACCAGCCCGGAGATCATCAAGGAGGTGGAGAAGGTGCTGGAATCCAAGCTGGCAAGTCTCGTAAACCAGGATTACACCATTATCGGCGGTGTGGATGCCGTGGTGGAGATTCTGAATACGGTGGACCGGGGTACGGAGCGTCATATTATGGAGACCCTGGAAGTGGAAGTTCCGGAACTGGCAGAAGAGATCAGGAAGAAGATGTTTGTGTTCGAGGATATTCTGCTCCTGGACGACAGGGCTATCCAGCGTGTGCTGCGTGACGTGGAGAACAATGACTTGTCCGTCGCACTGAAGAATGCAAATGAGGAAGTGAAGAATACCATATTCAACAACGTTTCCAAGCGTCTTGCAGTCATGATCAAGGAAGACATGGACTTCATGGGTCCTGTACGTATGAAGGATGTGGAGGAAGCGCAGCAGAAGATTGTGAATATTATCAGGAAGCTGGAGGATGCCGGTGAGATCGTCATTTCCAGAGGCGGAGGTGACGAGATCGTTGTCTAGTAATCTGGTAAAATACTTTTTTACATCATTATCCCAGGATGAGGAAAAACGGGTCATTGACAGCAATGAACTGGTCAGGAAGCGTCTTGCCATGATTCTGGAGGACCGTCCGGGCGCCGAAGGAGAGGGTGGTTTCGTCTCCGGCCTGGGAGCCGTGGATGTGCTGGAGGCATCGGAATCCGGGGGAAACATTATCAAAGCCCGGGACGAGGCAAAAGAAATACTGGACCAGGCCAGGGCAGAGGCAGAGGAGATGCTGGCCCAGGCCAGGGCGGAGGCAGAGAGAATCCGCAGTGATGCGGCAGCCCAGGCACAGACGGAAAAAGAACAGGTGCTTGCCCAGGCAAGACAGCAGGGATATAATGAAGGACTTGTGAAGGCCCAGGCCCATGAAGGGGCTATGGAGCAGGAATATCTGGAGAGGATGCGGAGTCTGGAAAATGAATACCAGCAGCAGGCTGATGTTCTGGAGCCGCAGTTTGTGGACACGATTACAGGGATATATGAACATATTTTCGGGGTGGAGCTTTCTTCTTACCGCGAAATACTGACTTATCTGATATCTGCCGTTCTGCATAAGATCGAGGGAAGCCGCAGTTTTATCATACATGTATCCAGGGAGGATTATGCATATGTCAGCATGCAGAAGAAGCAGATGCTGGCGGGTGCGGTTTCCGAGAATACCACTGTGGATGTGGTGGAGGATCTGACCCTGGGTAAAAACGAGTGTATGATTGAGACAGAGAACGGTATTTTTGACTGCGGACTGGGGACACAGATGTCGGAACTGAGACGCCGGCTGATGCTGCTTGCGTGGTCAAAGGAAGCGGAACTGGAATAACAAGGCAAAGACTTCCTGCAGTCCGGTATGGCGGCGGGAGGATGGAGTCGGAACAGAAATTAGGAGGATTTGATTTTGCGGATGGCGAGTATTGACTTCGCAAAATATAATAGACTGCACGAGCAGGTATTTTACAGGAAAAAGGGCAAGGTAGTCAATGTTGTGGGACTGACCATTGAATCCGCGGGCCCGGATGCGAAACTGGGAGATATCTGTGAGATTACGCCAGAGGGGGAAGGCCGGCCCATACTGGCAGAAGTGGTGGGATTTAAGGACAGAAAAACACTGCTGATGCCTTATGACAATGTGGATGGCATTGCCCTGGGATGTATCGTGGAAAATACGGGGAATCCTCTGCTGGTGACGGTCAGCGATGCACTGTTGGGCAGAACCCTTGACGGGCTGGGACTGCCGGTAGACGGTACACGTTTTGACGGTACACCATATCTGGTGGAGGCCATGCCCCCGGATCCCATGAGCCGGAAGATCATTGACGAAGTGCTTCCGCTGGGTGTAAAGGCAGTAGATGGACTGATTACGGTGGGCAAGGGGCAGCGCATCGGTATTTTTGCGGGATCCGGTGTGGGAAAATCAACCCTGATGGGTATGTTTGCCCGAAATACAAAAGCTGATATCAATGTCATTGCGCTGATCGGAGAGCGTGGCCGTGAGGTGCGTGAGTTTATAGAGAGAGACCTGGGGGAAGAGGGAATGCGGCGTTCCGTGGTGGTGGTTGCCACTTCGGACAGACCGGCCCTGGAGAGAAACAAAGCGGCAAAGACGGCCACTGCCATTGCGGAGTATTTCCGCGACAGGGGGAAGGACGTGCTGCTGATGATGGACTCGCTGACCCGTTTTTCCATGGCCCAGCGGGAAATCGGGCTGGCCAGGGGAGAACCGCCTGTGACCAGGGGATACCCGCCCAGTGTGTATTCGGAGATGCCGAAACTTCTGGAGCGTGCCGGATGTGCGGCAAGGGGATCTATCACGGGGCTGTACACGGTTTTGGTGGATGGGGATGATTTCAACGAGCCTATCACGGATACGGCCCGGAGTATTCTGGACGGACATATCATGCTGGACAGAAAGCTGGGACATAAGAACCATTATCCCGCCATTGACATTCTGCAGAGTATTTCCAGATGTATGAGCCAGATTGCGGCAAGGGATCACAAGCAGGCGGCAGGAAAGCTGAAAAATGTCCTGGCCACCTACAATGAGGCGGAAGACCTGATCAATATTGGCGCATATAAAAACGGGAGCAATCCTTCCATAGATTATGCCATTTCCAAGATTGAGGCAGTCAACCGTTTTCTGTGCCAGGATGTGGAAGAGAAATATACTTTTGAGGACAGTGTCAATATGCTGAAAGGACTTTTTTAGTCCGGCAGGATTTGGACGGTTTTTGATGAAAGGCGGGAGCCATGGCAAGATTCCGGTATTCCATGCAGAGCATTCTCAATATAAAGATGAAGCTGGAGACGCAGGCAAAACAGGAATTTTCGGCGGCGAAAGCGGCACTGGACGAAGAGGAAGAACGGCTCAGGGGTCTTTTTGCCAGAAAGGACGGATATGAACAGGAGGCGGAAAGCCTGCTGTCCGGCAGGCTGAACCTAAGGGAAATCGAAGAAAATAAAGCGGCCATCCGGTGCATGGAGGATTACATAGAACGACAGAAGAGAAACGTGGACAAAGCGGAGCGAAAGCTGGAAGAAGCCAGACTGCGCCTCACGGAGGTGCGGATGGAGAGAAAGACACACGAGACCCTGAAAGAAAAAGCTTTTGAGGCATTTCTCATGGAAGAGAAGCGGCAGGAGAGCAAGGAAATTGACCAGCTGACCAGTTATACTTACGGACAGCGCAGGAGCGCGGAGTATGCGGAAGCATAAATTCGCCTGACAATACGTTATTTTGCTTGGGAGATGACATATGGCAAAGGATTTGACTCCTCTGGCCGCCATGGCGGAAGAGGAAAAGACAAAACTAAAAGAAGAAAAGAAGCGTTTTAAAGAGGAACAGAAGGCACAGAAAAAAGAGGCCAGGCGCAGGGCGGCAGAGATTGCAAAACAGGAGGAAGCCCTGGGAGAAGACGGTGGCAATGGCCTTGTGACATTTTTTGCCACGCTGCTGATCGTAATTTTATGGCTTGCGATTGTGGTGGTGGTAGTGAAAATGGATGTGGGAGGCTTTGGCAGCAGTGTGCTGACCCCCATTCTGAAGGATGTGCCTGTGATTAATAAAATTCTTCCTTCCACATCCAACAAAGTGGAGACAGAGGATGAGGAGATGATCGGCGGCTATGCCAGCATAGAAGAAGCCCAGGAATATATCAGACAGCTGGAGCAGGATGTGGAACGGCTGCAGACCGCATCCAACGCCAAGGACAGTGAGATAGAGTCCCTGAAGGCAGAGGTGCTCCGGCTTCAGGAATTTGAACAGAGGCAGGTGGAATTCCAGCGCATTAAGACGGAATTTTATGAGGAAGTGGCGTCACTGGACGCGGATGGACTGCTGAAATATTATGAGTCCATAGATCCGACGACCCTGGAGTCCATCACAAAGCAGCTGATGATTCAGAAGCAGCAGAGCGAGGAAGTACAGCAGTTTGTGGAGACTTATGCCACCATGAAGCCCAAGGCGGTAGCCAAAGTATTTGAGGAAATGGATGATCTGGAGCTGGTGGCAGAGATCCTGGAAGCCATGACCGTGGAGCAGAGGGCAGAGATCCTGAATGTGATGGATACAGAGATCGCAGCCAAGCTGGTAAAGATTATGCGCCCCAATTCGTAAGGGCAGGGAATGTCATGAAGGGGCCGGATGGACTCCGATTATGATAAGATAAATCCATATTCATGGCATTGGGAGACCGAACGGCCAGCTGCGTCGTGATTGGTCTGACATCATGATATAATACTGGGGAAAGAAATCCGAGTACCCATTATTATATAGAGGGGAATCTGATATAGAAGTATTCCCCACCCCGGGCAGGAGAGAAAATTCTGTGCCCGAATCAAAAAGAAAGGAGGTCATGAATGACAAGTACACCTGTAAGAGATGTAAGTTCGGTACTGGCAAATCTGGCAGCCGCTCCCACCGGAAAGGGAACTGCCGGAAACGGGGACTTTCATAAAGTCTGGAGCAGTCAGATGAGCAAAGGTACCACGGACAGTATGTCCCGCGACAGCAATGTCCAGGGAAATACGGGAAAGAAGGACAGTACATCCCCGAAGACCCAGGAAACAGAAAACCAGGCAGTGCAGAAGGAAGACGGCAGGGAAACGGAAGAACTGCAGCCCACGGACCAGAAGGAAACGGAAGTATCATCCGTGGACCAGAAGGCAGATGATACGGTTTCCCGGACACCGGATGACCAGGACAGCACGGAAGCGGTTTCCCGGGTGCCGGAAGAAGGGCTGGAAGAAATCATGGAAGTGATAGGTACGGCATTAGGGAATTTCATGGAACAGATTGCCGATGCTTTTGACATTTCCATGGAAGAACTGCAGACAGCCATGGATGAACTGGGAATCAGCCGGACAGACCTGCTGGATGCCTCGAAGCTGGGAGAACTTCTCCTGGGACTTGGCGGTGCCAAAGATTCTTATGCGCTGATCACGGACGAGAAACTGTATGACAATTACCGGATGCTCATGGGACAGCTGGATACGGTCCTTGAGGACTGTGCGGATGAACTGGGAGCAGAGCCGGAAACGCTTCTCACATTGCTGAAAGAAGGCTTCGGAGAGGAGACAGTGCCTGAGAACATGCTGACGGCAGAGGGAACGGAAGACACCCCGGAACAGCCCGCAGCTGCCGCGAACAGCGAAGCGCCGGTGATAACGGTGGAAGTGGACGGAGTTCAGGAAGAACAGACAGCGTCCGGACAGGGCCGGGAGCAGATGACGGGAGGCGAAAAACATTCCGGGGAAAAGGCAGATAAGGGCGAGCAGATGAATCTGTTTGCACAGAATCCCAGAATGGAGAACTTCCAGCCGGAACTGCAGACTGCCCGGGAGGTACCCGGGAACAATCCCTGGAATGCCGAAACCAGGCAGATCATGAACCAGATACTGGATTACATGAAACTTCAGCTGAATGCGGAAACCACAAACCTGGAGATGCAGCTGCATCCCGCAAGTCTTGGAACCGTTCAGGTACAGCTGGCTTCCAAGGGCGGAATGGTTACGGCGAACTTCATTGCGCAGAACGAGACAGTGAAGGCGGCGCTGGAGAGTCAGATGGTCCAGCTCAGGGACCAGTTTGAACAGCAGGGCGTGAAGGTAGAGGCCATCGAAGTGACCGTGCAGACCCATGAGTTTGAGCGCAACCTGGAGCAGGGCAGGGGCAGAAACCAGCAGGAATCCGGAAGGCGCGGCCGTGCCAGAAGGATCAATACTGGTGACAGACTGACCATGGAGGATCTGGAAGAGGAAGACGCACTGAGGGCCGATATGCTGGCGGCAGACGGAAGTACGGTGAGTTACACGGTATAATGCTGACGCAGAATCAGACCGCGGGACGAACCGGAAAATGTAAGTAAGGAATAAAAGGAAAGGAGAAACAGTATGGCATTAATGGCACCCGTGGAAAACGGGCAGATTGTGGAGACAGAATCCCAGAAATCCCTGAAGAAGCAGCTGACAGCCGAAAAGAACGGAATGGACAAAGACGCTTTCCTGCAGCTTCTGGTGGCGCAGATGCAGTATCAGGATCCGCTGGAACCTACCTCCAACACGGAATTTATTTCGCAGTATGCACAGTTCTCCCAGGTGGAGCAGATGCAGAATCTGGCAGCCACTTCGGAACTGTCCAGGGCCACTTCTCTGGTGGGCACCCATGTCTATGTCAAGACCACCGGCTCCGATGGAGAACCTACCTATAAGTATGGCAAGGTGGATTATGTGGCATTTGAGAACAATAAGGCATATGTTTCCATTGAAGAAGAGCTTTATTCCATCGACGACGTGGACACTGTCGTGGATCTGGAATACAAGAATGCATTTGACAAGGCATATAACTTTACGATCAAGATGAATAAGCTTCCGAATCCGAACCGCATTGATATGTCCAACGCGGAAGATATCGACGAACTTGAGAAGACTTACAATGAAATGACGGATTATGAGAAGAGCTTCATTGCCACGGATACGGTCAAGACGCTGAACAAGTACATTGAGAGACTGAAGGAAATACGGGCAGCCGCGGAAGAGGCCGACAAGAATGACGAAGAAAACAGCGACGGGGAATCCGGGGATGAAGGAACCGGGGAAGATACCGGTACAGAGGGAACGGAAGGCGCTTCAAAAGCATAAAAAAAGGAGTTTACAAGGATGGAGATTCAGGGCAATGGGTATATTTCCATTGAGCAGCTGACGGATCAGTATCTGGGAAAAAAGACGCAGGTCCGAAAAGCCACGGATGGCAAAGTCCTGGAGAACTTAGCATCACAGGGCATGTCCTTTCGGGACGTTTTGGAGCAGAAGACATCGGGGGAACTGAAGTTTTCCAAGCATGCTGCAGGAAGGCTTGCAGACCGCAAGATCGAACTCAGCGACAGCCAGCTGATGCGGCTGGAATCCGGGACGAAGAAAGCGGGACAGAAGGGTATCAGGGATTCGCTGGTGATTGTGGATCAGCTGGCGTTTATCGTAAACATACCCAACCAGACTGTTGTCACTGCCATGGACAGTACAGAGGCAGAGGAAAACATATTCACGAATATCAACGGAGCAGTGATTGTATAACCGGACCTTTCAGGAGGTTACAGCTTCTCGAATGACAGAGAGGGGCATATATGCTCCGTTCCAAATCAGGAGGAACAAATTACTATGATGAGATCACTTTTTTCTGGTGTGTCGGGTCTTAAGACACATCAGACCAGAATGGACGTTATCGGTCATAATATTGCCAACGTCAACACTGTTGCATACAAATCAAGTTCCATGACCTTTGCGTCGCTGATGAGCCAGACCACGCAGAAGGCCAGCGGCGCCAACTCCAGCACGGGAACCGGCGGTGTCAATCCCAGACAGATCGGTCTCGGTGTGAAGACCAGCGCCATCAATGTCAATATTACCGGGCAGGGCGCCAGCCAGTCTACGGGTAATCCCTTTGACATCATGATCACCGGCCAGAATTTCTTTGTAGTCAACAACGGCACGGAGAATTACTTTACCAGGGATGGTTCTTTCTATGTGGACGGAGCCGGAAACCTGGCCATGACCAGCACCGGTTACAATGTTATGGGCTGGCAGGTGGATGAGGAGACCGGCGCCATCAAGAAGGATACGGTGTCCGCACTGCGTATCATGAATACCGCAAATATGACATATCCCCCTGAGGCTACCACTTTGGGCTATATGTCCGGTATCATTGACAAACTGGACACGGATGTGACCAGCGCCAACGGCAGGGTGGTAAATTTCAAATTCTATGACTCCCTGGGCTACAGCTATACCGCAAAGTTTGTGTTCAAACAGTCGGACAGCGATGCAAAAAATGTGTACAGTCTGGAGCTTGACAAGATCATAGACGCGGATGGAAAAGAGATAGACCTGACAACCGCCCCGGGTGCGGCCGCTTTGTTTGGAAGCAGCCAGATGCAGGAACTGGCCGACACGGTGAAACTTGGGAAGGATTATGCGTGGGATGCCGCAACTGGACAATTAGAGGATCCGGATACGAATGCAGTGGCAAGCCTGACGGACATTAGGAATAACACTCCCGGAACCATAAAGGATAAGGACGGAAATGATGTTTCTGTAGAGCAGCAGCTGGATAATCTTGCCAAGGCGTATGGTTATGAAGGTGCAACGGATGAATTCCTAAACCTGGTATATGAGGTTGATGCTACAACTGACCCGGCAGTGACATGTACGGTAAAGAATATGATATATGGTGAAAAGTGTTCTGACGGGACGACCCAGGCACCTACTTTGGATAGCTTTACCGCCAACAATGGCGATGGCAGCTTCGATACCATCGGCCGTATGTTTACAGGTGTGACAGTTACCTATGATGCTTCCAACGGTAAGTTCCAGCAGGTGGACGGCAGCGGCAGCAACACTACAGTGAAGCTGAACCTGAGCGGTATCGGCAACGGTAATTTCGAGGACATTACCATTGACATGTCCGGCACTTCCAATGTTGATAACAAGGGAACCTCCACCATTGGCGCTACCAACGGAGCGGATGACGAGTTCAACAGCGGTTCCGGACGCAGGAACGGCGCCATGATCGGTGTTTCTATTCAGCAGAACGGTATGATTTACGCAAGTTACGACAATGGTATGACAAAGCTTTTAGGACAGATTGCCACAGCCAAGTTTGCCAATGCGTCAGGTCTGGAGAAGCTGGCAGATAACCTGTACTCTGCCACATTGAACTCCGGTCTCTTTGACGGTATCGGCGTGGATATCACGGCAGACGGCGATTATATGTCCACGGGCCAGCTGGAGATGAGTAATGTAGATCTGTCTTCGGAATTCACGGAGATGATCACGACCCAGCGTGGTTTCCAGGCAAACAGCCGTATCATAACAGTATCAGATACGCTTTTGGAAGAATTAACTAACCTGAAGAGATAATTTTTTCTCGCATTATCCAGCCAGATGTGTTATAATGGGGGGCAGGGGTTCTGTCCCCCGTATTTGTGCACACGGGTGCATAAGGAAAATTGTTACTGACGCAACATGCACCCGGCGCAGCGAGTCGTGGAGAAGAGCGTTCCCCTACTTGATTACATGGAGACAGGGTGCTTGCGGGAATTGCTTTCGGAATTTCCAGGGGGATTGCAGCACTTTTCCGCGGATGGGAGCCTTTGTGTGCAGACCGGAAGTTTTTTCTGCAGACGGGCCGGCATGGAATAAGGTGGTGGCAGGTATGACAAGATAGCATGACAGGTGGTTTTGAGGTGGAAAAGCAGGATGATTGAAGTGACAAAACTGAACGGTACAAAGATTTTGGTGAATCCGCATCTGTTCGAGGTGGTGGAGGAAACCCCTGATACGGTGATCACACTCACCACAGGAAAAAAAATAATTGTAAAAGAAAGTAGACAAGAGATAAAAAATCTTGTAAAATCATATAGAAAGGGTATTTTTGCGGAATAATCAAAAGAAGCAAAAGAATTAGGTGATTTTCGTGGATATTGCGTCTTTACTTGGTATTATTTTATGTTTTGTGATGATGATCTTCGGTATCTGGAACGGCGCCGGCATTGAGAATCTGGTCAAGGAATATGCGGATGTGTCCTCTGCCATCATTACTTTCGGTGGAGCTTTTGCCGCTACCCTGACGTCACACAGCCTGCAGGACTACATAAACGGCCTGAAAAGCTTCACGCTGGTGTTCAAGGCCCCGGCCTTAAATACTTCCGAGATGATCCGAAAGATCATTGACTTGTCCAACGTGGCACGTAAGGAGGGCCTGCTGTCCCTGGAGGAAGCGGCAGCCGATATGGATGATGCCTTCCTGAAGAAGGGAATTTTGCTGATGGTAGACGGTACGGATCCGGAACTGGTACGTGCCATCATGGAGACGGAGCTGGTGAGCATCGAAGGGCGTCATAAGAACTGCATCGGTTTCTGGGATACCCTGGGAGCCATGGGTCCTGCCTGGGGTATGATCGGTACCCTGATCGGTCTGGTCGACATGTTGTACCACATGGATAATGTGGCCACACTGGGACCTGCCATGGCCGTGGCCCTGATTACCACTTTTTACGGTTCGGTTCTTGCCAACGCCATCTGTATTCCGGTGTCAAACAAGCTGAAAGCCGACAACGCGGCAGAAATGATGCTGAAAGAGGTTATGATAGAAGGCCTGCTTTCCATCCAGGCGGGAGAGAACCCCAGGGTTATTGAGGAAAAACTGAAATCCTTCCTTTCTCCTAAAGACAGGGAAGCTGCCGGAGGAGATGCAGGGGGTGAGGAATAATGGCAAAGCGCAAGGAAGAGGCGCCACCGGCCGGTGCGCCGGCGTGGATGGCAACATTCAGTGACCTGATGAACCTTCTGCTCTGCTTTTTCGTCATGCTTTTTGCCATGTCCAGTATTGAGGAAGCCAAGCTGCAGGAGTTCGTGTCTGCCATGAATAATACATTCAGTATATTTGAAGGGGGAGCGACGGCCATAGGCGATGGCTTTCTGATCAGCAACGGTGTCAGCCAGCTGAATGAACTGGACCAGTATATCAACAGTACGGGCAAGGTGGCAGACAGCGAAACGGACGGAGAGCAGCTGGAAGAATTTGAGAAGTCTCCCGATGCAATGGAAGAGATGCTGGAGGAGAAGCGGCTCCAGGAAAATGAAGAGCGGGTGGAATCCATAGAGGAAGCCCTGCAGGAGAGCGAGATTGCAGATGAGGTGGAGCTGAGTTTTACCGCCCAGTATGTGAAGCTTACCATGAACGGCGGCCTGCTGTTCGATTCGGGAAGCGCGCAGCTGAAGGAAGAGGCACAGCAGATTATTGATAAAGTGGGGAAGATCCTGGAACGTTATGGGGAGGGGAGCATAGAAATAGAGGGACACACAGATAATGTTCCCATCAACAGCGCCCAGTTTCCCAGCAATGAAGAACTGAGCAGTGCCAGGGCAATGTCCGTCTTTTATTATTTGCTGGATACCACTTCCTTAAATCCCGTGGATATCAAACACGCAGGGATGGGAGAGCGGGTACCCATTGCCGACAATGCCACACCGGAGGGCAGGAGCAGGAACCGCAGGGTTGAAATTTTAATCTATAATCCATCCGTCAGATAAGGCTGGATAAGAATAGAAGAAAGGGTTTTGCAGACATGAAAAAGAATTTACTGAGTGTGCTGATACTGGTTCTGATGATCGTAAATATTGTATTGTCAGCAGTTATGATGATGAATATCATCAGCACGAACAAAAAGACGGCTGAATTGATGGACAGCATTGCGGTGGCAATGAACCTGGAGCTTTACAGTCCGGGAGAAGGCCCCACAGTGGCGTTATCTGACACGGATACCCATTCCATGGGATCACAGACCATCCAGCTGGCACGGTCCCAGGCGGCCGGGGAAGCAGGCAGCGGAAAAGATGTGTATATTGTGTTTGACATTGCCCTGCTGATGGATAAGACCCATGCGGATTATGCTGCCTATGGGGAGACTATCGCCAGCTACGACGAGGTGATCAAAAATACAGTGTCTGCCGTGGTGAGCCGTTACACTGAAGATGAGTGCCGTGCTTCTTTCACGGAGGATATCAGGAATGAGATTCTCGAGGCCCTCCAGAATGAATTTCAGTCGAAATTCATATATGGAGTTACTCTCAGCAATATAAAATACGGTGGTTGATGGGAGAGACATAAGTGATGCAAAAGCATGTGACAGGAGGTGAGCTTGTGTGGCCGAGATTCTTTCTCAGGCGGAAATTGATGCCCTGCTGAACGCGATGTCCACTGGTGAACTGGACGCTGACCAGATGCAGCAAAAGGATGAGAAAAAGGTCAGGAATTATGATTTCAGCCGTCCTACCAAATTTTCAAAAGAACATTTGAGGACATTGGAAATTATATTTGAACATTATGCCCGGTTGATTTCCACAAATCTTCCGGTGTATCTCCGCAAAAACGTACAGGTTTCAGTGGTGGGATCCGAAGCCATTACATTTAATGAGTTTACGAATTCCTTATCCAGCCCTATCATCATGGGGATTATTAATTTTATGCCCTTGAACGGTTCGATTATCATGGAACTGGGTATCAACCTTGGATATGCGATGCTGGACCGCATGCTGGGAGGAAGCGGGGTGCCTTTGGAGAAAGGCAGGGAATTTTCCGAGATAGAACAGATCATCATTGAGAAGATCTTGGTGATGTTCACCCAGCTGCTCAGGGAACCGTGGAAAAACGTTATCGATATATCACCTGTGCTGAGCCGGCTGGAGACAAACTCACAGTTTGCACAGGTCATAGCACCCAGTGACATGGTTGCCATTGTGACACTGGAGATAAGAATCGGGGATGTAGAGGGCTTCATGAATATCTGTCTTCCGTTCTTTACCTTGGAAGATGTCATGGATAAGCTGAATACCAAGTACTGGTATTCCACCATGCAGGAGAACCATGACGAGAATTATGAGGCATATATTGAATCCCTGATCCGGAAAGTGGATGTGCCTATCAGGGCTGTGCTTGGCAAGAGTTCCATTTCCGTAAATGATTTCCTGAATCTGCAGGTGGGAGACTGTATCCGGCTTGATTCCGGTGTGGATCAGGATATGAATATTTATGTAGGCAATATCAAAAAATTTACCGCGTTACCCGGCACTGAAAGAGACTCTTATGCTGTCAGGATTACATCGGTTATTAGAGAGGAGGAATAAACAATGGACGGGTTGTCTCAAGACGAGATAAACGCATTATTAGCTGGCATGGATTTGTCCGATGACGATGAGTCGGGAACGATGGATAATAATGAAGAAATCATGGATTTAGTGGATATTACTCCAGCTGGGGGAGATGAGCTCCTTTCTGATGTGGAAAAAGATGCCATTGGAGAGGTTGCCAATATCAGTATGGGTTCCTCTGCCACTACATTGTATTCCCTGGTAAACAGAAAGGTCAATATTACCACCCCGGTGGTGGAATTTGCCACATGGGATAATCTCCTGACACAATATGAAAGACCATGTGTATTTATACAGATAAAATACACGGTGGGGCTGGATGGCACCAATATCCTGATTCTGAAGGAACATGACGTAAAGGTGATCACGGACCTGATGATGGGAGGTGACGGCACCAATACGGAGGGAGAACTTGGTGAACTGCACTTAAGCGCCATCTCCGAGGCCATGAACCAGATGATGGGAGCTTCAGCCACGTCCCTTTCCACCATGATGCAGACCAAGATCGATATCAGTCCGCCAGAGGCTTCCCTGCTGGATCTGGCCCAGGTGGCCCACGGGGAAGATGTATCGCCGTTCCTGGGAGGGACTTTTGTAAAAATATCTTTCCGCATGCAGATTGACGACTTGGTGGATAGTTCCATCATGCAGCTGTATCCGGTGGATTTTGCCCGCAGGGTGGTGGATACATTTATGAATTCACAGAGCGGTTCCACGGCCGAGGCAGATTCCAAGGCTTCCGAACCGGCACCTGCCACGCCGGCTCCCGGTATGGGAACAGCGCCCCAGATGGATGCGAGTGCCATGAACATGGGCATGCCCGGCGGTATGGCGCCCCAGATGGATACGAATGCCATGAATATGGGAATGAATCCCCAGATGATGAACATGGGAATGAACCCCCAGATGATGGGGATGGGGATGAACCCTCAGATGATGGGGATGGGAATGAATCCCCAGATGATGGGAATGGGGATGAATCCCCAGATGATGAACATGGGAATGAACCCTCAGATGGGAATGCCTGGGGCCGCAGCACAGAATATCAATGTCCAGCCGGCCCAGTTCCAGAGTTTTTCCGGCGATGGAGGGGTGATCGCGGGTCAGGAGAATATTGGCCTGATCATGGATGTTCCGCTGAATGTCACCGTAGAACTTGGCCGTACGACCAAGTCGATTTCCGAAATTCTTGACTTTGCACCCGGCACGATTATTGAATTGGAGCGTATTGCCGGTGAACCCATAGACGTACTGGTAAATGGCAAGTTCGTGGCAAAGGGGGAAGTAGTAGTAATTGAAGAAAGCTTCGGTGTGAGAGTAACAGAGATTATCAAGTAGGAGGAAATTTGAGATGGCAAAAAATATTTTGATCTGCGATGACGCGGCGTTCATGAGGATGATGATCAAGAACACCCTGACCAAAGGCGGTTACAATGTTGCAGGTGAGGCAGAGAACGGCGCGAAGGCTGTGGAGAAGTACAAGGAACTTTCCCCTGATCTTGTGCTGATGGATATTACGATGCCCGAGATGGACGGCATCCAGGCCCTGAAAGAGATCAAGAAAATTGACGGAAATGCAAAGGTAATCATGTGTTCTGCCATGGGACAGCAGGCCATGGTGGTGGAGTCCATTCAGGCAGGTGCAAGGGACTTTATCGTCAAGCCCTTCCAGGAGGACCGTGTCCTTGAGGCTGTAAAGAAGGTCATCGGCTGATGCTGGCACTGGCTTCAGGTGCCGGCAGTTATGCCCAGTTTATCACTGTGCTGCTTATTTTTGTGGCAGTGCTTGGCGTCACGGCCTGGACTACCAGGTGGATTGCAAATTACCAGAAGCGGCAGAGTGTAAACGAAAATATTGAGGTTATAGAGACCACTCGTATTGCGAATAATAAGTATATCCAGATTATACGGGCAGGCGGGAAGTATATGGTGATTGCTGTCTGTAAAGATACAGTCACCATGCTGGGAGAGATTCCGGGAGAGCAGCTGAAGGAAACGGCTCCCATGCCCGGCTTCCGTTTCAGGGAGTTTCTCGACAAGGCTGCAGCGAAGCAGGATGCCGCCCGGGATGAGCCAAAGGAAAATCAGATGCATGATGAAAAATAAGCGTATATCCAAGCGAATAGTAACCGCAATATGCCTACTGGTTCTGGTGGGCATATTGTGTATTCTAAGTTCAATGACAGTATTTGCCAGTTCGGACCAGAATGCGGATAATTATCTGAATATCACGGTTGGCAATGGAAACGGGGAGATCAACGGTTCCCTGCAGATTCTGCTGACACTGACATTGATCAGCCTGGCGCCCCTCCTTATCATAATGATGACTTCCTTTACGCGTATCATCATTGTACTGCATTTCACCCGTGCCGCGCTGAACACGCAGACGGCTCCCCCCAACCAGGTTCTGGTGGGGCTGGCCCTGATACTGACTTTTTTTATCATGGAACCTGCCATTACCCAGATCAATGAGGAGGCTTACCAGCCTTATCAGGCGGGGGAAATTACCATGGAAGATGCCCTGGAGAGGGGAGTCGTCCCTTTGCGGACATTCATGTACGATCAGACGCAGCTGAAGGATGTGGAGCTTTTTGTGCAGATAGCGGGGCAGGACTGGGATGGGGAGACGCTGGAAGACATTCCCTTGTCCGTGCTTCTGCCGAGTTTTATGCTCAGTGAGCTGAGAATGGCTTTCTGGATCGGATTTGTGATTTATGTTCCTTTTATTGTCATTGACATGGTGGTGGCTTCTACCCTGATGAGTATGGGTATGATGATGCTGCCGCCCACAACCATCTCCATGCCGTTTAAGATACTTCTGTTTGTGCTGGCAGATGGCTGGAACCTTGTTCTGGGAGAACTGGTAAATTCGTTTTACCATTAATTAATTGACAGTTTTGAAAACAAAGGAGGCGTATCAGGATGACAGTCGATGTCGTAATGGACATTACAAGGCAGGCTCTGTTTATGATTATCAGAGTTTCCCTTCCGGTATTGCTGGTGTCGCTGTGTGTGGGTCTGGTAATCAGTATTTTTCAGACAGTGACTTCCATTCAGGAGCAGACGCTTACTTTTGTGCCGAAAATTATCTGTGTATTTCTGGCGCTGGTGCTGTTTGGAAACTGGATGATGAACAGCATGGTGGAGTTTATGACGAACCTCTGGACTGATTTCAGTTTATATATCAACCAATAACGGGAGCCTGACAGGATGATTCAGTATTCGTTTTCCGTGTATGATTTGGAATATTTCCTTTTGATTTTTGTCAGGGTGGCCAGTTTTGTGCATGTGGCCCCGTTTTTCAGCCTGAGGAATACCCCTTCCAATGTGCGGATTGCGATGAGTTTTTTTACGGCGCTCCTTTTATACCAGGCCCTGACCCCGGTGGAGGCGGTTGTTTATCAGACTATACTGGAATATGCCGTTGTGGTGATGAAGGAAGCCATCGTGGGACTGCTGGTGGGTTTTGCGGCAAATATCTGTACCACCATAGTGAATTTTGCCGGTTCCATTGCGGATATGGAGACCGGACTTTCCATGGTGACGCTGATGGATCCCACGACCCGGGAAAATACCAGCATCACGGGCGTGCTGTATCAGTATGTACTGATGCTGATGATGATCTGTACGGGAATGTACCGGTATTTTTTCGGTGCAATGGCAGATACTTTTATTCTGATTCCCGTAAACGGGGCAGTGTTCCGCAGTGACGCGCTGCTGGATTCCATGCTGGAGTTTCTGGGAGACTATGTGATTATCGGTTTCCGGATTGTGCTGCCCATATTCTGTTCCATTTTGCTGCTGAATGCGGTTCTGGGAATTCTGGCCAAGGTATCGCCGCAGCTGAATATGTTTGCTGTGGGTATTCAGTTCAAAATTCTGGTGGGACTGGGGGTTCTATTTCTGACAGCAGGCATGCTGCCGGGAATCGCGGACTTTATTTTTGGGGAAATGGACAAAATGATTCGTTCTTTTGTGGGAGGCATGACATGATTCGCTATAATCTGCAGTTTTTTGCGAAGCAGGGTATGGGCGGTGAGAAGACAGAGCCTGCCACCCAGAAAAAGCTGAATGACGCCCGGAAGGAAGGCCAGGTTGCCAAGAGCAAGGAGATCGCCAATGGTTTCGGACTGTTGTCCCTGTTTCTGGTACTGAAGTTCTGGGTGGGGCACATGGGCATCCAGCTTATGGAAGTTTTCAAGAATATTTACGGCAAGATTCCGGAGATGATTGTGTTTCCGGACGGGACAATGCCGCAGAGGGATACCGCCATTCTGTTCCGTAATATGCTTACGGAAATACTGGTTATCATAGCGCCGATCCTGCTGATCGGAGTTACGGTTGCATTTGTGTGCGATATTGTACAGGTAAAGTGGAAGCCCACCACAAAGCCCTTAAAACCCAAGCTGAGCAAGCTGAATCCCATAAAGGGTTTTAAAAAGTTTGTGTCGCTGAATTCTCTGGTGGAACTGATTAAATCCATAGCAAAGATCGGCCTGATCGTCTATATCTGCTATGGTTATCTGAAAGACAAATGGGTTTTACTGTTAAATTTATATGATATTACCCTGATGCAGGCGCTGCAGCTTGTATCGAATACCGTGACGGACCTGGGAATCCGGATCGCGGCGCTCTATCTTCTGATTGCGCTGGCCGACTTCATTTACCAGAAACTGAAATTCAAAAATGATATGAAGATGACCAAGCAGGAGATCAAGGAAGAATTCAAACAGCAGGAAGGTGATCCGCAGATCAAGGGCAAGATACGGCAGAAGATGCGGGAGACTTCCATGAGGCGTATGATGCAGAGCCTTCCCCAGGCGGATGTGGTCATCACGAATCCCACCCACTATGCCGTGGCTATCAAGTATGACCCGGACGTGGCGGATGCGCCCATTGTGCTGGCGAAAGGTGAAGATTATCTGGCGGCCCGTATCAAAGAGGCTGCCAAAGAAAATAACATTGAAATTGTGGAAAATAAACCCCTTGCAAGAATGCTGTACGCAAATGTGGACATAGGCCAGGCCGTGCCGCCGGAGCTGTACCAGGCGGTGGCGGAAGTGCTTGCATTTGTGTATCAGCTGCAGGGCAGGATTTAAGAATACAGAACCGGTGAATCCACCGGAATTTCAGGTTTGAAGGAAAGGAGGAGTATGGCGTGAATGCAAGATTGGCAAAAACGGACGCTATTGTAGCCATTTATGTACTTGTGGCGTTTATTATGTTGATTGTGCCGATTCCCGCGGGACTTCTTGATGTGTTTATGGCATTTAACATTGCCATAGCCTTCACAATTCTGTTTGCGTGCATGTTCACCAAGGAAGTACTGGATATGTCCTATTTCCCTACGGTTCTCCTTTTTACCACCATTTTCAGGATTGCCATGAACGTGTCTTCCACAAGGTATATTCTGGTAAACGGTACATCGGGAAATGTTGTTCTGACTTTCGGCGAATTTGTGGGTGGAGGCGACCTGATTGTAGGTGCCATTGTTTTCCTTATCCTGATTATGATTCAGTTTATGGTAATCAATAAAGGTTCCGAGCGTGTGGCTGAAGTAACGGCAAGATTTACGCTGGATGCCATGCCCGGTAAGCAGATGGCCATTGATGCCGACCTGAATACCGGTGCCATAGACGATAAGGAAGCAAAGGAGAGACGTGACAAGATACAGCAGGAATCCAGCTTTTTCGGCTCCATGGACGGTGCCGTCAAGTATGTCAAGGGAGATGCCACGGCGGGTCTTCTGCTGACAGTGATCAATCTGGTGGGTGGTATCGCAATGGGTGTGCTGCGCATGGGAATGGAGCCTGCGTCGGCCCTGGATACCTATGGTATTCTGACCATAGGCGACGGTCTGGTGAGCCAGATTCCCTCGCTTCTGATCTCTCTTTCCACCGGTGTACTGGTCACAAAGGGAACCAAGGAATCAGAATTTGGCCCAGCCATTGTAAAACAGTTGTTTGGTATACCAAAGGTAATGTACATGGTGGGGGGTACTTTATCTTTTTTGTCCGTATTTACGGATTTGAACACGCTTTTATTCCTGGGTATGGGACTTGTCTTTATTGTAGGCGGCAGGATTATCGCCAGCAATCTGGAGACAGCGGCCATCGAGAGCGAAGTGGACGGCGACGAGCTGGCCGCGGACGAGATCAGACAGCCGGAAAATGTGGCGAGTCTCCTGCAGGTTGACCCCATCGAGCTGGAATTCGGATACGGTATCATTCCCCTGGCAGATGTGAACCAGGGCGGAGACCTGCTTGACCGTGTGGTCATGATACGAAGGCAGATCGCGGTGGAACTGGGTACCGTGGTTCCCATCATCCGCCTGAGGGATAATATCCAGTTGAATCCGAACCAGTATATTATCAAGATAAAAGGAATCCAGGTCAGCGAAGGGGAAATTCTTTTTGACCATTACATGGCCATGAACCCCGGGTATGTGGAAGAGGAAATCGCCGGTATACCCACCTTTGAACCGTCTTTCCATCTGCCTGCCATATGGATTACGGAGGGGCAGAGGGAGCGGGCGGAGAGCCTGGGCTATACCGTGGTTGACCCGCCTTCCATCATTGCCACGCATCTGACGGAAATTATCAGACAGCACATTGCGGACCTGCTCAGCAGACAGGATGTCCAGAACCTGATCAACAATCTGAAGGAGTCCAATCCTTCCCTTGTGGAGGAACTGGTGCCCAAGCTTCTGGGTCTGGGCGAGATTCAGAAGGTTTTACAGAATCTTCTGCGGGAAGGCATTTCTATCCGGGACCTGCTGACCATCATGGAGACTCTGGCGGATTACTCGCCTGCCACCAGGGACACCGATATATTGACAGAGTATGTGAGACAGAGCCTGAAGCGGGCGATTTCCACAAAATATTTCCCCAACCACGAGACCACCAATGTGGTGACCCTGGATCCGAAGGTGGAACAGGAAATTATGGGAAGTGTGAAACAGACGGAAAACGGTGCGTTTTTAAATCTGGATCCCAACAGGTCAAGGGCCATTATCGATTCCGTAGGCAAAGAAGTGCAGAAACTGGAAAATCTTGGAAAGAATCCTATTATTATCACTTCGCCCATTGTACGTATGTATTTTAAGCGTCTGACGGAAGACTATTACAGGGATCTGGTGGTTGTATCCTATAATGAAGTGGAATCTAATGTGGAATTGCAATCAGTAGGGATGGTGACAGCATAAAATGATTATAAAGAAGTTTTTGGGCAGGACGGAAGAAGAAGCAGTGGAAGCTGCCAGAAAAGAGCTTGGCAGCGGCGTTGTCATCATGAATGTGAAAGAAGTAAAGCGCAAAGGGCTGGCGGCGATTTTCAGGCCGAAACAGACTGAGGTTACAGCCGCCCTGGAAGAGGAAAGGGATGCCCTGAGCGCCGTGCGGAGGGAATCCGTGCCCACCAGAGAGGATGCCGGGGAAAGGACGCAGGCTTCCATGGGTCTTTCCGGCAGGAAAAACCAGGATATGGAAGACAAGGCTTCCATTGAGCAGAGACTTGACAGCCTTCAGGAACTTCTGATGAGCCGGTTTCAGCAAAACGAGACGGAAAAAGAAGAAACGGGCGGGGAGAATGCAGGTCCGGAAGGCGAAACAAGGGAGGAAGTCCAGGAAGAGAAGCCGGGAAGTCAGGAACTTACGGAACAGCAGCGTTTTATCAGGCTCTTATATAACGCCATGCTGGAAAGCGAAGTGGATGAAAAGTATGCCAATCAGATTGTGGATGATCTGGATCTGGCAGGGCAGGCCAATCTGCCGATAGATTATATTCTGGAAAACGTATACCAGAAAATGATATTGAAGTTCGGCAGGGCTGAAGGCATCCTTCCGGCAGAGGGAAGGACAAAGATCGTGCTTTTTATGGGCCCCACCGGGGTGGGCAAAACCACAACCATAGCCAAAATTGCCAGCAATTTTGCGGTGGAAGAGAGAAAAAGAGTTGCCATGCTGACCGCCGACACTTACCGGATAGCCGCTGTGGAACAGCTCAGAACCTATGCCAATATTCTGGAGGTACCCTTCCGGGTCATCTATTCGGAGGATGAGGCGAAGGCAGCCGTGGAGGAATTTGAAGATTTTGATTATATTTTTGTGGACACCATGGGTCATTCCCACAAAAACGAAGAGCAGCTGGAGCATATGAAAAGGCTGTTTGAGACCCTGAGGGATGCGGGAGAGTGTCAGACCTTTCTGGTACTATCCGCCACAACCAAGTACCGGGATCTGCTGAAGATTGTTTCCACCTATGAGGGAATTGCAGATTTTCAGCTGATTTTTACAAAGTTGGACGAGACGGGGGCCATGGGAAACCTGCTGAACCTGAAACTGTATACAGGAACACCCATAGCATTTGTGACCAACGGACAGAATGTGCCCAATGACATTGAACTTTTTAATCCCCAGAAGACTGTGAAACAGATCCTGAGTACCAGGCAGGAAAGAAGCTGAAGGAACAGCGCTGAACGGACGGAACCGGAATCAGGAGGTAGATATGGACCAGGCAGAACAATTACGTATTTTAAAGGCAGGCCAGCAACAGCCGAAAGCATTGGCCCGGGTCATTACTGTCACCAGCGGGAAAGGTGGTGTGGGAAAATCCAATACCTCTATTAATCTGGCGATTCAGTTTCGCAAGATGGGAAAGAAAGTCATTATTCTGGATGCGGATTTTGGCCTTGCCAATATAGAGATTATGTTCGGGGCGGTGCCGAAGCATAATTTATGTGACTTGATTTACCAGGGAAAAAGTATCAGGGATATTATTACATGGGGCCCCATGGAAGTAGGCTTTATCTCCGGCGGAAGCGGTATTGCGGGAATGTCTAATTTAAGCCGTGATTATCTAAGTTATATTATCCAGAATCTGTCCCAGCTGGATACCATTGCGGACATCATCATTGTGGATACAGGGGCGGGTATTTCAGACGCGGTGCTGGAGTTTCTGGTGGCCAGCGGGGAAATTCTTCTTGTGACCACGCCGGAACCGACTTCCATAACAGATTCCTATTCGCTTTTAAAGGCATTATACCGCCACGTGAGGTTTGACGCCAATGCGACGAAGGTAAAACTCATTGCAAACAGGGTGTCAAAGGAATCGGAGGGCAGGGTGCTTTACGATAAACTGAACGCGGTGGTTGAGCGCTATTTAAAGGTGCCAATGATATATCTGGGGTGTGTGCCGGAGGATACCCAGCTGTCCCGGTCGGTTATGCAGCAGGTTCCGGTTTCCCTGCACAATCCCGGTGCAAAGTCCACAATGGCATATGAGAGGATTGCGGGAAGGCTTTTGGATAAGAAAGAGGCAGAGAGACAGCCAAAACGGGGCATGGCGGCATTTTTCTCGTATATGATTGCAGGCAAAAGGTAAAATGAAAAAGGGTGGTGGTTATTATGTTTTCCAAGTTTATTTCGGTAGGGGATAAAATCGAATTACAGGCGGTTGCGCGTGAAAACGAGGATCAGCCTGGTGTGGCAGGAAAGGTCTACCATAGTACGGTCTATGATATCCAGTCAGAAGATACCATTGAGATCACAATGCCTATGGAGAAGACAAAGCTGATCCTGCTTCCTGTGGATGGGGAGTTTGACATGGTATTTTACGCTGCAAGCGGGCTGTTCCAGTGTCTTGCAAGAATTATTGACCGGTATAAGAGTAATAATACCTACTTGCTTCTGCTGGAGATTACCAGTAATCTGCGGAAGTACCAGAGAAGAGAGTTCTACCGCCTGGGATGTGCGCTGGAGATGAATACACGCAGCCTGCAGGAAGAGGAAGTCCAGACCATAGAAAGCAGACAGCCGTACACGCTGGCGAAAGGGCTTCCGCTGAAGCAGAGCGTCATTGTGGACATCAGCGGGGGTGGTCTGCGCTTTTTATCCACCCAGCGCTATGAGCCTGGCAGCCTGATCTACTGCAGCTATCATCTGATGAACGGCGGTGAGCACAAAAAATACGAAGTGATCAGCAGGGTGATCAGTTCCATTGAGCTGGATAACCGCAAGGGTACATTTGAGCACCGGGTACAGTTTTATGACCTGGATCCCACGGTCAGGGAAGAGATTATCAAATATATCTTTGAGGAAGAGAGAAGAAACCGGCTGAAAAAGAAATATGCTTCAGAATAAGGATTTTTCGTTGTAGTGTTGAAACTGGCAGGACAAATCGGGAGAGGCAATGTATGAGCGAGATTTTGGAACAAGTTTCAGAAACATATTATGATGTACTGAAAGAAATAGGGAATATTGGGGCCGGCAATGCAATGACAGCGCTGTCCCAGATGCTTCAGTGTAAAGTGGATATGAAAGTACCCCAGGTCAGACTTCTGGAATTTTCTGAGGTAGGGGAGCTGATGGGGGGAGAAGAACAGATCATGGCAGGGGTATTCCTGGGTGTGGAAGGGGATATCACGGGGAGCATGATGTTTATGGTGGAAGAGCAAAGCGCCAGGCATCTGATCCAGAAAATTACCATGGGTATGTTCCCGGAGGGAGAAGAATTTGAGGAGATGGGTCTGTCTGCCATGCAGGAAGTGGGCAATATCATCACAGGCGCTTACTTAAATTCATTGTCCATGATGACAAACTTGTCGGTAAGTCCGTCCCCTCCTGCCGTGACGGTGGATATGGCAGGGGCAATATTGAGTGTACCGGCCATTCAGTTTGGTATTTACGGTGATAAGATTCTGCTGATACAGTCCCAGTTCTATGACGAAGTGAAGCTGGATGGATATTTCATCCTGATTCCGGATCTGGAATCTTATGAAAAGATACTCACGGCCCTGGGAGTTCCGGTAAATCTGGGCTGATACTGCATTGTAAAAATAGAACGGACAAAAGGATATGGAAATGACTCATGAGTGAAATATTGAAAGTAGGAATAGCAGACTTGAAGACCTGCATAAGCCCCAATGGTGTGATGACTCTGGGGCTGGGGTCCTGTGTCGGCATTGCCATCCGGGACCCGATGAACAAAATCGGCGGACTGGTACATATTATGCTGCCGGACAGCAAGGCCATCACCAGCGGACAGCATAATATTGCGAAATTTGCGGATACTGGCATAGAAGAGCTGGTGCGGCAGCTGGAGAGAATGGGAGCCAGGCGCGTCCGCATGGTTGCGAAGATTGCCGGGGGTGCCACAATGTTTAACTTTCAGGGAAGCGGGTCAGGTGCGTCGGTGGCACAGGTGGGCAACCGGAATGTGGAGGCTACAAAAGCCAAACTGAATGCACTCAGGATTCCTATCCTGGCACAGGATACAGGGGCAAATTACGGGAGAACGGTAGTTTTTTATCCGGAAACAGGTGCTTTTCATATCCGGGCCGTTGGAAAACCAGAAAAGATCATCTGAAGAACACTTTCAAATAATGAATGGAGCGCCCGCTGAAACGGGCAGAGGGTGTAAGTTTGGAAGTTCCTTTCAAATACTGATTGGTATGCGCGCCAAAGCGCGCTAGGGGTATAAATATGAACAGGAAGAATATGCCGCTTCTCCTGATGCTGACAGCGGGGGCGGTGACATGTGTTATTACTTATGTGGAAAAGTATACCATGTTTGAAAAGCTGGTTGCTTTGTTTGTGGTACTGGTGATCTTTTTTGTGCTGGGAAGTGTGCTGAAGTGGACACTGGATTTCTTCGAAAAGCAAAATGAGGAGAGGCTGAAGGAAGAGGGGGAGGTCATCGAAAAAGAAGCGGAAGAAGGAGGGGAAGAGAAGCCGGAGGAAAAGGGCCGGCAAAAATCTTCTTGACAGATTTCGTATCGGACAGTATGATAACATTTAAGAAGGAGCAGAGATTTCATGGATGAGGCAGGCAGGAAAAAACTGTTAGAAGAATATGCGAAGATGAAATCACCGGAAACCAGAGAGCAGCTGATTCTGGAATATGCTCCTCTTGTGAAGGTGGTTGCGGGCAGGCTCAGCATGTATCTGGGCTATAATGTGGAGTATGAAGATCTGGTAAGCTATGGTATCTTTGGCCTGATAGATGCCATAGATAAATTTGATTATCTGAAAGACGTAAAATTCGAGACTTATGCCAGTCTGCGTATCCGGGGCGCCATACTGGACCAGATCCGCAAGATGGACTGGATTCCCAGAACAATCCGACAAAAACAGAAAAAAATAGAGGCAGTTATCAAGGAAGTGGAGCAGAACACAGGACATGTGGCTACGGATGAGGAAATCGCCAGGGGGCTGGGGATTTCAAATGATGAGTACCTGGACTGGCAGTCCCAGATGAAGATTACCGGGCTGGTTTCACTGAATGAATATATGGAACAGGGAAGCGATGTGTCTCAGGATTACAGAAGACATACCACATCGCATTTTGAAGCACCGGAAGAGCGGGTGGAAAGGGAAGAACTGACAAAAGTTCTGGGGGAAGCCCTTCAGCTTCTGACGGAGAAGGAACAGAAGGTGATCACTCTATATTATTACGAGGATCTCACATTGAAGGAAATCAGTAATATATTGGAGGTTTCTGAGTCCAGGGTATCGCAGCTGCATACCAGGGCCTTAAAGAAGATGAAGGTAAAAATGGGGAACTATATGGGTATTCTTTCAAATAATTAGGTGGGGGGATCAGGCTATGCAGAATGGTTATTTTCGATTGGTAAATGATTTTAAAGGATATGGCATTGCCCTGTATCCGCCGAAAAGTTTCGGGGAGGGAATCCGGGAGGAGGAGGTCTGGAAGTATCTGGATGGATTGAAAATTCCTTACGACAAAAAGCGGATAGAAATGCAGATTCAGTTTGAAGAAGACGGGATCTGCCATCTGGGGGATGGGGAGTGTCCGGTCTGCCCGGAGACTTATATGCTTGATGTGAGCGAAGATGACATGATGGCCACGGTACGGTTTATCCCGCCGTCGGAGGGCGGCCAGAGGCTGACAAAGGAAGATTTTCTACGGGATATCAAAAATAAAAATATTGTTTATGGAATACAGGAGAATTCCCTTCAGGAGCATTTTGAGTCAGAGGGGGTTTATTGTACTGATATTATTGTGGCTAAAGGAAAGAGGCCGGTACAGGGGAAAGACGCCCAGATAGAATATTCTTTTAACATTGATCTACATAAACGTCCGGCCCACAGGGAAGACGGCCGTGTGGATTATTTTAAACTGACCACCATCAACCAGTGCCGGAAAGGCCAGGTGCTGGCCCGTATTATTCCGGAACAGCCCGGGGAGCCCGGCTGTGATGTACACGGCAAGTCCATCAAATGCCGTGAAGTGAAGAAGGAGACATTAAAGTTCGGCAAAAATATCGATTTAACCGAGGATAAACTTTCCATTATATCCCAGGTGGACGGCCATGTGTCGCTGGTAGATAAGAAAGTGGTGGTGTCCAGTGTATACCAGGTGAAAGGGGTCAATGTATCCACGGGCAATATCAATTATGATGGAAGTATTGAAATCGCGGGCAATGTGGATGAGAATTTCGAAGTGAAGGCCGGCGGGAATGTGGTGGTAAACGGTTCCGTGGAAGGCGCCACCATCATTGCCGGTGGAAATATCATTATAGCAAAGGGCATGAACGGCATGGGAAAAGGCTATCTTCGTGCCCGGGGAGACATCATTGTGAAATTCCTGGAGAATTCAAGGGTGGTGTCCGGGGGATATGTGGAGACGGAGGCGATTCTTCACTGTACCGTGTCCTCAGGGTCTGATGTGAAAGTGGACGGCAGGAGGGGAATCATCCTGGGAGGCCGTGTACAGGCGGCAAATGCCATCATAGCAAAAACCATCGGGGCCAGCATGAGTACGGCGACTACCCTGGAGGTGGGGGTGGAACCATTGCTGATCTCCCAGCTTGAACATGTGCAGACCGCCATTGAGGAAAGAAAAAAGACGGTAAATGCGGCCCAGGTGATCTACGATAATTTCAAGGAAAAACAAAGGCGCGGTCTCCAGTTTAATGACGGCCAGCTGCGGTATATGAGGAGTGTGGTATCCCTGATTCAGGAGAAGAGCGCGGAGCTGGACCGCCTGAACCGGAGACTTGCATCCCTGCAGGAGATGATGGAGACCAGGGAAGAGGCGGAAGTGGTGGTCAATG
The DNA here is from genome assembly GCA_910577185.1 of uncultured Acetatifactor sp. Taxonomy (GTDB): domain Bacteria; phylum Bacillota; class Clostridia; order Lachnospirales; family Lachnospiraceae; genus Acetatifactor. The sequence goes on from CAJTLR010000004.1 coordinate 43,355, forward strand.
AGCAGATTTATTCCAATGTAACCATCATCATCGGAAGTGTGAGCAGGCTCATTCAGACCAATTACCGGTACTGTAAATTTGTCAAGGAAGAAGGGGAAGTGAGGATGGTACCCTTGTAAACCGGCTGCTGTTCCCTCTGTGAACAGTAACGGAATTGACATCCACTGAGAAAGAAGGTGTGCATATGGCATTTGGGGCAATTGAACTGACGACAATATCCAGGGCTCAGGATTATACCACCATCAAACATAATGAAGACAATAAAGGGATGGTAGACCAGAGTAACTTCAGTGCCCAGGTTCAGAAGGCTGTGGAGCAGAATATACGCGAAGTGCACAGCAGCGATAATACCCAGTGGCATGAACAGAAGCCTGACGCCAAGGAAAAGGGCAATGGACAGTACACAGGCGACGGCGGGCGCCGGAGGAAGGGGAAAACTTCCCAGGACCGGGTGGTGGTAAAGACCCGGGAAGGCTTTGATATGAAAATTTGATTGCCGTCTGCGGCAGTGAACCGGGACCGGGAGGGGAGCTGCCTGAAGGCGCTGCGGACGGTAACGGAGATAGGCGGAAGAAATGGATATAATTGAAGTTATCCTGCTGATCGCGGGAAGCCTTATTTTTCTTTTGAGTTTTCTGATTCCCGAAAAAAAGGGGGTGCTTTCAGGAGGACTGGCAGAAAATGAGATAAAAAATCTGGTCAGCCAGGAACTGGAGTCCGTGAGGAACCATGTGGATGATGTTGTGGAAGAGGCTGTTTCGTATTCCATGGAGAAAACAGAACGCTCCCTGGAACGTCTTTCCAATGAGAAAATCATGGCAGTAAACGAGTATTCGGATACGGTTCTTTCGGAAATCCACAAAAACCATGAAGAGGCAGTGTTTCTGTATGATATGCTGAATAATAAGCATACCAGCCTCAAAAATATCATGGCACAGATCAATGATACGATAAAGAATGCCGGTGAGACCATAGCCGCCCTGGAAAACGTTATGGCACAGAGGCGTGACGAGGCGGGCGTATCCGGGGAAGAAATGGCGGCAGCGCCGCCGGCCTGGGAGCCGGCTTCCTGGAAACAGGACACTGCCCGGGAAACGGAGCCGGAGGAACCCATGGGGGAGCCGGAAGAATCTGTGGAAAGTCAGGAGGCATATGACGAGGAGCGGCAGAATAATAAGGACAGAATTCTGGAACGCTATCGGCAGGGAAAGACAGCAGTCATCATAGCGAAGGAGCTGGGACTGGGCATCGGGGAAGTGAGACTGGTGATAGACTTGTACAGAAACCAGTAAAATAAGAGTCGTTAGAATCGAGGAAATAAGTGAAACTGAGATATCAAATGCGGGGACTGGGAATCGGAATCATCATGACGGCCCTATTGATGGGAATGACTACGCGTGAGGAAGCTCCTTTGACGGATGCGGAGATCAAGGCCAGGGCTTCGGCGCTGGGAATGGTGGAAAGCGATTCCCTGAAACTGACAGATATTCTGAACGGTTCCCCTTCGTCCCAGGAAAACCCTCTGCCGGGGGAAGAACACCCGGATGAGATAAATTCACCTTCTGAACCGGGAACAGACGGAGAAGAACCGGCCGAAACGACGGAACCAGGGGAAGAAGGGGGTACCCAGGAGACTGCTGACATGCCTCAGGAATCCGGAGGGCAGGAAAATTCTGCCGCTTCCGAAAATGGGGAAGCTGTCACCATTGTGATTGAATTTGGCGTGACTTCCTACAGTGTGAGCAAAATGCTGGCAGAAGCCGGGCTGGTGGAGAATGCCATTGCGTTTGACAATTATCTGTGTGCCAACGGACTTTCCAGAAAAGTAAGCGCCGGTACCTATCAGATTGAACCCGGTACAAGTGAGGAAGAAATTATCAGAATCATAACAAAAAACTCCACGGTTCAATGATTTTCGGAACCGGGGAGTTTTTTGAAAGATTTTATGGAAATATAAGATTTCCCTCCGGGGAGAGTCTGATATAAAGCTTATATAAAATAGCATAAATAAAATACAGAAATTTACAGAACCCCTTGCATTGCAGGGGGTATTGTGTTATAATAAAATGTGGCAGTGTGAAAAATTCCACTGAAAAATCACGTATGCCAATTCGGTGATGGTGCTTTTCTTTTTACAGCCTGACAGATTTCAGATACCCGGACCGGGTTGTGGAGGGAAGGTAGTTGCCGGAGACGGTCCGGCCTTAACGCGGGCAGGACAATATGGACATACGGAAGAAATCAACCAAACGGAGGTAAGAACATGAGCGTTATTTCTATGAAGCAGCTGCTGGAAGCAGGCGTCCATTTTGGACATCAGACCAGAAGATGGAACCCTAAGATGGCTCCCTACATTTTTACGGAGAGAAACGGGATCCATATTATCGACCTGCAGAAGTCTGTAGGTAAGGTGGACGAGGCTTATAGGGCAGTATCTGAAATTGCGTCCCAGGGTGGGACAATCCTTTTTGTGGGAACCAAGAAGCAGGCGCAGGATGCCGTTAAGACAGAGGCAGAGCGCTGCGGTATGTATTATGTCAATGAGAGATGGCTGGGCGGTATGCTTACCAACTTCAAGACCATCCAGTCCCGTATTGGAAGACTCCGCACCATTGAGAAGATGTCCGAAGATGGTACTTTTGACGTACTTCCCAAGAAGGAAGTAATCAAGCTGAAGAAGGAATGGGAAAAACTGGAGAAGAACCTGGGCGGTATCAGGAACATGACCAGGGTTCCGGATGCTATTTTTGTGGTAGATCCGAAGAAGGAGAGAATCTGTGTGCAGGAGGCCCATGCGCTGGGCATTACTCTGATCGGCATCGGTGATACCAACTGTGATCCGGAAGAACTGGATTACATTATTCCCGGAAATGACGACGCAATCAGGGCAGTGAAACTGATCGTTTCCAAGATGGCAGATGCAGTCATCGAGGCAAACCAGGGAGAAGCTGTATACACTGAGGAAGAACAGCAGGCTGCAGAGGCCGGCGCTGTTGATATTGAAGAAATTGCCGGTCAGGAAAATGCGTAAACAGTTACAGCCTCCGGGAGGGGTGAAAGCTTTCTCCGGAGAGGCGGCAAAGCGCTGAAAAACGGAGGCACTGCGGGATACGCAATTTCCGTGACATGATCTGTGCCGGTTAGGCCGGCATGATAGAAAATGAACCAGAAACAAAATGCCGCCGGTATGGCGGGAAAATGAGAACGAATATAGGAGGATGATATAAATGGCACAAGTGACAGCGGCTATGGTTAAGGAATTGCGCGAGCAGACCGGCGCCGGTATGACCGATTGTAAGAAGGCTCTGAGCGAGACCGATGGAAATATGGAAGAGGCTGTGGAAATTCTGAGAAAGAAGGGCCAGGCCAAGGCAGTGAAGAAGGAAAGCAGGATTGCGGCAGAAGGTCTTTGCTGTATTGCATCGGATGGAGAGACCAGGGCAGCAGTGGTGGAAGTCAATTCCGAGACAGACTTTGTGGCGAAGAATGAAACATTCCAGCAGTTTGTAAATGCAGTGGCAAAGCAGGCCGTGAATTCTGACGCCGCTGACATTGATGCTTTCCTGGAGGAAAAGTGGAATGAAGACGCATCCAAGACTGTAAAGGAAGCGCTGGTTGACAAGATTGCCGTAATCGGTGAGAAACTCAACATCAGAAGATTTGAGAAGATTGTGGCTTCTGAAGGCTGCGTTGCCACCTATGTACATGGCGGCGGTCGTATCGGTGTTATCGTGGAGGCCAGAACCAGTGTTGTGAACGACGCCGTGAAGGAAGCCCTTACCAACATTGCAATGCAGGTTGCCGCGCTGAATCCTAAATATGTGGCTACCGCAGATGTGTCGGAAGAATACAAGGCTCATGAGAAGGAAATCATTGCGGCGCAGATTGCCCAGGATCCCAAGATGGCAGGCAAGCCTGAAAAGGTGATCGAGGGTGCTGTCAATGGCCGTCTGAATAAAGAGCTGAAGGAAGTATGTCTGCTGGAGCAGGTGTATGTAAAGGCAGAAGATGGCAAGCAGACAGTGGCACAGTACGTGGCACAGGTTGCAAAGGAAAACGCTGCAGATCTGAGCATTACAAAGTTCGTCCGCTTTGAGACCGGTGAAGGCATCGAGAAGAAGAATGAGGACTTTGCTGCAGAAGTAGCTGCGCAGATGGGAATGTAATTCCAATTTCATAAGATTAAGCAAAACGCTGGAAACCCGCATGTTTCCAGCGTTTTTTGCGTTTCCGGGGTGTCATTTTGGGATGATGGAAATTAGAGAATTTTGCGGAAAAGTTGGTAAAAAACTGGTACGGGAATTGCTAAAATCTTTTACCAATTTTTAAGGGGCGAAGTTTGCAGGGTTTTTATAATGTGGGGAAGGGTGGATTTTTTTACCAAGAAGCAATGAGAAAAGATGAAAAAATAAGGAGGATGTGTATGTGACTGGTTGAGATGATGGTTTGATGGGGAAGGACCGAATGATACAGTTGCCGGAGGAGGAAGTAAAGGTGAGGGGGCTGAAGGAAGGGGATGAGCTGTGTCTGTCTTATCTGGTGGATGATCAGATGGAGGGAAGGTATAGAATTGTATACACTGATATAGATTAATTTTATAAACATATAAATCTAGGAAAATACAATTGATATGATTTCTGGGCAAATGAATAATCTGAGTGGCGCTGCGATATCAGAATATCCAAGCAAACAAGGTATTTCATGTACGGCAGCGGAAAGTGTGCACTATGGACTTACAACCATATGCAGCGGTCTCCTTTTTTCCCAGGCAGGCCGGGCGGGAAATTACCTGGTACAGTAAAAACTACGGTCATTACACCGAAATGTCCGTTCATGGCATTATCGAAACCATGTCTGTGTTTGTGTCGATATATATGATATACTCGTAAAAGAGGTGATGAAAATGCTGTCAATAGCAGTGTGTGATGATGAAGTCATAGAATGTTGCAATATGGCAAAGAGAATTAAAGAAATTTTGGAAGAAATGAAAATACCATGCATCATCCGTCAGTTCCGAAGTGGTGGGGGACTGCTGCAGGCACTGGAAAGTTTTGACGTTGTTTTCCTTGATATCATTATGCAGGATTTGGATGGAATGAAAACAGCACAGATTCTCCGCGAAAGGGCATCTGACAAGATACTCATATTTGTATCTTCCAGCAGGGAATATGTGTTTGAAGCGTATGACGTGGAGGCTTTCCAATATCTGCTGAAGCCTGTGGAGGGCAGGAAACTGAAAAGTGTACTACAGAAAATCGTCTTGAAAACAGAAAGCCGTTCACAGGAATTTATCATTGTCAGCAGGGAAAGGCAGAAAAAGAAGTTATTTCTTGATGATATATACTATTTCGAGATAAAGGGAAGAATAGTTGATGCTCATGGGCCGGAAGGAATTTTTGCTTATTATGGGCAGATAGGGGAGCTGGAGAATAAACTGCGGGATAAAGGTTTTTTCAGGTGCCATAAGAGCTATCTGGTAAATCTGAAATATGCTGAGGGGTATAACAGGCAGGAAGTGATTCTGGAAAACGGGGAAAAAATTGTGATTGCGAAAAGAAGATACGATAAGTTTGCCCAGGAGGTGCTCAGGGTTATGAGGAAAAACGGAGGGATCCTGTGAAACAACTCTTAGAGTGTACGGATATTTTAATCGTAGCACCATTCTTTCTGGGGTATCTATGGGCAGCAGATAAGTTTTGTAAAAAATTTTTAGGAGCTTCCAAAAGAAGGGAAGGGCTGTTTTTGTTTTTTTCCTTTTGTGGATGGCTGTTTTGTAATATTTTAGGCCGGCTGTCTTTCATTCCGTATACTTTTTCTGTGCTGCTGTATCCTATATTCTTTATGGGATTGGTGCTGCTGTTGTTCCAGTCAGACAGGGAGAAAAGGATTCTGGCTGCAGCTATGTTGATGGTAGTTGTAAGGATGGCAGCAGATTTCTTTGCCTCTTTTTTATCATGCATGGAACTGTTTTTCCTGCATGTAGTAAAAAAGATACCAGAACCGTTTTCTGAAGTTTGGGTGATCGGACTGATTAGTGGTGCAGGCAATTGTTTTGCCATATTGGCTGTACGCTGGATGTCGAAGCATCTTGGTTCTGTTTTTTGTGGCAAACCGAGAAAGTGGTATGTGATACTGGCAGTTCCTATGTTTGTGACTGTTATAGTGTATGATGTGGCAAGCTGGGGTGCCAGCAATGGCATAATGGTCAGGAGCGGGGGCAACATGGGTTTGTATTATGACCAGATTTTCAGCCTTGTTGAATTTTTGGTTTTGGCGTCCCTGTCGATGACAGCAATAGGATTTTATGTGTTTGGAATGAACCGGATTTATCTGGAACAGGAAAAGAGCAGCCAGTACCATTCGCAGATTGCTGTTTACAAGATGCTGTCAGAGCAGTACAGGCAGTCGGAGAGGCTGCGGCATGATATGAAGAATCATATTATTGCCTTGTCGGCGCTGTCCCGGAATAAAGAATGGGAGAAGATAGACAGCTATCTGAAAAATATGGAGGGCATTGTTCTGGATGCTGACGGGGATATGACAGGGAATAAGGCAGTGGATGCGCTTCTGTACCAGAAACGGAAACGGGCAGAAGAAGAAAACATCAATTGGGAGTGTGATGTGCAGATGCCAAAGGAATACTGCATCAACGAATTTGACCTATGTGTATTGTTTGGAAATATATTGGATAATGCGCTGGAAGCGTGTGGAAGGATGCCGGGGGGCGAATGCCGCTTTATCAATATTCAGGCAAAAACAGTAAAAAAATGTTTTCTGCTTGAAGTAAAAAACAGTAGGGACAGGACAGAAAAATATGCAGATGGATTTACGAGTAAAGGGGATTTAATGGAACATGGGATCGGCCTGCTGAATGTAAGCGATGTGGTAAATAAGTATAACGGGGCAGTGAATACAGAGGCCGAAAACGGCATTTTTGTAATATCTATTTTAATGCCGTTTTCTGATGCCGCACATGACATCAAAGCGGCTGTTTGAAGCATAAACCTAATATCGCATATTCACACCGCCGAAAGAAAAACTAAGGGGTTTTATGTCCCGGAAAAACGGTAGGAGGATGGTATTATGCATGCAAAGACAATGGAAGGGCTTGTAGGTGCAAGGACTAACATGGAGTTGCTCAATACTCCGTTACGGGTTTATAAGGAAGCGAGGCTCAAGGGTGATGCCAAAAAGATGGAGCAGGCAATGGGCTACATGGGTGATTGTACCCAAGCGGCCTATGATTACAAAGAGAAAGCTGACGAGGGTATGAAGAAGGATGTGGAGGAGACCCGCAGGATTGCAGAGGAACAGCGTGAGGAGGCTATCCGGAAACGTAAGGAAGAACGTGAAAAACTGGAAGAGAGGATTGAAGAAAATAGGAATACTGATGCCAATACAGATACCAAAGAGACAAAAGGATGTCTCTTGGAGATCAGTGCAGAAGGAAAGGTATTGCTAAAGGATAACATAGATTCTGGCGGTGTCGGTTCTGATGAAATAAAAATGGATGCTGTAAAGGAGCCTGTAACATATACAAAAACAGGTGAGACGGTTCCTTCGGAACAGATTGCAGGCATTTCGCTATCTGTCTAAATTTAGATATATTGTGGAAATAACCTGGCATACTACAGCGTTACAAGGGAATCTGTGGAAGGCACACTAATGAAAAGCGGCAGTACCCTGGACATGGAGATATAATCTTTACATCATATTCCGCAGGGGCACATAAACCTTTGCTTTATGGAGTGTCCGGACTTTAATGATAAAATTTTTAGGAGGAAGCGCTTGACGAGAGGAGAGTAATACCATAAAGTGTCACATCGGAACCTGCGAAAAGGCATCGGGCAGGGGGCTGTATGCGGCCCTTGCCCGGATGCCTGCTTTCCGATCCGGTGAGGAGAGGCTCATAGGGGACTACTCCTTGAAATCCCCCTTGTATTCCCGTACAATCTCAATCATATTGAGATAATTCTCCAAGGGCACATAAGATGGGATCAAGTTCCCGGTTCCCATTGCGATGCCGCCGTGTCCTTCAACTTTTTGCAGTATATCCACGGCATATTCCCTCAGCGCCTTTTTGTCCAGCTGGCAGACTGCGTCCACATCAAAACCGCCGAAATTGCCGATCCGGTTGCCGTACCGTTCCACCCATTCCGGAAACAGGGCGATCTGGTCCTCGTTGGAATGCTTCGCGTCGATTCCCGCTGCGATTAGGTCGTCCATGATGGAAAAAATACAGCCGCAGGAATGCAGCAGAAAGGGCTTATCATAGCTGTGTACCAGGTCAATGCTGGGCTTATACTGCGGGATGCGGTCCGGCAGCTCCTCCCAAGGATAATTCCTGAAGTCCTCCATGGTTTTAATGGCAGGGTCAATGCGGCTTTTTCCCAGCGCTCCTCCTCCGGGCAGAATCCCGCCCACACAGCATTCGAACGGAACAATATCATAGCCGTTTTCTTTTAAAAACCTGCAGTAATAATGGAAGTATTCCTCCATTTCTTTCTCACTGCCGTCATACCAGCCGGCAAAGCTTTTACTGTAAAATTCCTTGATTTTCCCAGTAGCGATCAGGTGCTCGTATAACGGAAGCGGGACGCTTCCTGATTCCTGGCAGCATTTTCCACATGTCTGTAATCAGGCTGAAATCTTTTCATCGCTTTTCCTCCAGAAGGATTATTTTTTCCCGAAGTTTTTTTCGTAATCCTCGTAATTGCCGTACCTTCTCCATATTTCCATCATCATCTCATAACGGTTCAGGTCAAGCCCGGTATAAACGCAGTTGGAGGTGGCAAAAACATAGCCTCTTCCGTTTTCCATGCCTTCCCGCAGTGTGCGCATGATGTCCTCGCGACATTCTTCATCCGTTCCTGTCTGCAGAAGGCCGCAGTTGACATTGCCGACCAGCGCGATATCATTCCCGATGATCTTCCTCACCTCGGGAATGGACACGCCGCCCTGGGGATCCAGGGAATGGATGGCATCCGGCTTGCAGTCTGCCATCTTTTTGACAATCGGCATAATGTTCCCATCGGTATGCTTGATAGTGTAATAACCCATTTTACGGTATTCCGCAATCGACTCTTTCAGGTAGGGAACAATAAATTCGTCAAACTGTTCCTCATTGAAAAACGGGTTCACATTGAAGCAGTAGTCAGAACACAGCGCAAAGCCGTCATGCAGGTGCCCCTTCTGGTCCAGCGCCGCCGCGAATTTCAGAGAATCGTCCAGACGTTTTTGGGATTCCTCGTTCAGCCCTTCCGGGTCATCATACATCCTTACGGAAAAGTCCATCATGCTGTTCCCGTCCGGAATTGCCCAGGTGGGATCGCCGTGCATCATGATATAATACTCATCATCGCTTTTTTCGCGGATCAGCTCGAGCAGCCACTGAGTATTCTCTACCCCGCCCGGATTGAGATGCACAAAAATTGCGCTGTGGCCATATGCCCTGGCTGTATCAATATACAGCTGTGCCATCTCGTTCATATGAAGGCTTTTTTCCTGGTAGCTCATCTGGTTCCACTGTTCGTAAAAACGGTGGGCCGGATGAACCTTCCCGAATTTCTCCATGGTCAGGAAGAATACCAGCTCAAATGTAGGGACCTGCCCGCCAATCGGCTCACATTTTAATGTTTTGATAAAACGTTCTCTATGTGTCATCATGCTTGCCCTTTCGTCATTCTTCAAACATCATCTGTTCCATATCAAAATCCTGGAACGCCGCGTTTCTGCCAAGATTAACCGTTTCTGCACGTTCTGCCGGCGCAGAGGCTCTTTTCGCGGTCTCTGTCATGGAGAATGCGCTCTGCCCCTGCCGGCGCCGCGTTTCCGCAGATCCCGGCCGGGGCTTCCTCACCGACTACGTGTAGTTTCCAGCTCCAAAAGCGGATCTTCGCTTCATCGCTTTCCATTTCCAATCTTACGCCTCTTTTTTTGCTCCGTAAAACTCGTTTACCGCGCCGAAGAAGGCATCGATATTTTCCCACTTTGACAGGGGAGGGATATCACAGCCGGACGAGATTACAAAATTATCATATTTACAGCATCTTTCCATCAGCGCGGCCGTTTCCTGCCGGATAGACTCGGGAGTGCCGTTTTTGAATTGCCCCGCAGGGTCAATATTTCCCATGACCAGCTTATCCCTGGGCATTTTCTGAAGTATTTCCTCCATATTCACCGCGTTGCCGAAATGGAATGCCGCCGCACCCGTCGCCGCAATGGAATCCGTCATCAGCATCGTACTGTTCCCGCAGTTATGATAGATAACGATGAATGAATCGTCCTGTACCATTTCCACGATCTCACGCACATAAGGCTCGGAGAATTCCTCCTCCAGTGCCGGGGAAAGAACGCCCGCCAGGGGCTCTGCAATCACGATGCCGTTGGCTCCGCATTCCTTGTACGCTTTACAGTAGTCAATCAAAAACCGGGTTGCTTTTTTCAGAACCGTATGGACCATATCCGGTTCTTCATAGCACAGGATCATGATCTCGGTCACATCCATCAGACGCCCCGCTAAAGAATAAGGGCCAATCACCCCGGCAAATACCGGGCGGTCTGTGATTTCCGCTGCGGCCTGTCTGATGGCGTCAATATAGATCCCGGTACGCCCGCTTCCAACCGGCGGGACAATAAGCGCTTCTGCCTCTTCTTTGGAAGACACAACGCTTTCAATTACGGTAGGCACCTCGTCGTCCGAAACCCGGATCTTGGCGCCGAAGCACTCCGCTTCCACAGACAAATCCATCAGGCTTACAGAAGCCGCGCTGTCTGTCCGCTCTGCCACCAGCTTCATGCCTTTCGCCTGGGCGTGTGCGTCATTGATCAGATCCCTGACGCTGATCCCCATAATCTGGATGGCCGGAAAGGAAAGGATCGGGAACGCCTTTTTCACCGGCGCAGTCCGCCATTCCTCCAGCCATTTTTTCATCTCTCTTTTCATCTTTCCAGCCTCTCTTCAGCGCTTTTTAAAACAGCGCCGCCCCGAAATAGGTCACGGTATTTTCCCCGTTGATATAGTGCATCCCGCACTGCTTCGCCAGCCTGGATACATTGATGCCGTAAGCCTCCAGGGAGGACATCGCCCTGTCCGGAAACCGGCAGGGATCCCCCGTTTTTTTCCCGCATACCGGGCAGAGGCGGCGCCAGCCGCCGGCGCCTAAATGGAGCGCCTTTTTCACACCGTTTTTTTCAAACAGCTCCCGCACGTTCTGGGCCAGGTCGTTGTGGAACCGGCCGGCTTCCATCATGCCTTCAAAGTCATAGCTGTCCTCCAGCAGCCCCACCGTCTGATAAACGACCGCCTGGGAATAGGTCTTTGCCTCCCGGATCAAATCGTCAATCTCTCCAATGTCCGGCGGACACATATAACTTTTTCCATAATTGCCGCAGGCGTTGGAAGCACACATACTGCGGAAAGCCGTGTCAAACGATATGTTGTTTACGCCGGTCACAGCTACAGACTTTGCCCCCAGGCGCAGGACTTCTTCCTTCAGCGATTCGGGATCAGCCTTCCGCATATTCTCTGTGCCCATCTTACGCCATCCCGTGGCAGAATGCAACTGCCGCATCCGCGGCGCTTGCCGCGTCTGTCGTATATTTATCCGCACCGATCTGCAGGCAGAAGGCTTCTGTCACAGGAGCGCCGCCGATCATGATCTTTACCTTGTCACGGATACCGGCTTTTTCCGCTTCTTTGACCACTTCGCCCATAACCGGCATGGTAGTTGTCAGCAATGCGGAACAGCAGATGATCTGACAGCCCTGCTCAACCGCAGTTTGTACATAGGTTTCCGGAGCCACATCCGTTCCCAGGTCCACAACCTCCAGGCCTTTGCCTTCCATCATCATCTTCACCAGGTTTTTGCCGATGTCGTGCAGGTCGCCTTTTACCGTACCAATGCAGACCTTACCCGCTGCTTCTACGCCGCTTTCAGCCAGCAGGGGCTTCAGCAGGGTAGTGCCCATATTCATCGCGCGGGCAGCCACCAGAACCTCCGGAACGAAAACCTCGTTCTTTTTGAACTTATCGCCGACAACGTCCATCCCGGCAAGCAGGCCCTGCTCCAGGATGTCACGCGCGGGAACGCCTTCGTCAATGGCCTGCTGAACCAGCTCTTTGACAATCTTTGCTTTTCCTCTTTGGAGATTCTCAGAAATTTCACTTAAAATGCTCATGTCTTTTCCTCCCGGCATTGACGCCTTTTGATTGATTGGTTTATTTTTTCTGATCTTTTCCCACGCCTGGTAGACGCGGTATACATTTTCCGGATTTGCCCCCGGCCCGAACTCGCACTGCGCAATACAGCCGCCATTTTGCCACAAAGTTATGTAGACCGATTCCACAGCCTGGTCGATATCCGCTGTCGTTCCTTTCGGCAAAAGATGCTGCCGGTCAATCTCGCCCCAGAAGGTGATCTTCCCTTTATAAGGCGCCAGATTTTCAAGCCCCATGCAAAACAGCTGGCTGTTGACCGCATCCAGCCCCAGGTCAATCAGTTTCGGAATAATCCGCAGGATGTTCCCGTCCGAGTGCATAAAAATCTTTTTACCGTTCCGGTGTGCAATCTCAATATAATCACGGTACATGGGTGCGAAAAATTCATCCCACAGCTGCGGACTGATCAACAGGTCATTTTGGGAGCCCCATTCATCCACGTATTCCCCAACTGCGTACGCGTCGCCTTTGGTGGCGGGATATTCCTTCCATACCGTATCCGGCCCGTCAAAATCCCACTCAAAGTCCTGAGCCAGCCGCTCCATCATTTCCGGGCAGTGCTCCTGTGCACAGGGCAGCGACCACAGTTGCCGCGGGATACGCTCTTCCGTATTGGTGAAATGGAGGGTGCTCAGCACACGTTCTTTTGATGTCATTTTACTCCCCCTTTCCCGAAAAATGTTTCGGAAATAGATTGTATTTATCATTAAATCGATTATAATAAATATAAATTCATTCCGCATTCAAAAAAATATTTGATACGGATTTATACGGCTCCATCCAAATTTTCAGAATTTAAGGAGACATTATGATCCCTTTGATCGACCAGTACTGCTGGACTCCTCACCGCAAGATCCTTTCTTCCGAGCAGACGCAGCTTCCATGGCTCCAGACGTTCGGCATCCAGACCTCCGGCAAAGCCGAAAAACCGCTGGTCCCGCATACCCATCCCGGCTGCATGGAAATTGTTTTTTTGCTCAAGGGCTTCCAAATCTACGAAACCTCCGGGCATCTTTTCCGGCTTACCGGCTATGATATTTTTGTCACCCGCACGGGAGAACCGCACAGCTCCGGCGATTTCCCGGAGCATATCAGCGACCTGATGTGGTTTCAGCTCCGTCTTTCCGCCCTCACACAGACCTTCCGCGAGCCGCAGGCATCCCAGCTTGCCTCTGCCCTTCAAGAGCTGCCCCGGATATTCCGCGGGAACGCCGCCCTGGAAAGCCAGCTCAGAGAAGCTTTTTTCTGCCTGGCATCTTCAGACCCCATCTCCCAGGCATTGGGGCAGGCGCTTTTTACCAGCTGCCTTTACCGTATGATCCTGCTTTCCCGGGAGCTGAAACCGCTGCAGGCCGACCAGATCAGTGAAGCAATCGTTTATATCCACGAACATATCGATGAGCCCATCGCCCTGGAAAACACCGCGGCAAGCTGCGGCCTTTCCCTTTCCCGCTTCAAGTCAAAATTCAGGGAGGAAACCGGCATCACACCCCGGGCCTTCATCAACTATGTCAAGGTCGCGCGAGCCAAGCAGCTCTTGAAGCAGGGGCTTTCCGTCACCCAGGTATCAGACAGGCTCTCTTTTGATACCCCGAACTATTTTGCTACCCTTTTCAAAAGGTACACCGGCAAAACACCCAGCCAGTATCAGAAAAGCCCTTCTCAGGAATCCGATCCCTCATAATCCCGGCAGGCCCGGATATATCTCCCTCCGTTCCGCCTCACCTGGCTAATTAATTTACAATCTATATAAAGAACAAGCTCTTTTTTGCCGATATATTATAGTGCAGTATGGACGTTATTGAAAATAGCGTTGGGTGAGTAGCTGCGCAGGTGGAAGAGAGATTTTTAAAATGGCGTTATAAAAGTTTGGAGAACAAGGCGGATTAATACCAGGCAAGTGTGTATTGGTTCGCCTTGCAAGGAGGAAAGAATGAGCATTAGTGGAGTTGGGAGCGTTAATTCGTATATTTACAACATGAAAACAGGGAAACTGTCTACAAAAGATGGCTCGCATGATGAATTTGTAGAGTATTTTAATGATAACTTGAATGGCGAAAATTCCGATGCGCTGAATGGTTTTGACCAACAGCGTAAAAGCGGTGTTAAAAAGATGATCAGCCTGATGGAGGAGATGGGGCTGGGAAAAAATATAGTAGATACGCTGCAGGGTGACGAAATTGAAATCACTTCGGAGATAGTTGATGCCACTACGAGTACCTATTGTATCAATGGAGAGAAGGTATTTACCCTCAATGCAGCAGTAAGATATACACCAGAGGAAATAAGCGTTTTTGGCAGACTGGATCATCCATATAAAACCACACATCCCACAGGCTATGACCCTTTGCGGAACCGCCTTAGCATAGGCGTGGGAAATGTCTTTGAATTTGGGAATGGTTATAAGTTCACGGTGGAGAGGGATAGAGTAAGAATTGACAGTTATGGAAAGGGAACAGCGGAGGATTACCAAAATGCAGGTTCATTTGCATTTGGCCTGAGCGCATTGATTCGTTTCGGCGACCAGCAGGCGTTTTCGGCACTGCATCGCGCAGCGGTCAGCACACCGATGATGTTGGAATTTCTGAAGGAATTAGGAGTAGATACCAGCAGGGAATTCATAATTAACGAAACCAAATGTGAGGTGAGGAATGGACGGATAGAAGAAGTAGGAAATAAGGTAGGCGTTCCCAGTTCTATTCACCAGAAAGCAGTGGAACGCTATGAAAAATGGATGTATATACCTCTTTCAAAGAGGTAAGTCCTGGAGCTGCGGGAAAGCAGGAGCTTTTGTATATGACTCTATACGGACTGACATTTTAAGTCTGTAAAGAGTCAAAAAAATAATTAAAAAAATGGAGACCATATAATGAGTGTTGGAATGAACAGTGTTTTGATGAGGGGAAGACAATATGAGTATAGGACTACGAATACGCCTGACCGGGGGAAATCCTTGTTTGAACGGGTGGGCAGGACGGATTCCTGTCAGCCGGAGAGGCGGGTTGAAAATGGCCGGTTAAGCGCATATGATGCATATAGTTGCATGAACGCAGGCCTTAGGGGCGGAGCCGTATCTGAAAGCCTGGGCGCACAGGCATGCACTGAGCTTGAAAAAGTTGAAAATGAGAAATACACAGTCTCTGTTTATAATAAAGACGGAATAAAAAATCATTGGAGCATATATGACAAAACGTCAGATAAATATTACAGGTTCGATCCCCAAAACACAACTGTCCAGGTTGATTCTGAAACCGGAAAACGTTACCTGGTTCAGGAAGACAGGCTGGGAGGGCTTATGAATGCCTGTGGAATGAATGCTTTTCTGGAAAATACCCTGAAAGAGTTTATGGGGGTTGATGAGATAAAGTGTTCCTGCATAAATGAGCGGTTTGATGTTACAATAAACCAATACACGGGAATCGCTTCAATCAGAAAGAAAGGCGCGGAAGGAAATGGCGCGTGCATGATAGTTGACGGCGAGGAGCAAGCCCGGAAATTAGAGGAGCTTGCAAATATATATATGGAAAAATACCCATCACTTATGACAAGTAAAGAAATGGCGATGACGTATGCAGAATTGGAGATTGCCGGATATGCGTTTCGGGATGAAAATGGAATATTGACGATTGGCATTGGCGGAATGGGATACATGAACGAAAAAGAACCGGATAAGGGATGGGGGATACTGTACTCAGGATTTGATTCTTCGATCTATTCCAAAATAGTGGGAGCTTTTTCGGAAGGTGCCATAACCCAGGGGGAGGTTGGGATAATCGAAAAATGGGAAGAGTGGTTAGAGAAGAAGGGAGTGGAATTTAAGGCCAGTACAATTAAATGGGATATGGAGAAAGCCTTAGAGAGAAAAGCTGATATGTATCATACATCAGTAAGGCCAGGTGATTTTATGTGTTTTGAAGAAAATTAATAGCTTATTGAACTACGAATGTTCAAAGAGCTGTTTTTTGGGGGGAAATGGGCAGTTTAACGGTAAAAGTGGTCAATCCATTTTTGCTGTCTGCCCAGATGGTTCCGCCATGCAGGAGGACGGGAGGTATCATAAAATTACAGTAGATCTAAACTTGGAGGGATAAGATTGAAAATTGAAAATTTTCAATCCCAAATTTGTGTCTGCGCGGCATCCACAAATTTGACATGCGCAAAAGGCCGCGCAGAAATGGGGTTAACTATGCAAAGTGTAAGAATTTATGAGATGCCGGCCTGTAAAATGGTTTCGTCTGGAACAGGTATGTTCGGAGAGGGGAATTTCGTTATATTTGATGAATGGTTATCTTCGCAAAAACGCAGTCTGTTTCCGAAAGATTTCCTATATTGGGCAGGAGAGGGCTTTGTCTGGCTGTACATGTATGAGGATGGAATGAATGTTCCGAAAGAATTTGAAATAATAGATTTTCAGGGAGGTCTTTATGCTGTAGCAACCGACATAGACCAGGAAACAGATAAGGAACTTATGAACACAGAAGTAGAAAAGTTTCTAAACTCCCATGCATTCCAATGCACCACCATCAATAAAAGTCGGGAGTTTAGCTGATGCACACAACCTGCATAGAATATGCAGGTTGGCGCACAGCTGTCTCGCAAAACCATAAAGCAACATGGTTTTGACTTCGCGGTAACGGAATGGCATAGGAACTTTTACAGTAAGTGAAAACGGATTAGAACGTGACACATCACGTTCGGAATTAGGAAATATTATTACGTCACCTTATGCGAAAGAGATAATAGGATACGAACAGATGGACTATTATTTCCCAATAAAAGCAAAGTAAATCCCGGCTTGCTGAGCTGTGGCAGACAGTAAAGAATCCACCTTGATTCTATTACCCGTGAAAATATTCATTATATTTTTGGGATGGTGCTGCAGGACACATGGCTGTTTGAGGGCAGTATACAAGATAACCTTCCTGTTTCTTCTATTTGGAATTTACTTTTGTTTTCTGCTTGCCTTTTGCTGTTTGGTCTGTCTGCCTTTTCTTTTTAGCAAGACCATCTTGCTAATGTAGACTGCATAAAATATAGTAAGTATCAGTAAACCGATTTTCTATTTCAATTACAATGTATATGAAGAAAAATTACTGTTTCGACAGGGAATAAACGGAATTTGTGACACTCAACGAAGCGTTTAGCGTGAAATCAACGCCTGGTATGTTCTAAATAGATTCTCTTTTTGGTATAATACGGTCAAATACAGCAAAGGAGATTCGGTGTATGGATCAGAAAAAAATAGGTGCATTTATTGCACAGTGCAGGAAAGAAAAAAATCTGACACAAATGCAGCTTGCAGAACTATTAGAAATTACCAGTCAGGCGGTTTCCAAATGGGAAAACGGAAGAGGAATGCCGGATGTGTCGCTTTTACAGCCTTTGTGTGATGCTTTGGGTATAAGCCTGAACGAGCTTTTTTCGGGGGAGCATGTATCTGCGGAGGAATATAAAGGAAAAGCGGAGGAAAATATTTCCAGGCTTTTTAAAGAAAAACAAATTGCCAATCTTAAGCCCGTAAAAAATTTATTCTCCGTATGTGCCAATGTCACTTTGTTTGTAATAGTGACTGAACTGGCTGTTGGCCTTGTTGGGAATTTTTTTAATTCCGATATATTGGAAGTCATGTTGATGAATGCTTCTGTATGGCTGATATTGTTTTTGGCTTCAATGGGTAAACTGTTGTATGACAAGAAAAAAATGAAAAACCTGAAACATTCAGGCGCCTGTATGGACTCCGAGATAGAGGACATGATTCCGGCAGCCTGGATCAGAGTGGCAAACTACACCAGCTGCAGAATTGTCTGCCGGTTTATTTATGAGGGTAAGGAATACAAAGCAGTGAGTAATTATTATGTTTTGGCACCATTTATGCGAAAAGAAGATTTATATGCGAATGTTTATATCGACAAAGATAATCCTGCCAGATACAGTGTAGAGCTTTTTCAAATAGGCTGGTAATTCGGATATCTTTCAAAATCATTCATACTTATTCAAAACTGCCGCTGCAGGAACTATCATTCCCGCAACGGCAGTTTTCATTTGCGTGTTTTTTCTGGCTCACAGGTGTCCCTTTAAAAAGGGCTAGCTCCTGAAAGACAGCCCGGTTGTTTTTTCGAGATTATCAATTATGCCAACGTGTAAATCCTTATCATCATGGTTGGGAACCGTAATGATAAGAGAACTGTCAGGATGCCTGTACCGGTAATGGGAACCATTGACCTTTGCACAAAACCAGCCATTAGCAACAATTATCTTCTCGACTTTTTTGAAATTAACCATATCTTTTCTCCTTATTATGAAGCTTGTCAGTAGTTACATAATCACTATGAATTACTTCTAAGGCATATGGTTAATTTTTTTCAGTATACAGGAAAATAAGTGGAAAGTCAATATTGAAAAAGTATTGACACGTGTTATAAAACGTGTTATACTGCAAGAACAATACGTGGTAAATACGTGCAGGAGGCTGAGCATGAAAGAAAATTATATATATCCGGTGGTAATCAGAAATGAAGGCAGGGGATTATTCATTACGTTTCCGGATTTTCCAAATCAGATGACAGAAGCGGATACAGAAGAAGCGGCCATCATTGCTGCCCAGGAAGTACTGGCATTATGCATCAGTGATAATGAAGAAATGGGAAACGATAATCCGGTACCTACGCAACAGGATAAGATTAATCTGGAACATGGTGAAAGATTAATTTATGTTCATGTCTGGATGCCATACTTCAGACGGGTTGAAAAAGTAGTATATGTCAAGAAAACATTAACAATACCTAAGTGGATTGACGAAATGGCTAAAGCAAAAAACGTGAATTTTTCCGCTATACTTGTAAAAGGACTAAAAGCCGAGTTAGGACTTAACAGATAATGGATCGGAAATCCTATTATGGTACGATTTCCGTATCAAAAGATCTGTTGCAGGCAGAATGGAGACAGAAATGTGTCAGAATTGAAAGAAAATGAGGAGGTGAATGACAGGCAGTGCCGGCGCAGACCGTTTAAGGTGGTTCGTGTCACCTTGGGAAAATGCAATGAGGAGGAGTCATTATGGAAATAGCAGATATTTTGAAAGTCATTAAGAATATTGCCAAAGCAGTGGAAGCAGTTGTGGATATCTTTACAGATTAGTCCGGCTAAGAAATGTCAAGTGCTTTTGAAAAATAATTTCTGCTGGACAGTAAAGCCGCAAAGTCGCACGAGAGGAACTTTTATGAGTTCCTTTCGAAACAAAAGTTTCTCTCGTGATAGGTGTGTCGAAGCGACTTTACCCTTTCGTGCTATCGCGAAGCGATTTAATTAGGGAGGAATTCAAATGGATCCAATGAAAGGAATAAAAATTGCGCTTAAAGTAATCGGCGGTATTGTGGCAATTATTTCTGCATTGTCAGAGTGATTGTGTGTGAAAGGTCTGCCTTTCCGGCAGACCGCTGCCTTTTAGGGTTATGCAGGATTATGTGGCTGTTGTAAGTTCAGAAAGGTGGTAAGGATGAAAATTAAGAATGTAGAAGTGTATGATATTGTAGGATTACTGGTGAAGAATGGGTCCATAATGAGAAATTTGAATCTGTAGGTGCAGGTAGTTACTGTTTGGATGATTGCAATTTTAAGGAGTGGTATAATGGATTTCAATTTATTTGGCGGAGTTGTTTCTGAAGTAGAAGACATATTGCGTGGAATTTCACAGAAAATGGAAAGTATCACCAGAGAGGAATGGCTTGATAACTATCAGACAGGATCGGATGTTTGCAAAAGTGAAGAAGAACGGATATCGTTTCGTAAAATGATGTATCTTCAAGTACTTAAAACGAGATCCGAATATCAGTTAGCATTTGAAGATATGGAAGATGCCGGAAAGAAAATGGACAGAGCGTTTGGTTATGTCACAGACTGTAAACTGTCTTTTAACATATTAGAGCTGGTGTTCTATGCGATGGTTAGTATGATCTATTTTTCAATGCGGAAGTGTGATGCAGAAGATATTGAAGCGGCAGATATTTTCATAAAGGAATCTGTTATTAAATTAACAGAAAAAGAAGAAGAAAAGATGTATCTGGAAATACTAAACAGGATACTTTTTCTTAATATGGCATATTTGTACAATATTATGAATGATTCAAAAAACGAATGTGATTTAGAACAATACAAAGAAGAAAATGAAAAGTTATTGGACATGGCAAGGCAGATTTTACCGAATGGTGAAATAATAGAACTCATGGATGAGATATTCCTGGTAGAAGAATTTTTTAAGAATCCCACAAAAGAAAATATAAACAGGGTGAAACATTTATGTTTTGACAAGAAAAAGAACTGGATGGGACATATCTGTATCTGCTCTTCACAACCGGCGTGGTCTGTGGAGGATCCCTGGATGCATTATTTGCCGCATGTTTCTTTTTATAATAGTTCAGACAATAAAAAGTGCAATTTAGAACATATTTTAGATTCGAAACCCAGACGAATTCATGAGATTTTTGGATTACCTGCATTTGAGGAGCCTGAATGGGAGAAGGATTTTCAGTATAAACTGCAGCAATGGGAGGAAGAAGCTTATAAGAAAATCTTTATGCAGCCATATGAGATTCACACAGATGAATCCAAAGGCCAGTTGATTTATACTTTATTATCGGTGTTAGCCGATAATATGGAGTTGGAAGAAACGAAGAATTCCATAGTTTCAGATTTTACACATAGTTATGGTAACTATGAAATTGATAATGTTTATCATATCGCGAAAGCTTTGAGCGATAATCCTTCAAAAGAAGAACTTGAGGATTATAGTCGTGAATTGCTTTTGGAATACTTAAATAAACAAATGATGTCAAAAGAGATCAGAATGCTGAACCTGGAACATAAAGATAAATTTTCTGAATTACATGATGTTATTGTCAGGAGTATTGACTTTGCCCAAGAAGGCGTAAAAATACATGAGATAATTGATGAATCTTTAAAGAGAGTCATTTTAAGAATCTTGTTAGAGACAGGAAATAAAAGAATTGAAGATATCTTAAACAAGTATGAAAACAAGGGAATTGATTCATATGAGTTATTAGAATATTTCGAGAAATCCGTAATTCGGGGAGCACAGAATTGTATGGAATGGGTGTCAGATAATATGAATATTTTGCGGGTTGAAGTGTCTGCAGAGTGGCAAAGACTTTGTTTTAGAAGAAACTCAGAAGGAAACGTTTTTCTTATGAGTTTGTTTATGGAACTGTTGTTTAATATGTTCACTTATGCAGATATCAATCATGATATGAAATTTATACTGGATTTTATGGATATGGATGATGATACGTATTTTGTTGTCAAAACTGAGAATTTTGTTGACGAAGGAGTTAAAAGCAATACCAAAAAAGGGTTGTCAGCCAGAAACCGAATTCTGGGAAAACTAAACTTTGGAAGTGGGTATCGATGGAAAAATAGTATCCTTAAGGAGTATAGGGAGAACAATACACAATGTACTGTAAGTGCAAGAATTAAGTCTGATTTGTTTGGAGGGATACAATGAAAAAGAATATTTTGTGGATAGAAGATTTTGATACAAAAAGTATAAGCGTCAGAAAGCACAAAAGCAGTCAGAAGAGCACTGAAGTTGTAAAGAATGCTTTGGGCATATTCGATCAGAAATATCGGGATGTTATTGAGATTAAAACAAGTTTGTTTGAAGGAATAGAATATATTATTACACATAAGGGGGAATTTGACTGTGTTATTCTGGACGTTGACATGAGTAAGAATTTACAAATAGACATGGATGAGAAAACACATAAAGGGAAGATATGGAGGGAGTTTCTTAAGCATATGAATCTTCCTTTGAAACAGGAAAAGGAAGGGAACAGAATTGATTATAAAGTAAATAATGAGCCGTTGGCAGCTTATCTGGGCAAGAATGCGGGTTTTTATATCGTATTGTTTTTGATTTCATTAGGATTTCCCAAAGAGAGAATTATCATGTTTACAGCGTATGGCGGCAGTAATCCTGATAATAGAGTGTCTGCATGGGAAACTAAGTTTAAATCGGCATCACTGTTTATTCCATGCATAATTGATAAGGGTAGTACATTTCATTCTGTGCATAAGGAAAGAAATGAAGAATTAAATGAATGCCTGGAAAAATTGTATTCACAAGAATACTATAAGTCAAGACTATTTTTATATGTGATATATAATATGTTCGCCTTCTGTAAAGACGAAATATCTCGGATCAACAGAGAACATGCTATAGAGGATAAGGGAAATTATAAATCGATTTTCAATTATGTCTGTAAAGATGCAGATAAGAAAATGCATCTTGATCAAGTTGAAGATTTGATAGAAAATGTTTTATTTTATTTCCCCTGTATGGAACATAATGGTGTAAAAGATTTAAATTATCAGGCACTGAAACGGTTTTCAGAACCATTTGAGGCAGATTACATTGGGAATCGAATAGATGAATATAATGCATACAGAGTCATGAAATTATATAGAAACTGGAGTGCCCATAGTTTATTTTCAAATCCGGAAAATCTGTCTGACGAATTGTTTCGGCTATTGGTAGTAGTAGGATTATTACTGTTGACGGAAACCAGGTTTGGGAATTCAAATGATGAAAATGAGAAAATGAGAATTCTAAAGACAGAGTCCTTTGTCCAAAAGTGGAAAGAAGAATTATGGGACAAAATAAAATTCTTATTTCATATTGATGTTGGAACAAAGGAACAGGAAATCTTGGATTATCTTGAAGAATATAATTGGAAAGTGTGTAAAGAATGGGATGAAATACCTAAAAATATGGTGGATGTATATGATAAATATGGGAAAAAAGGAAAAAAGCAAATGCAATTTCACTATTTGCTGGATGCGTTTATGAATTGCTTTGTCATGAATGGGATTGAATATGAAGACAGAGCATGCAGAACTCATTATGCATTGTCCGGGCACACTGAGGGCATTTATTTAAATTTGTTCAGGTGTGCGTATTCTATGCTGGTTGACACAAATAATACAGAAAGCAGCAAAAGTAATGCTAATAATGAGCTGTAAGATAAGATAACGGAATCTGGTGGTACGGTTTTCCTGGAGCGGTATAACGAACAGAGGATAAGGGAAGCCATGTATTTGAAACAAGAATACCGCATAAAAACTTATGAGAAAATTGGGACAGACAACGGGCGTGGTAATATTGAAAGAAATGATGGAATCAAAAAAGCAGATTGGAAAACTGGAGGGGATTGAAATGCACATAGAAGAAATGCTGGATATGAATTTTAGGGGGAATATATATATTGTACAGAACGGCAAAGTTTTATATGAACGAGAAAACGGGTTTGCAGATTTGCCAAATGAAATTCCAAACACGCTGGAAACGAAATTTGCAAGTGCATCGGCGGGAAAAGTATTTGTTGCGGTAGGAATATTGCAGTTGATCGAACAAGGAAGAATAAAGTTTGACGATACATTAGGGACATTGCTTGATATGCCTTTCCATAATATTGATAAGGACGTTACAGTCAGACAGCTTTTAAACCATACGTCAGGTGTTCCGGATTATTTTGATGAAAGTGTTATGGACGAATATGAAGAATTATGGATTGACTATCCCAACTATAAAATCAGGCATAACAGCGATTTGCTTCCACTATTTCTCAATAAGCCCATGATGTATCCAAAAGGAGAAAAATTTCAGTATAATAATGCAGGGTATGTATTGCTTGCAATGATTATTGAAAAGGTTACAGGAATGTATTTTGACCGATATCTGAAAGAAAGTATTTTTGACATATGCGGTATGAAATCGACGGGCTATTATGAACTGGACAGACTGCCGGCAAAATGTGCCAATAATTATATTTATTGTAATGATACAAATGACTACCGCACAAATATATTTTCAGTTGATGTAAAAGGTACCGGGGCAGGCGGGGCTTTTATAACAGTAAGGGATATTATTGGTTTTTGGATGAATTTACTGGAAGGGAAGCTTATCTCAAAATCGTTTGTTTCAGATATGCTCAGAAAGCAGAGCGGAGATGGGGTTGATGGGTATTATGGCTATGGTATGTGGATTATGGACAATCCCAATGGTAAAGATTTTGCGTACTTTGAAGGCTGTGATCCGGGAGTAAGCTTTATATCCGAATACAATCCGAATCATGGGATTATTTCCGTTCTGGTAAGTAACTATGGAGATAATGTCTGGAGGGAAATGAGAAAAATAAGAGAAGTTCTCTACTGATGTCTGGTACCCTGAAATAGTTTGTTTTTTCCGCTGCAGGCGGTCAGTCGTCACGATTTGCGGCAGTGGAAACTATTTTCATGCCGGCGGATTTCTGGTATACTGGAAGGTATAAATGGGAGCGGGAGAATGAAAATGAGACAAGGGAGAATAATTGTGCTTACCGGGGCACCGGGAACCGGGAAAACCACCGTGTCGGCTATTGTTGCGAAGGAGTCCGTCATGGAGAAATCGGTGCATATGCATACGGATGATTTTTATCATTATCTTTGCAAGGGGGCAATAGCGCCACATTTACCGGAAGCAGATGAACAGAATCTGGTTGTGACAGAGGCTTTTTTAGAGGCGGCGAAGCGTTATGTACGCGGCGGGTATGATGTTATTGTGGATGGTGTGATCGGCCCGTGGTTTCTGGAGCCATGGAGAAGCGCTGTCCGGGAAGGCTATGAAATACATTATATTATTTTGCGGGCTGATAAAGAAGAAACCGTTCAGCGGGCTGTGCGCCGTTCAAAATTGGACAGGGAGACCAATATGGAACTGGTGGAAGTGATGTGGCAGCAGTTTCAGGACCTCGGCGCATATGAATCAAATGTTATTGATACAACAGAGTGTTCGCTGCAGGAAACGGTTTCCATAATAAAGAAAAAAATTGCCGGTAAAACAGCCCTGCTTAACTGAGCGTTTTATGGAAAGAGGAGGAAAAATGGATTTTTCAAGGGAGGACTTGGCGGAGGCGAAAAGACAGATTGATTCTACTCTGCATAAATTAAGGGAAACAATAAAGACCTTTGAATCCAAAGAGAATGCGGAGCGGTATAAGTCACAGATCACACTGGCAAAAAGACGTGTAAAAGCCTTTGAGATAGCCAATGGGCTTATTGAGAACGAGCTGGAAAAGGAGATTTGTGATAATGGATGAAAAACGGCGGACGGTGAAGAAGGGAAAATCTGGAGATGAGGATATGACGACAGAAGAACAGGCAAAACGCATATTATATGATTGTGGATTATTGGAGGAATTGAGCAAATATGGAACGCCTCATATTATTGGGAGTTACCGCATGGACATGATGGCATGGAATGATTTGGATATTGATATCGAGAACGAAAATATGTCCTTAGACAAGCTATATCGGCTGTCACAATTTATCATGGATCAGTTTCACCCTACATGGTATGAGGCAAAAGAAGAAATCAATTCTGAAAATAAAACGGTCTGGTTTCAGGGATTCGAGGCATATATAGGCAGTGAACTTTGGAATGTTGATTTATGGTTTTTTGATAAAGCCACAATAAAGACGGCAGAAGAATATTGTGACAGGATTGTGCGGCGGGTGCAGGAGCTGCCTGAATCGAAAGAACAAATTGTCCGCTTAAAAAGGGAATTGATGGCACGTAAACTGTATTCCTTTGAACAATATACCAGTATTGATGTATATGATGCGGTGTTAAACAAACATTTAACGGATGTGGAGGAATTTCTTGCCAATTACAAGAGAGATTAAATGTGCCGGAAGATGCCCCTGAAAAAGCCGGGCATACGGCAATAGACTGAGGAACATGATGAAAATTTTATTGGTTGAGGATGATATGGAAATCAGCGCCATGTTAAAGCGCTTTTTGGAAACGGAAAATTACGAAGTCATTACCGCGGCGGACGGGGAAAGCGCCTGTGAGAAGTTCTATTCCCATGCGTTTGACCTGGTATTGCTGGATTTGATGCTGCCAAAAAGGAACGGCATGGAGGTTATGGGAAAGATCAGGGAATCCAGCACGGTTCCCATAATCATTATATCGGCAAAAGATACGGATTCCGACAAAACCCTGGGCCTGGGACTGGGGGCAGATGATTATATTACAAAACCGTTCTCCGTTACGGAAGTACTGGCGCGCATAAAGGCCAATATCAGAAGAACCACCCAGTATGCGGCAGGGACATCCGGGCAGCGGATTCTGACAAAAGGAAATCTGACAATGGATTTGAACGGTTACTGCGTGAAAAAAGATGGAAAAGAAATCGAACTTACGGCGAAGGAGTTTGAAATCCTGAAATTACTGCTGCTGAATCCCAAAAAAGTATATACAAAGGAACAAATATATTCTCTTGTATGGAACGACGCATACCTGGGGGATGAAAATGCCGTGAACGTCCATATCAGCAGGCTGAGGACGAAAATAGAGGACAATCCCCGTGATCCTGCATATATTATCACGGTCTGGGGGATTGGATATAAGGCAGGAGATTTTGAAAATGAGTGACCAGACAATTCTTTTTTTCCTTTTGGCGGTAATTGCCGCCTTGCTTCTTATCATTCTGTATCAACGGTTTGTATTCTCGAAGGGAATCCAGACAAAATTAAAGGAAATAAGCCGGAAGTTAGAAGAGATTCAAAAGTCGGGCAGTGATGAAAAAATAATGGTATTTACAGACAATCCTGTCCTGATGGAATTGGGGAGCCAGATCAACCGGCTGCTGCTTGACCGGCAAAAAATAAAGGCTGAATTTAAAAGGGGTGAAATTGCGTCCAAAAAGATGCTGGCGAACATATCCCATGATATAAAAACGCCCCTGACTGTGATACTGGGATATCTGGAGATCATGCGTCTTGCCCATGATGATGATGAAATGCTGAAGAAAGTGGAAGCAAAAGCAAAACAGGTGCTGGATCTGATGAACCAGTTCTTTACTCTGGCAAAGCTGGAGGCGGGCGACGCCAATATAAACATTTCCAGGATCAACATAAGCGAAATATGCAGGGAAAGCGTGCTGGGTTTCTATGAGATTTTAGTGCAGAAAGATTTTGAAGTGGAGATTTCCATACCCGACAGGGCGGTTTATGCCCGGGGCGAGAAAAACGCCCTGCAGAGGATCTTGTTTAATCTGCTTTCCAACGCAGTCAGATATGGCAGTGAAGGAAAGTATCTTGGGATATTTTTGCGGGAGGATCAAAATACCGTATTCATTGACATAACCGATAAGGGGAAAGGAATAGAAAAGGAATTTGCGGATCGTGTATTTGAACGGCTGTATACCATGGAGGATTCCAGAAACCGTGAAATACAGGGGAATGGCTTAGGGCTGACCATAGCGAAGAATCTTGCCGTCCAGCTGGGCGGCGATCTTTATTTAGACAGCACACCGAATACCAGAACCACATTTACGGTCAGACTGAAGAAGAACATTTCAGACTGAAGAAGAACATTTCAGACTAAAAAAATTTTCAGACTGAAAAAGTACATTTAGCCTGAAAAAATGCCGGACTGAAAAATAAATTACGGAAAAACAAGCTGCGGAGTATGTCGCGAAAGAAATTCGTAAGAATTGGTCAAGAGTTTTGAAAATCGATACCGTTATAATGGTATTCAGAAAGGAGGCAGTGAATATGTCTTATATTTTGCAGACAAATCATCTTACGAAAAGGATAGATGGCAAGGAACTGGTAAAGGATGTTAATATCCATGTAAAAAAAGGAGAGATCTATGGATTTCTGGGACCCAACGGAGCAGGGAAAACCACGGTGATGAAAATGATCACAAATCTGTGGAAACCCACAGAGGGAACCGTAGAGCTCTTTGGGGAAGTTCTGCAAAACACATCTTATGATGTATTCAGACGCATGGGAAGTATTATCGAGTTTCCTACATTTTATGAACATATGAGCGGAAGGGACAATTTGCAGCTTCATTGTGAATACATGGGGTATTACAGCAAAGACAGTCTGGTGGAAGCACTGGATATGCTGGGGCTTTCAGAATCGGCAGACCAGCCGGTGAAAAAGTATTCGCTGGGAATGAAGCAGCGTCTGGGAATTGCCCGCGCCATTCTGTGCAGGCCGGAGCTGGTGTTGCTGGACGAACCCACAAACGGGTTAGACCCGGCGGGAATGAAGCAAATCAGGGATTTGTTTCAGATGCTGTCAACAGAGTATGGCATGACATTTCTGATATCCAGCCATCTTCTGGCGGAAATGGAAAGCATTGCAGATACCATCGGCATCATCAGCCATGGAAAGCTGACCAGGGAAATTTCCATGCAGGAAATCCTGGAAATGAATACGGCCTATATAGAGCTTACGGTGGGAAACACACAAAAAGCTGCCTATATACTCTCGGACAAATTGAATCTGCATAATTTTAAAATTATGGACGATTCCCAAATCCGGATTTATGAGCTCTCGGCGGCAACCCAGAAAATTTCAAAGGAATTACTTTTGAACGGCGTGGAATTGATGTCTGTGACAAAACATACGGAATCGCTGGAGGACTATTTCCTGAAACTGACAGGGGAGGTGGGCAAATCATGTTAAAGCTTATCAGACTCGAATGGAAGAAAAACAATATCGGGAAGTATATCCGTACCGCGGTGATTCTGACAGCGCTCCTGTGTCTCTTTACGTTTGCCCTGGCTTTCCTGGGAATTGCAAATGAACCGGATGGAACACTGGATGCCGCGCCGGGAATGGACACAGTCTCTTCTCTGGTTGAACTGTTTACAGGCATGGCATTTCTGATTTTTACAAGCGTCATGCTGGCATCCTTTATCGTGAGCGCATATAAAAATAAAACAATGAACCTGATGTTTACGTATCCGGTGAAACGGCAGAAAATACTGGCGTCCCAGATGATGGCGGTTTGGATTTTCAACTTTGCGGCACTGGTGCTGTCAAAGCTGGTAATTTATCTGTGTATATTCACAGGCTCAGGGTATCTGCGGTCATCTTTT
Organism: uncultured Acetatifactor sp.; assembly: GCA_910577185.1. GTDB lineage: Bacteria > Bacillota > Clostridia > Lachnospirales > Lachnospiraceae > Acetatifactor. The sequence goes on from CAJTLR010000004.1 coordinate 72,527, forward strand.
GCAATTGATTTTGATATGGGCAGTGTATCCTTTTATATCCGGCTGCTCCTGAAATCATTCGTCATTGTAAGCATGAGCTTTATTGCGCTGTTTGCGGGAATGGCGCTGAAGTCCTCGAAAGCGGCCATTGTCACTTCGTTTTTACTGGTTTTTCTCACTCAGGCAAATGTGGGCGATTTTACAATGGCAGATAACGCAGTATTTCCGCTTATACTAACGGCCGTATCTTTCGGATTTGCCCTATTGTCAATACACAATGTGGAAAACAAAGATTTATGATAACGGTTCGGAACAGAGCTTGATTTCGTTGACTTCACCGACTATAATGAAGAATATTTTACTCATTAGGTATGCCCGGTTACATGGCAGTATGGGAAACTGGCAGGGAGGCGTGAAAATGACGGAAATCTATTATATGGAAGATGATGAAAATATTGCAAAGACGGTAAAGGAATATCTGTGCGGTAAAGGGTATGCGGTTTCTGCATTCGGGACGCTGGAAAGCGGGAAGAAGGCATTGGAACACCATATTCCGGGCATTGTACTGATTGACTGGAATATGCCGGACGGCCAGGGAAACAGCTTCTGCAAATGGATACGTTCAAAATGGAATGAACTGCCGATTATTTTTCTGACTGTCCGGGATGATACCCATGATATTATTTCCGGTTTTTCTTACGGTGCGGATGATTATGTGACAAAGCCCTTTGAACTGGAGGTTCTGTATTCCCGCATCCGGGCATTGCTGCGCAGGGCAGGAAATGTGCAGGGCCGCTATATTTCCTGCGGTGCCATTTCAATGGACAAAGACAAAACGGCAGTATTCTGCGGGGAAGAAGAAATTACTGTGAGCCAGGCCGAATATCAGCTTTTGCAGCTGCTGATGGAAAATAAGGGGAAAACTGTCACAAGGGAAAGGCTGCTGACTCAGATCTGGGACAATAACGGGAATTATGTCAATGACAACACATTGACCGTGACAATGAAACGGCTCAGGGAAAAACTCCATCATCCATCTTGTTTAAAAACAATACGGAGCTTTGGTTATCGTATGGAGGATGAGACATGAGTAAAAAATCAAATAATAAAACAACGGTTCTGTTTGTGCTGTCGGTGAGTCTGATGGTAGCTGCGATAACCGCATACATTCTTACTGTTTATTACAGTCATGTATGTTTTCATATACTGGGAGGATTCTGCGAAAGCATGATCCAAAGATATCCGGATTCCAGACAGGATATTCTGGATTTATTGAAAACGCAGGATTTCCATATCACAGGGGAGCGTGCATTTTTGGGCATACCAGATTTGCCTGATCATTATGTAATATCAAATTTTGGCTATGATCCCTCCAATCTGGGAATTATGGACACGACTGTCATCTGGATTGCCGCTTTAGGCTTTTTGGCAGGCAGCACGCTGTTTCTTTTTTCATTCCGGTATTTGCATAAAAGATCGTCTGCCCGTATCAGGATGCTGACAGACTATCTGGAAAAAATAAATACAGGCAGTCAGGGATTGCTGCTGGACTCTTGCGAAGACGAATTTTCCAGACTCCAGGACGAAATATATAAAACGGTGACGACGCTTTCCCAGACAAGGGATGCGGCAGTTACGGCACGAAATAATTTTGCGGAAAACCTGTCCAATATCGCCCATCAGCTCAAGACACCAATTACGTCGGTTTCCTTAACTGTCCAGATGGCAAGAGAACATCTGGGAGATGTCCGGGTGGCGGAAATAGAACGGCAGATCAACAGGCTCATGCATTTGGAAGAAGCACTGTTGCTATTGTCCCGCATTGATGCGGGCACGCTTACGCTTGAAAGGAAACCGACAGATGTTTTTACCATACTTTCCCTGGCAGCTGACAATTTATATGAGTTGTTTACGCGGAAGGGCGTTCAAATGGATGTTCCGGAGATGGGCGAAACAGATATTTTGGTAGACATGGAATGGACAATGGAAGCGCTCATGAATTTGATGAAAAACTGTATGGAAGCGTCGGAACCAGGTACTACAGTTCACTGTTCCTATGAAAAAAATCCTCTCTATGTACAGATACGGATATGGGATGAGGGAGAGGGGTTCGCAAAGGCGGACCTGCCTCATCTGTTTGAGCGATTCTACCGTGGGGAAAAAGCAAACGATACCGGAATTGGAATAGGCCTTTCCCTTTCCAGGGCAATCATGGAAATGCAGAACGGAATTATCCGTGCGTTCAATCTTTATGGTGGCGGGGCTTGTTTTGAGATTCGTTTCTACAGTCACTGAGATGTCACTTTCATTTGTTATAATACTGGATGACAGGGGGCCATACGCTGTCCTGGAAAATACTCTGATGAATTTCCGGGTCATAAAAAGAGATTGATATCAGGGTATGTAGAATAACAAACAGGAGGATTTGACAACATGGAAATACTCAGATGTGACAATATCAAAAAGGTATTCGGAAAAGGTGAGAATCAGGTTAATGCTTTAAACGGAATCAGCCTGTCCATTGAATCAGGGGAATTTGTGGCCATAATCGGGGCATCCGGCTCCGGAAAATCAACGCTTCTGCATATTCTGGGCAGTGTGGACAAGCCTACAGGCGGCACCGTGACAGTGGATGGCGTTGACCTCAGCAAACTGAACGCGGCGGATTCCGCAATTTTCAGAAGAAGGAAGGTTGGCCTGGTTTACCAGTTCTATAATCTGATTCCGACGCTGACTGTGGAAAAAAATATTCTTATGCCCCTGCTTCTTGACAAGAGAAAGCCGGATGCGGATTTTTTTCAAATGATTGTAAAGACACTGGGAATAGCAGATAAACTGGAAAGTCTGCCCAGCCAGCTGTCCGGAGGACAACAGCAGCGGGTTGCAATCGCAAGGTCTCTGATTTACCGGCCGGCCATTCTTTTCGCTGACGAACCCACAGGAAATCTTGACCAGAAAAATTCAAAGGAAATCATTGATCTATTAAAGCTGTCAAACCGAAATTTCAAGCAGACAATACTGCTGATTACCCATGATGAAAAAATTGCACTGGAGGCCGGCCGCATTGTGACCATCGAAGACGGAAAGATTATCAGCGACAATCTTACGGATACTGCCAGTCGCCAGGAAGAATGGAGGTGAGCGGAATGTGGAAGGATTACTCCAAAAGCTACATTAAAAATAACCCTGCATCCAGCATCTCCATTATGGCGGCAGCACTGGCGGCTACCATGTTTTTGTCCCTGCTGTGCAGCATAGCCTACAATTTCTGGGTATATGAAGTGGAGAGAATCACTTTGGAGGAAGGCGGCTGGCAGGGCCGCATTGTGGGCCATGCACTGGATGCGGACGATTTATCCGCGGTGTGTCAATTTGCGAATGTGGAAAAAGCAGTCATCAACGAAGAATTGTCGGGACGGGATGAAACCGTGGTTGATATTTATTTTCATAACGCCCGGAACATTTATCGCGATATGCCGTTGATTTCCGAATTGCTGGGACTGGAAGAAAATGCCATACAGTACCATTCCCTGCTGTTATCCCGTTATTTCATACACGATCCGGAGGATGACACGCCGCCCATGCTTCTGGCGATGTATCTGGCAATCGTGACGATTGTGGCAGTGTCATTAATCCTGATTATCCGGGGTTCCTTTGAACTGTCCATGAACGCCAGAATCCATCAGTTTGGTATTTTTTCAAGCATTGGGGCCACGCCAAAGCAAATCAGAACCTGTCTGCTTCAGGAAGCGGCGGTCCTGAGCATAGTGCCCATGATAGTGGGCAGTTTATTGGGAATTTTGATCAGTTATGGAGTCATGGGGGCAGTGAATATTTTCGCCTCCGGTGTATCAAAACGTCATGAAGCCGTCTTTCATTATAGTCCGTCCATATTTGGATCCACTATTCTGGTCTCGTTTTTGACGGTGTTTTTTTCGGCGTGGATACCTGCGGTGAAATTAAGCAGAATGACGCCGCTGGAGGCAATCCGGAATACCGGCGGTTTATTATTGAAGAAAAGAAAACATTCCAGGATTTTGTCTTTACTGTTTGGCATAAAGGGCGAACTTGCAGGGAATGCCCTGAAAGCACGGAAAAAACACTTAAGGATCTCCTCATTATCCTTACTGCTGTCTTTTCTGGGATTTTCCATCATGCTTGTGTTTACCACGCTTTCCGATATCAGTACCAGGTACACTTATTTTGAGCGGTATCAGGATGCATGGGATATTATGATCACCTTAAAGGATACGGAAATATCAGATTTCGCCCTGACGGATGAGCTGCAGGATATTTCCGGCATACGGGATGCCGCGGTATATCAGAAGGCGCAGGCGATGACATTCCTGCCGGAAGGACTGCAGAGCGACGAACTGATATCCCTTGGCGGACTTGGGCCGGTTGCGGGAACGCCGGAGGCAGATGGACAGTTTCAGGTACCTGTGCCGGTTGTTGTTCTGGATGACGCCAGCTTTTTAAATTTCTGTTCACAGATTGGGATGACGCCGGGTCTTGACGGTGCAATTGTATTAAACCGGATTTGGGACAGTGTAAACAGCAATTTCCGATATAAAAAATATGTTCCTTTTGTGAGGGAGAATAACAGGACAACGATACTTTGTAAAAACGGCAAAAGTGTGGAAATTCCGGTTTTGGCTTATTCACAAGAAGCGCCTGCGCTGAGGGAAGAATATAAAAATTATGCCCTGGTACATTTTATCCCGCTTTCCATGTGGAATAAAACGTTAGGAGAGGTCTGTGAAGCCGAATCCGACAGCTATATCCGTATCTTTTCCGACACAGACGCAAGCCTTGACGGCCTGGACAGCCTGGAGAAAGAAGCCCTGCGGCTTGTCAGGGAATATGAAACCGAAAGTGAAAACCGTGTCCGGGAAAGGCTTTCAAACGATAATTTAATATATGGAATGAAAGTGATTTTTGGGGCGTTCTGCGTATTGCTTGCCACGATCGGCATTGCCAATGTATTCTCGAATACCTTAGGCTTCCTCCGGCAGAGGAAGCGGGAATTTGCCAGGTATATGTCTGTGGGACTGACCCCGGGGGAAATGAGGAAAATCTTCTGTCTGGAAGCGTTTGCGATAGCAGGGAAACCACTGTTGATTACCTTACCCCTCACCGTGCTGTTTGTACAGTTTGCTGTGAGCGCAAGTTATTTGGATCCGATAGTATTCTGGGCCGAAGCCCCGGTTCTGCCCGTTGTGATATTTGCGGCAGCCATTGTGCTGTTTGTGGCACTTGCTTATTATATTGGAGGAAAGCGTCTTTTGCAGTGCGACCTGAATGAAACACTGCGCAATGATACATTGGTTTAGCATATCGGGATTTTTGACTCACGCAACCTGGCGCTTCTGAAAGCCCGGCTTTGCAAAGGGCAGCATTACCGCCGCCGGCATTGCATAAAAATCTTTGTTCCCCATTGACTTTCCGGCTGGATTTGATTATAATAAAACACATGATTTAAAACAGATGATTTAAAAAAGGAAATCAGGATATGCCTCCGAAAGCGAAATTTACAAAAGAAGAAATCATTGAAACGGCATTAAAGATTGTCAAAACCGATGGAATGGAAGCCTTAACTTCCAGGGAACTGGGAGCACGCCTGGGCAGCTCGGCAAGACCCGTTTTTACGGTATTCAAAAATATGGATGAAGTCTGGCAGGCTGTGATGGAAGCTGCCAAAACGCTGTATCGGGAATATGTTAAGAAAGGCTTAACGGCGGAACGCCCTTTTAAGGGCGTGGGAATGCAGTACATCCTCTTTTCCGTGGATGAGCCCAGACTTTTTCAGCTTCTGTTTATGACAGAACAGCCGCAGATCCCTGATCTGTCGGGGGTACTCCCATTGATAGAGGAAAGCTATCAGGAAATCCTGCTGTCAATTCAGGACGATTACGGAATTAACAAAACTTTAGCCGAAAAGCTGTACCGTCACCTCTGGATCTATACACATGGCATTGCAACGCTTTGTGCAACGCAAATGTGCCGTTTTACAGGCGCGGAAATCAGCTCAATGATTACAGAGGTATGCACCAGTCTTCTGAAAAGTATAAAGGAGTGCAAAAACGATGATTGAATTGAAAAATATCATAAAATCATACGGAAACGGAGAGAATCGGTTTCAAGTATTACAAGATATCAGCCTGAAGATAAAAGATGGGGATTTTATGGTGATTCTCGGCGCATCAGGTTCGGGAAAGTCTACTTTACTGAATGTGATTTCGGGACTGGAACGACCTGACAGCGGTAAGGTTTTTTATGATGAGGCGGATATTACAGCATTTTCCGACAATAAATTAACTGTTTTCCGAAAGGAAAATGTGGGCTTTATTTTTCAGCAGTACTATTTACTGCCGAATATGGATGTTGACAGAAATGTGAAAATGGGTGCGGATTTAGCGGACAACAAGGATTACAAGGCAGTTATCGAAGCAGTGGGACTGGGAGAAAAACTACATAAATATCCCGGTGAGCTTTCAGGAGGCGAACAGCAGAGGGTTTCCGTTGCAAGGGCATTGGCGAAAAAGCCAAAAGTACTGTTTCTGGATGAGCCCACAGGGGCACTGGATGAACAGACCGGCAGACAAGTGCTGGATTATATCTGCAGGTTAAAAAGCAAGTATGGTTTCACAATAGTAATGGTAACACACAATTTAAATATTGCGGAAATGGCGAAAACAGTCATCAGAATGAACAGCGGAAAAATAGAAAGTATTTATCAGAACGAAGTCCGGAAGACTGCTTATGAGATTGGATGGTGACTATATGCTTATCGGAATAAAAAATGCTGCAAAGCTGACCGGCATTTCCGTGATGTCCTGCTGTGCCGTGCTTGTATGTACAATGTTCCTGAATTTTTACCTGGATATTCAGTCCCTTGAACGTGAACTGACATCAGAATTGCCGCTGGTCTTTTATCATGCGCTGGTATCGACGGCAAAGGTAGTCTGTCTTGTCAGCGGTGGCAGTCTGCTGCTAACTTCGATGGTTATGCTGATGTTTTATATTAAGAATTATATTGATACCCACAGAAAAGAGCTTGGTATCTTAAAGGCTTTGGGCTATTCCAATCTGAAAGTTGCAAAAAACTTCTGGGTATTTGGATTGAGTGCGTTTATCGGAACCGCAATTGGCTTCGGAGGCGCATTTCTTCTGATGCCTGGATTTTATGCCCTGCAAAATGAAGATAAAATGCTTCCGGAGATAGCCATACACTTTCATCCGACCGTTTTTGTTTATTTTGTGATATTGCCCACAGCCGGTTTTTCCCTGCTTGCAATCGGTTATGCCTGGTTTAAGCTGAGGAAGCCTGTGCTATGGCTTCTGAAAAACGAATTTCAATCCTCGGTCAGACCCGGGAAATATCATAAAATTCACTCCGCCGGATGCTCTTTTACCGAGGAGCTGAAAAGGACTACTTTGAGAAGCAGGAAGGTACTTACATTTTTCATCATTTTTGCTTCGTTCTGCTTTTCTTCCATGATGCAGATGTCCTTCAGCATGAAAGACCTGTCAAGTGAAATGATGGGGGCAATGATGTTTGTAATCGGTCTTGCACTGGCATTTACCACATTATTCCTTGCCATCACTACAGTCATAAAAGGAAATACAAAGACCATCGCCATGATGAGAGTGTTTGGTTATTCACAAAAAGAATGCTGCAGGGCAATTCTTGATGGATACAGATCCATGGCCTACATAGGATTTGTCATTGGAACAGGATATCAGTACGCGCTGCTCCGGGTTATGGTTGATATGGTATTCAGGGATATGGAGGGCATTCCTGCATATGAGTTTGATTTCCCTGCCATGCTTGTCTCGCTGGTTATTTTTATGATAGTTTATGAAATTCTGATGTATGTATATTCCGATAAAATAAAGAAGATTTCAATGAAAGAAGTCATGATGGAATAAAGGGCATGATAAACCAATGGATACACTGCCTGTATGGGGCAGTAAAGCCTGTGGCGAATATTTGATTGGGGCAAAAGATATGATGGCGGTAAATGGGAGAGAAATAATGCCGGATATGGTGTTTTCTCCGGAAAAAAGAGGCAGGGTGGAAGAAAATCCCACAGTAAGGGAGCAGCCATGAAATATAATCAAATAATAGAATTAAAAAATGGTATGGAATGCTGTCTGAGAAACGGCACAGAACATGATGGACAGGCGGTACTGGATAATTTATACTTAACACATGGGCAGACGGATTATTTACTTTCCTATCCGGACGAAAATCGTTTTGATGCCATGCAGGAGGGCCGGCTTCTGAAAGAAAAATCCGAAAGTGAAAATGAGATTGAAATCCTCGCCGTAGTTGACAATGTGGTCATAGGAACCGCCGGAATAGAAGCGGCAGGCACAAAATACAAAGTACGGCACCGCGCCGAATTTGGCATCAGTGTGGCAAAAGAATTTTGGGGACTGGGGATAGGACAGGCCTTGATGAACGCATGTATTGACTGTGCAAGGGCTGCGGGATACATTCAGCTTGAGCTGGATGTGGCTGCCGAAAATGTAAGAGCTTTGACCATGTACCAGAAAGCCGGGTTTGCCGAATACGGCAGGAATCCCAAAGGTTTTCGTTCCCGCACGGCAGGATTTCAGGAAATTATCCATATGAGGCTGGAATTGTGAGAGACATGACATGTTCTGCCTGTGGAACAGAACGGGGATTTCAGAGAAGAAGACGAAAGGACGGCACGCACGGCGGTTTTTAAGCCTTTTGGGAATGGACAGGCCGTGGGGCATTATGGAAAAGGAATCCCTGTTTTTTTCATATGATTTTCCATGGTCAGCTCATGACCATGATCCCGGAGCCATTTCCGATAGATTTTGTATTCCGGCAGAACAGAGGCAACCATGTTCCAGAAATCTTTGGAGTGATTCATATGGGTCAGATGACAGAGCTCATGAACCACCACATAGTCCAGTATCACGGGGGGAGCGAAGATCAGGCGGTAATTGAAGGATAAAGTGCCCCTGGAAGAGCAGCTTCCCCATCTGGTCTTCTGGTCCCTGACCGTGATGGAGGTATACTTTCCTCCGGTCAGCGTATGATAATATGCCGTCCGGTTTTCAAATTGTTTCCGGGCATTGTCCCGGTACCGTCTTTCCAGGACTTGCAGCCTTCTAATCTCTGCTTCTGTAAGATATGCCGCCTGCTGTGTCATCTGTATCATCTGTCCTTTACACCATTTGTTTATCAACTTCGATGACAGTAAAATAGCTGGGATTCTGTTCCTGAATCCGTGTCTGTATCAATGCCGTCAGCTCACTGTCTGTCAGGGAAAAATCATAGGGGGTTACCACATCAAAAATCAGGTTGGTGTGGGTGGGGCCGGTGACAATGCGGAAATCGTGCAGGGTCAGCGTCTTGTCGATGCCGTGGATACAGTCCTGGGCCAGCGCCTTGAGCCGGGAGGTTTCCTCGTCACCCACACAGACCGGATCCATGTGGATGACCGCATGGCAGTTCAGGCTGTCACGCAGTTCGTGTTCAATGGTATCGATGACATCGTGAAGGTCCAGGAAATTGCCATCTGCGGGCACTTCCGCATGGAGGGAAATGAGAACCCTGCCAGGGCCGTAATTATGTACAATCAGGTCGTGCAGGCTGAGGATTTCCTTGTGTGCCATGACGATGTCGCTGATCTGCCGGACGAATTCTTTGTCAGGCGCCTGGCCCAGCAGGGGACTGATGGTATCCCTGGCGGCGCTGTATCCCGCATAGCAGATGAAGAGTCCCACCAGCAGTCCGCACCAGCCGTCGATGGCAATCTGGGCAAAATGGGCGATGAGGGTGGAACCCAGTACCGCGGTGGTGGAGAGGGCGTCGCTGAAGGAATCGGTGGCGGTGGCGGTCATGGCCGCGGAATCCAGCCTTTTTCCCAGCTGTCTGTTGTACAGGAACATGTAGCATTTTACCAGAATGGATGCCACCAGAATCAATATGACCACAGGGGAAAAAGTCAGCTGTTCCGGATGCAGGATTTTGAAAAAGGAACTTTTCAGCAGTTCCGCCCCCATCAGAAGAATGATGACGGAAACCAGGAAGCCTGCCACATACTCAATGCGGCCGTGTCCGAAAGGATGATGGGGATCCGGTTTCTGACCGGCCATCTTAAAGCCGATAAGGGTGATGATGGAGGATCCGGCATCTGACAGATTGTTGAAGGCATCTGCCGTGATGGCGATGGAATGGCTCAGGGAACCCGCGATAAATTTTCCGGCAAACAGACATAAATTTAAGAAAATTCCCACGGCACCGCACAAAATACCGTATGCCTGACGGACGGCGGGGTCTTTGTCCCCTTTGGGGTTTTTGATAAAAAGTCTGGCAAGCAGAGTGATCATAACGTTCTCCTTTGATGATAATTCTTTAAGTATAGCAACAGCCCGGGCAAAATGCAAGTGTGGCTTGAATTATGGAGGAAAATATGTTAAGATTTTTGTGGCAGAAAATGCATGCTTTTTTCGGCCGCATGCTTTTTGCGTTTTATGTAAATGAAATGTGCCTTGTGTATGGCAGGGCTTATGCTGTTTAAAAAAGAAAGCGCCCGCAGTCCGGGACAGACCGGAGGGGCGTAGTGTTAAGGAGAGAAGATATGAGCAAAAAACCGGTAGTGCTGATGATTCTGGATGGGTATGGACTGAATGAAAGACAGGATGGAAATGCGGTGGCGCTGGCAAAGACACCCGTGATGGACAGACTGATGCGGGAGTGCCCTTATGTGAGGGGAAATGCCAGCGGAATGGCAGTGGGACTGCCCGACGGACAGATGGGGAATTCGGAAGTGGGACACCTGAACATGGGCGCAGGCCGTATCGTGTACCAGGAACTGACCAGAATAACAAAAGAGATCCAGGATGGAACCTTTTTTGAGAATCCCGCGCTGTTAAAGGCGGTGGAAAACTGTAAGAAAAACGACAGTGCCCTTCATCTGATGGGGCTTTTGTCCGACGGCGGTGTGCACAGCCACAATACACATCTCTATGGTCTGCTGGAACTGGCGAAGAGAAGCGGTCTGGAGAAAGTGTTTGTTCACTGTTTCCTGGATGGAAGGGACACGCCTCCTGCCAGCGGCAAAGGGTATGCCGAGGCGCTGGAAGCCGAAATGAAAAAAATCGGCGTGGGTAAAATTGCGTCTGTTATGGGACGGTATTACGTAATGGACAGGGATAATAATTATGACCGTGTCAGGCTTGCCTATGACGCCATGACCAGGGGCCAGGGACTTACCAGTGCGGACGGAGTTACCGGGATCCAGGAATCCTATGACAGGGACGAGACTGATGAGTTTGTAAAGCCCACGCTGGCTTTGGAAAACGGAAAGCCGGTGGCCACAATCATGGATGGGGATTCCGTTATTTTCTTTAATTTCCGTCCGGACAGGGCAAGGGAGATTACCAGGGCTTTCTGTGATGATGATTTTAAGGGATTTGACAGAGGCGCCAGAAAAGACATTACGTATGTGTGCTTTTCCGATTATGATCCCACCATTCCCAATAAGGATGTGGCGTTCCATAAAGTGTCCGTGACCAATACCTTCGGGGAGTGGCTGGCTGCAAACGGCATGAAGCAGGCCAGGATTGCGGAGACGGAAAAATATGCCCATGTTACATTTTTCTTCAACGGCGGTGTGGAAGAACCCAACGAAGGCGAGGACCGGGTGCTGGTAAATTCTCCCAAGGATGTTGCCACATATGACCTGAAACCCCAGATGAGCGCTTATGAGGTATGCGATAAGCTCTGCGGCGCCATTCGTTCCGGCGAATATGATGTGATCATCATTAATTTTGCCAATCCGGATATGGTGGGCCATACGGGCGTGCTGGAAGCGGCCGTCAAGGCGGTGGAAGCGGTAGACGAGTGTGTGGGCAGGGCGGCAGAGGCCATAAAGGAAGTGGATGGCGCCATGTTCATCTGCGCCGACCACGGCAATGCGGAGATGCTGGTGGACTATGAGACCGGGGAACCTTTTACGGCGCACACCACGAACCAGGTACCTTTCATTCTGGTGAATTATGACGAGGCCTATACTTTAAGGGAAAACGGATGCCTGGCGGATATTGTGCCAACTCTCATCGAGATTATGGGGAAAGAGCAGCCTTCCGAGATGACCGGGAAATCCCTTCTGCAGAAAAGATAAAATTTCAGGCGCCTTATGCGAGGCGCTATGTATGTGAAATAAAAAGCGAAGAGCATAAGGGCCAGAGGATTTCCGCGGGAAAATGCCCGGGGAAATCTCTCTGAGGGACAAGCCCTTATGCGAAGCGCATTGTATGTGGAATAAAAAATAAGGAGAAGCACATATGGCGAAAGTGGTATTGGGAAAAACCGGCATCACGGTAGAGAAAAACGCGTTCGGGGCATTGCCCATCCAGCGGATTTCCACGGAGGAGGCGGTGCGGCTTCTCCGCAAGGCCTATGATCATGGAATGACCTTTTTTGACACGGCCCGTTTTTATACGGACAGCGAGGAGAAACTGGGAGCCGCTTTTGAGGGAATGCGGGAAAAGGTATATATTGCCACAAAAACCGGTGCGGCAGATGCGGAGGGATTCTGGAAGGACATACACACTTCCCTGGGGAACCTGCGCACGGATTACATTGACCTTTACCAGTTCCACAACCCTGCATTCTGTCCGAAGCCGGGGGATGGCAGCGGCCTGTATGAGGCCATGCTGGAGGCCAGGGAAAAAGGGATGGTACGTCACATCGGCATTACGAACCACCGGCTGGGAGTGGCGCAGGAGGCAATCGAAAGCGGGCTTTACGAGACCCTGCAGTTTCCCTTCTGTTATCTTGCCACGGAAAAGGACATTGCGCTGGTGGAAAAGTGCAGGGAGGCAGGCATGGGATTCATTGCCATGAAAGCACTCTCGGGAGGCCTGATCACCAATTCGGCAGCGGCATATGCATTCCTTTCCCAATATGAGAATGTACTGCCTATCTGGGGAGTACAGAGGGAGCAGGAACTGGACGAATTTTTGTCTTATATTGATAATCCCCCCGAAATGACAAAAGAGCTGGCAGAGGTCATTGCCCGTGACAGGGAGGAACTTCTGGGGGATTTCTGCAGGGGCTGCGGTTACTGCATGCCCTGTCCTGCGGGAATCGAAATCAATAATTGTGCCCGCATGAGCCTGCTGCTCCGCCGTTCTCCATCCGCGGCCCAGCTGACCAGGGAGGTGCAGGAGAAGATGAAAAAAATAGAAAACTGCCTCCATTGCGGCAGCTGCAAGGCGAAATGTCCTTACGGACTGGACACACCGGCGCTTTTGGAAAAGAATTATAAGGACTATGTGGAAATTCTAAACGGGAAACCGTATTAAGACCGGTTCCGGCCAGCCGGAACGAAAGTCCAAACAGTATAACTTCCTCTTTTGCGGACATACTAGTGCAAACGAAGTAATCCGAAGGAGGAAGTTTTTTATGACCACTTATCTGGAAATCAAATCCATACATGCCCGTGAAATCCTGGATTCCCGCGGAAATCCCACTGTGGAGACGGACATGGCTGTCCTGAACCGTGAAAACGGCCAGTACTATATCGGGAGTGCGGCGGTGCCGTCGGGAGCCAGTACCGGACGCTTTGAGGCAGTGGAACTCCGTGACGGGGAGCCCCGCTACTTTGGCCTGGGCGTACAGCATGCCGTCAAAAATGTGAATGAAAAGATTGCCCCGTCGCTTTTGGGGAAAAACGCCCTGAACCAGATGGAAATCGACAGACTGCTTGTGGAACTGGACGGCACGGAAAATAAAGAAAATCTGGGGGCCAACGCTACGCTTTCCGTGTCCCTGGCCTGCGCCAAAGCCAGCGCCAAGGCCCTGGCCATGCCGCTGTACCGCTATGTGGGAGGGGCCGGGGCGCATCTTCTTCCTGTGCCCATGATGAATATCTTAAACGGCGGGAAGCATGCCGCCAATACGGTGGATTTTCAGGAATTTATGATTATGCCCATCCGTGGGGACAGCTTCTCGGACGCCCTGCGGATCTGTGCGGAAGTTTACCATAATTTAAAAAAGCTGCTCCAGGAGAAAGGACTTTCCACGGGAGTGGGGGATGAGGGAGGCTTTGCCCCGGATCTGCCGGACGCGGAGAGCGTGCTGACGTTTCTGGTGGAGGCCATCAGGGCATCCGGCTATACTCCCGGGGAAGATGTGTGGATAGCCATGGATGCGGCCTCCAGTGAATTGTATAACGAAAAAACAAACATGTACCATTTTCCCGGGGAGAGCAGCCAGAAAGGTGAGGAAATTATCCGCAGCACGGACGAAATGATCGCCTATTTTGAAAAGCTCACCCAGGAATTCCCCATTATCTCCATAGAAGATGCCCTTGCGGAAGACGACTGGGACGGCTGGCAGAAGCTGACCGGGCGGCTGGCGGGAAAGGTGCAGCTGGTGGGTGATGATCTGTTTGTGACCAACAAAAAAAGGCTTGCCGCGGGTATTAAGCTGGGGACGGCGAACTCCATTCTGGTAAAGGTGAACCAGATCGGCACACTGACGGAAGCCTTTGAGGCGGTGGAGCTTGCCCATAAAAATAATTATACGGCAGTCATGTCCCATCGCTCCGGCGAGACAGAGGATACTACCATAGCCGATCTGGCAGTGGCCTGGAACACAGGCCAGATTAAAACAGGCGCGCCCTGCCGCAGCGACAGAGTGGCAAAGTATAACAGACTGCTCAGGATAGAGGAAGAGCTGGGGAGGGCGGCAGAATATCCCGGCCTTCTGGCATTTCATGTGCAGTAAACCATTTCTGTGCCGGTCTGCCTGAGCTGCGCTGTTTTCTATATGCCGTTTGACACTGTTTTTACAGGATTCAGGATTTGTCATACCGGAAAGTCTGGTCCGGATGACAAATCCTTTCAAAATGTCGTTTCCATTTACCGTTTCTATTTTCCCAATATCCGTTTTCCCACAAGGTTTTGTTCTATACATACAGTGCGCAACCGCCTCAAGGTATCCGGCGCCGGAATCTGGGAAAGAATGGAGGAACAGCGACAAGACTGTCATAATGCATGATTTCGACATTCTATATTCCCGCAGGCCGTCATTTTGAGCCGGTTTCAAAGCGGCAGTGCAATGGGATTGTGCAACTTGGCGAAAAATGAGTATAATGTTGTTGGCCTATTGTAAAACAATGCGCCGAATATTGGCAAAATGTGTCGTTTTCTGATTCGTCCACAGTTTTGGGGACATACGGCGGTTAAAAAAATCTTGACAATTTAATAAATGTACTTTATACTAAACTACGTTAATTGCATACGGTACTAATTGTATACAAGTATTCATGAGAGAGTGAATCATTGGTATTCAGCTCTCTTTTGTCAATCTTGGGGAATAGAGGCAATCAGGCATTATGTATGCAGGGCAAATTTTTAAAGGAGGAGAGAAAGCATTATGAAAAGAAGAAAGTTACTTGCGATTCTGATGGCTTCCGCAATGGTGTTTGGACTGGCGGCATGCGGCAATGACACGCCTGCAGACAGCAGCGCACCGTCGAATTCAGAAGCGGGCGATTCTTCTGCGGAAGGAAGTTCTGAAGAAGGCTCTGAAGAGAGTCCTGCGGAAGATTCCGGGGAAAGCTCCGCGCAGGGGGGGTCAGAAGGCACATTTGAGAACAAGGTTATCATGGGTAACGTCACTGACCTGACAGGTGATTTCCGTTTTCCCGGCTGGGGAGCCAGTTCTGTGGGCGCTTCCGACCAGGATATCGGACGTCTGACCATCGGCTACGGCACCATGGAAGTGGCAGAGGATGGAAATCTTGTGTGGAATGATACTGCCGTGAAGAGCCACACCAAGACAGAGAATGAGGATGGCACGGCAACCTATACGGTGGAGATCAACGAAGGCCTGACCTTCAGCGATGGTTCCCCCATCACGGCCAAGAACTATCTGGCAAGTACATTGTCCTTTGCATCCCTTGTAAGTATGGAGGCAGGACGTCCCGGCACCAGCGGCAACACTCTGGTGGGCTATCAGGCATATCATGACTATACAGGAGAGGCAGCAGAGGGTACATCCAAGGAATTTTCCGGAATCCGCCTTCTGAGCGATTACAGCTTTTCCCTGACAGTATCTTCTGATTATTATCCGTACTATTTCGCATATACCTATGCGGCTGCGGATCCCGTTCCCCTGGGCCTGGTTCTGGGTGAGGGCGTGGATATCATGGATGACGGCAACGGTGTTTACCTGAGCGACAGCTTCTATGAGAAGAACGGTGACAGCTATGTGAAGGCTGCCGAGATTTCGGAGAACCGTTATGATCTGACAAAGTATCCTTTCTCCGGCGCTTATGTGGTTTCCGACTGGGATGCTTCCACAAAGCAGGCTACCATGACCCTGAATCCTAACTTCAAGGGTAATTTTGAGGGACAGGTTCCTTCCATTGAGACCATTGTATATGTCAAGCTGACGCAGGAGACCCAGCTGGAGATGCTTACCAGCGGCGGTACCGATATCCTGGGCGGTGTTACCGGCGGCAAGGATACCACTGCAGCCCTGGCAGTAGTGGATGGCGAGAATTTCGCAGAGGTGCATTATCAGAGAGCCGGCTACGGCAAGATACAGTTCGACTGTGACTTTGGTCCCACCATGTTCCAGGAAGTGCGTCAGGCAGTTGCCTATCTGCTGAACCGTACCGAGTTCTGCCAGACTTTTACCGGCGGTTACGGTGTGGTGGTAGACGGCCCTTACAGCCCCGACCTTGGACCCTGGAAGGCAGTGCAGGATGAGATTGAGCTGATTGACTACGCTTTCTCTCCCGAGACCGCAAAGAGCGTTCTGGAGCAGGGCGGCTGGATTTACAACTCCAAGGGTGAGGAGTATGTGGAAGGCGCCGAAGGCGTTGACGCGGTGCGCTATAAGAAACTGACTGCAGATGAAGCAAATGCACTGGATGGAGCAAACAAGACCTATGCTTCCGTTTCCAATACCGACGGTGTGACTTATCAGACCGTGGAGATTAACGGCGAGTATTACATGCCTCTGGCAATCAACTGGTTTGGTTCCACTCCCAACGAAGTGACGGATCTGATTTCCACCACTCTGGCAAACAGCACCGACTTGTCCGCGGCAGGCATGGTGATCCGTGCCACTACCGGCGACTTTAACAAACTGCTCGGTGAGATTTACCGTGAGCCCAGCTATGGCTATAACGGAATTCCTACCTATGGTATGTTTAACCTGGCTACGGGATTCAGCGCATTGACGAACCTTGACCGTGCTTACTGCTGGTCACATGATCCGGCATGGTTTACTTATTCCGACAACAAGCTGTATGATGCCTATGACATTGACTTCCCCTATGAACTGGAAGCAGAGAAGCTGACCTATGAGCAGGCAGTGGAGGCATCCGGCGACAAGCTGGGTATGGATTATCTGTCCATGGCAATGGTTTACAATGCCACCACAGAGGATGAGTTTAACCAGTGGTATATGGGATATGTGGAGAGATGGAACGAACTGATGCCCGACATCCCGCTGTACTCCAATTACTATTATGATGTTTACAATGCCAAGATTGAGAATTTCCAGACCAGTCCGTTCCGTGGCCCGGCTGCAGCGCTTCTGTATGCGAATGTAAAAGGCTATTAAGGATAGGTTTCATCAATTTATGTGACAGTGAAGGATGGGGCGGCCGTCAAGACGACTGCCCCATTTATTCTCATATAGGAAAGTGTGTTCCGTGATTCTTTCTTATAATATCAGAAACGGGGTATGATATGGGCAAGTATATACTGAAAAGACTGGGCTATATGGTGGTAGTCCTGCTGATTCTTTCCTTTCTCATGTTCTTTGTGTATTCTCTCATTCCCTATGACCGGGCAGTGGCAGAGGCAGAGCCTTATAGAAAGGGACTGAAGACCTCGGAAAATGCAACCGAACTTTATCAGGCCAGGATAGAGGAGCTGCGCCGGGAACTGGGAACGGACCAGAATGTGGTGGTACGTTATCTGGGCTGGATGGGTCTGGGGCCTATCAATGGAAAGTACAAAGGGATTCTTCAGGGTAACTTAGGTTACAGTTATGAGTATGACAGGCCGGCGCAGGAGGTGCTGGCAGACCCGATGAAGAATACTGTCTTCATCAATATTTTCGCGACAGTTTTGGGCCTGGGGATTACGATACCCCTGGGTATTTTCTGTGCGGTGCACAGAGGCAGTAAGAGGGATACTGCCGTTCAGGTAGGAACCATTGTGGGTTACAGTATCCCCGGATTTATCATTGCCATTGTATTTATCTGGATTTTTGCCATTATGCTGAAATGGTTCCCTGTCTCGGGAATGAAGACACCGGGATCCAATTATACCGGCTTTGCGGAACTGAAAGACCGGCTGTACTATATGGCGCTGCCGCTGATTGTCATGACTTTTTCCTCTCTGGGCGGTATGACCCGCTATGTCCGGGCATCCATGTCGGAGGCGCTTTCTCTGGACTGTATCCGTACGGCCAGGGCAAAGGGGCTGGTGGAGAAGACGGTTATTTACAGTCACGCGTTCCGAAATGCCCTGATTCCAATTATTACTCTGGTGATCGGATGGTTTATCGGCATCTTTTCGGGATCTATTGTAATTGAGAATATTTTCGGCCTGAACGGAGTCGGCCGCATTTATATACTCAGTCTGAACAGTAAGGACTTTGAAGTGGTGCTTCTGCTTCAGATGTTCTATGTTATCATGGGACTTTTAGGCAATCTTGTGGTGGATATTGCATACGGACTGGCAGACCCCAGAGTCCGTGTGAATAAGTAAAGGAGGAACATAAGAAAATGAAAAACGATAAGAATTCCTCCCGGAAAGAATTCGCACCTTTTCGCTGGCTGCGCAGGATGTTTTTCGGAGCATCCAGGGAACTGACCATAGCGGACGAACGTTATGACAGTCCCACCAAACTGGCAGTCAAGCGCTTTTTCCGCAAGCCGCTTGCCACCGGCGCTGTGATTGTGCTGGCGGGTATGTTCCTCTTTGTGTTCATCGGCTCGGCGATTGCCCCGGCAGATCTGACAGAGACGGGCAGCGAAATGCTGCATACCAATATGGCACCCACCCAGAGCCTGATGAAGCTGCCGGAGGGTATGAAAGACGGCGCGGTGGATATTTCTTCCCGGGGTACTTTTACCATAGGAGTGGATACCGATGGCAAGGTCTCCATGTGGGGACAGTATGTCAATATCTCCGGAGACGAAGCCAGGAACGTGATGAATATCCCCGCAGAGGTACAAAACAGCAGGATCGTGCATGTGGCGGCGGGTTCTGACCACTGTGTGGCCATTTCCGAGGACGGTCATGTCTATGCGTGGGGTGAGTTTGACAACGGACAGTATGGCCACGATGGATCCATGATTGCGGCGGCCAGGAAACAGCCGGACGAGCTGATGAACGGCGGTACCATTGACGCATCCCAGGTGCGCCAGCTGATCTGCGGCAACCAGGTGACGGCCATTCTTATGGAAGACGGCACCATCTACGCATGGGGAAATGATGGCTTAAGCGCCACAAATCTTTCTTCCGTGATCAAGCACGGCAAGAAGGAGAGTAAGATTGTCAAACTGACCTTTACAAACGATGGTATTTACGGAATCGATGAAAACGGTACTTTCGTCTGCGGCAAAAGTACAAAGTATAATATCATCAGCGTACTGGACGAGAACGGCCGCAGTGTGAGCACTGACTTGTTTGAATATATCGGAGAGCGGAAGGTGGTTGATATCGCCGCTTCCGGCAACGCCCTGGCGCTGGTGCTGGACGATGGCGAGATTGTGGTCTCCGGTATGAAGGAACCCCTGCCGGAGCTTTTGGAAGGGGAAAACGCAGTGACGGTATCCGGGGGAACCAGACATTTTACGCTGACCACGGACCAGGGCAGGGTTTATGCATGGGGCCAGAGTTACCGCAATCAGTGTAAGATTCCCGTAGCCCTTCAGGAAGAGGGCGCTGTGGATAAGGTATTTGCCAGCGGTTTCCAGAATTATGCGTTCAAAGATGGAAAATTTGTTGACTGCTGGGGCCTGAAGGGCTATCTCATGGGCACGGACGATATGGGACGTGATGTGTTTAACCGTATTATGAACGGCGGTAAGATGACCATGACGGTGGGTGCCGTGGCAGTTATCGTATCCACCATAATTGGTATTATCATAGGATGTATTTCCGGATATTTCGGCGGCCCGGTGGATATGTTCCTGATGCGTGTGACAGAGATTGTGGGAGCCATTCCCTTCCTGCCCTTTGCACTGTGTCTGTCGGCTATTTTCCAGGGATCCGATATTCATGAAGATACCCGTATTGCGATGATCATGCTGATACTGGGTGTGCTTTCTTGGACGGGCCTGGCCAGGCTGGTGAGAGGCCAGATTCTGGCAGAGCGCGAAAAAGAATTTGTCACTGCCGCCCGTTCCATGGGTGTGAAAGAAAAACGAATCGCGTTCCGGCATATCCTGCCCAATATTATCTCTGTCATTCTGGTGACGGTGACACTGGATTTTGCCGGCTGTATGCTGACGGAGTCCTCGCTGTCCTATCTGGGTTTTGGTGTGCAGCTTCCCCGTCCTACATGGGGTAATATGCTGGACGGTTCCCGTAATGCCCTGGTCATCCAGTCTTTCTGGTGGAGATGGGTGTTCCCGGCATTGTTCCTTTCCATTGTGGTTATCTGTATCAATATTATCGGCGATACCCTGCGGGATGTGCTTGACCCGAAATCGGAGGTGGAAAAATAATGGCTGAACCCTTACTTGAAGTGAAGAACCTTCGTACTTTTTTTAAAACGAGAAACGGCACCGTGAAAGCCGTAAATGATGTTTCATATTCCATATATCCCGGCCGTACCCTTGGCATTGTGGGAGAGTCCGGCTCCGGGAAAAGCGTCACTGCCATGAGCGTTCTGAGGCTTCTGGATGCCAATGGCTATATTGCCGGGGGCACAGTCACTTTTGCCGGCCAGGATCTGGCAAAAGTGTCCACCCAGGAGATGTATCATATCAGGGGAAACAGGATTTCCGTGATCTTCCAGGAACCCATGACAAGCTTAAACCCGGTGTTTTCCATAAAAAGACAGCTGTCCGAGCCTTTTATGGTTCATCAGAATCTGAGCAGAAAGGAAGCGGCGGAAAAGAGCATTGAGATGCTCCGGGCGGTGCAGATTCCCAATCCGGAAGCCGTGGCAAGACAGTATCCCCATCAGCTGTCCGGCGGTATGCGGCAGCGGGTGATGATTGCCATGGCCCTGGCCTGTAAACCGGATATCCTGATTGCAGACGAGCCTACCACGGCCCTGGATGTGACCATTCAGGCACAGATTTTAAGGCTGATGAATGAGCTGCAGAAGGAGAACGGCACGGCCATCATGTTCATTACCCATGACCTGGGGGTAATCAACGAGATGGCGGATGATGTGGTGGTAATGTACTGCGGACAAGTGGTGGAGCAGGCTCCCGCATCGCTGATTTTTACGGACTGTAAGCAGTCTCATCCTTACACGGAAGGTCTGATGTTCTCCATACCCAGACTGAATGATGACCGCGCAAAGCTGGATCCGATTCCGGGTGTGGTGCCCCATCCCCTGGATTTGCCCAAGGGATGTAAGTTTGCGCCCCGCTGTAAATATTGTACAAAGAAATGTATGGAGGAGGAGCCTGTCCTGACGCAGGTGGCAGAGGGACAGCTGATCCGCTGCTTCTATCCGGAGAAGGCAGAAAGGAGGAGTGAAGCACATGGAAAAATCACAGTCAATGGATAATGTACGGTCTTCGGGACAGGTGAAGGAGACTCTGCTGTCCATAACGAACCTGAAGAAGTATTTTCCCGTAGCCAAATCCTCTCTTTTTGCGAAACAAATGTATGTCCGGGCCAATGAAGACATTTCCATTGATATTTACAAGGGAGAAACCTTCGGACTGGTGGGAGAGTCCGGCTGCGGCAAGTCCACTCTGGGACGTGTGCTGCTCCAGCTTTATGAGCAGACCGCGGGCAGTACCATGTATTATGGGCGTACCCTGGAAGAGGTGGCGCCCCGGTATGTGCTGGATACCCTTTCCAACGCGGAAAAATATATTGACCGGTACCACAAGGCCACGGCACATGCGGAGGAAATGGCGAAAAAGTGTGACGAACTGGGCGATTCCGCCACATTCTTTGATTTGCAGAATAAAAATCTGGCGGCCTGCGATGCAAAGACGGCCCTGGATTACTGCGCCAAGATTCTGGGCGGTTTTATGGTGAAGGAAACCCGTCAGGGTGCGTCGCTTTTGTCCGAAAAGTATAAACTGACTTTCCAGGCGGCGGAAATTACTTCCAGGATAGAAGAAATTGCGGTGGAAATAGAGGCCCGGGAGGGCCTGCTGGAGGATGCCCCGGAGAAAAAACAGGCGGTAAAGGACAAAATCCAGAAGCTGGACCAGAAACAGAAGGAACTGACGGCACAGCGGGAAAAGCTGATGACATCCGCGGCAGAAATAGACAATAAGATTGCGATGCTGAAAGCACCCTTTGCCAAAGACCCGGAATTCATGAAATATGAGGCCATGCTGGACAATGGTGTGGATTTGAAACGGCTGAGGTATAATGAAATGCGTCATCTGAGGAAGGATCTGCAGATTATCTTCCAGGATCCTTATTCCTCCCTGAATCCCCGTATGACGGTTGGCCGCATCATTGAAGAGGGACTTGTGACCCATAAATTTTTTAAGGCAGGTTCCAAAAAAATGCAGGAGTATGTTTTTAAGGTAATGAATTCCTGCGGTCTCCAGAATTATATGTATAACCGATATCCCCATCAGTTTTCGGGTGGACAGAGACAGAGAATCTGTATTGCCCGTTCCCTGGCGGTGAGGCCGAAATTTGTGGTCTGTGACGAGTGTGTATCCGCGCTGGATGTTTCCATTCAGTCGCAGATCATCAACCTTCTCCAGGATTTGAAGGAGAAGGAAGGGCTGACATATTTGTTTATTTCCCATAACTTGTCGGTGGTTCGTTACATTTCGGACCGTATCGGCGTAATGTACCTGGGCAATATGGTGGAAGTGGCAGAGACGGACGAAATTTTCAGTGATCCCCGTCATCCATACACCATAGCGCTTCTTTCGTCCATTCCCACCACGGATCCGGACAGCCTTACCAAGGAGCGCATTATTCTGGAGGGAAACATCCCCAGCCCTATTAAACCGCCCTCCGGATGTAAATTCCATACCCGATGCTTTATGGCCTGCGATAAGTGTAAGGTGGTACCGCCGACGCTGACGGAAGTTAAACCGGGGCATTTTGTGGCCTGCCACTTTGCGGAACAGCAGAAAGTGGATGCAGAAGGAAATTATCTCTTTGACGTAAAAGTTGCAACGAATCAGCGTAAAGAATAACAGAGGCAGGAAAAGTGTCCGGCAGCAGTGCGCCAAACCGCATGCTCTTGCGGTTTGTGTGCATCATCAAAACCCCCCTGCTTTTATGGATGATGGTGCGGCTGGCCGCATGGGGGTTTAAAAATAAACAGGAGAGTCTATGAGAAAAGCGTGGCGTAAGATTCCGAAAGAAGTGGATACGGAAAAGGAAGAACAGATACGGCAGGAGATGGAAAAAAGTGATATGCCTGCAATGCTGCTGGCATCCTTTCTGACTATTTTTCTGCCGGTGGTAGTGATCCTGCTGTTGCTGTCGGGACTGATATACTGGCTGTTTACCATGCTCTGATTTTTCAGCGGCTGCCGCCTGCCGGATTTTTGTCTGCAGGCGGCAGCTTTTCATAGTTCAGACAGGGCAATGAACTGTTCGGCAGTTTTCCTTTTTAATATAGGAAAGTAGGATTTCCCTATTGCTTTTTGTCCGTATTTGTGATAAAATAAATCTATATTTGTGGCATGAATGGGCTGAATGGCCATCCGTATCATGATTGATGAACAATCATAATAAACCAGGTCCATGTTCATGGCATAAAGAGGCCGAATGGCTGGTTTACTTAGGAGGTGTAAAAATGGCGGCATTAAAAATTGTGCTTACGGTTGTTTTTATATTTGTGTGCATAGCGCTTGTGGTGTTGGTACTGATGCAGGAGGGAAAGTCTGCGGGCCTGGGAGCGATCAGCGGGGCGGCAGAGACCTACTGGGGGAAAAATAAGGGACGTTCCATGGAGGGACAGCTGGTAAAGATTACCAAGATACTGGCATTGCTCTTTATGGTACTGGCGGTTATCCTGAATCTGAATATTTTCTGATTCCGGAAAGAAGTCCCGAAAACATCGTATTATGGAGACACCCTTGTGAGATGGCAGGAGTGTCTTTTTGTCATATGGGAATGAGCACTTTCCCGGAGGAACGACACTGTTGGACGCACATGAAAAGCAGGGATAAAGGAAATAGGAGAGATATGGAAAATAAAGAGAAGAAAAAATCCGTGGAAGCAAGGAAAAAAATCATATGTGACCTGGTGCGGGATCCGGTTTATGTGCCCATGAAGGAAAAGGAGCTGGCAGTATTTCTGCAGGTTGCCAGGGAGGACAGGGAGGACCTGCGCGGGATTCTGCAGGAGCTTCTGGCGGAAGGAAAACTGACGCTGACTGCCAAAGGAAAATATGTAAAGTCCAACGGACGTTTCCTGACGGGAACTTTTGTCAGCAATGCCAGGGGATTCGGCTTTGTGGAGATAGAGGGCAGGGAAGAAGATTTATATATTCCGGAAGATCAGACCGGAGGCGCCTTTCATAAAGACACGGTGGAAGTGGCCCTGCTTCCGGAGAGTGAAGGCAGACGCCAGGAGGGGAAAATTGTACGCATCATAGCCCGCGGCATGACCCGGGTGGTGGGTACTTTTGAACGGACAAGCGAAAATTACGGTTTTGTGAAGCCGGATAACACGAAAATTTCCCAGGATATTTTTGTGCCGAAGGAGCGCTCCGGGGGTGCCGTGACGGGGCATAAAGTGGTAGTACAGATTACGGATTATGGCACGGACAGGAAAAATCCGGAAGGCCAGATAGTGGAAATACTGGGCCATGTGAATGACCCGGGGGTGGATATCATGGCGATAGTGCGCAATTACGAACTGCCGGTGGAATTTACCGAAAAAATCATGAATCAGGCAGAACGGGTATCTAAGGAGGTATCCACGGCAGACATGGCAGGGCGCAGGGACCTGAGGAATGTGGAAATGGTCACGATTGACGGTGAGGATGCCAAGGATCTGGATGATGCGGTGAGCGTGGCTTTTGATGGGGAGAAGTATTCTCTTGGTGTCCACATTGCGGATGTGACCAATTATGTACAGGAAAATTCTGCCCTGGACAAGGAAGCGCTGAAGCGGGGGACCAGCGTTTATCTGGTGGACCGGGTGATTCCCATGCTGCCCCATGCGCTTTCCAACGGGATTTGTTCCCTGAATGAGGGTGTGGACCGGCTTGCCTTAAGCTGTCTGATGACAGTGGATTTAAGTGGTGAAATAGTGGATTATGAGATCTGTGAATCGGTAATCCGGGTCAATAAGAGGATGTCATACACTGTGGTAAGGGAATTGCTGGAAGAGGAAGGCGCAGATTCCCGGGAGGAATACGGGCAGTACAGGGATCTTCTTCCCATGTTCCGGAATATGGAGTCCCTGGCCGCAATCCTGCGGGAAAAACGGGGAAAGCGGGGATCCATAGATTTTGATTTTCCGGAGTGTAAGATTTTTCTGGATCAAGATGGGCATCCTACGGATATCCGGCCTTATGAGAGAAATGTGGCCACGGATATTATCGAGGATTTTATGCTGGCGGCAAACGAGACGGTGGCCCAGCATTTTTACTGGATGGAACTGCCTTTTGTATACAGGGTCCATGATGTGCCGGATGGGGAGAGAATTCAGAAACTGACGGCATTTATCAACAATTTCGGCTATTATATGAAAGCCGTGGGAAGAGCGGGACAGAAGACTTCCGGGGAAGAGGTACATCCCAAGGAAATTCAGAAGCTTCTGGCGAAAATAGCGGGCACTCCCGAGGAGCCCATGATCAGCCGTCTGGCCCTGCGGAGCATGAAGCAGGCCAAATACAGTGTGGAGTGCAGCGGACATTTCGGGCTGGCATGCCAGTATTACTGCCATTTTACTTCACCTATCCGCAGATATCCGGACCTGCAGATTCACCGGATTATAAAGGAACAGCTCAGGGGACGGCTTCAGGAAGAGAGAATTGCCCATTACCGCGAGATTCTGCCGGAGGTGGCGAAGCATTCTTCCGAGACGGAGCGCAGGGCGGAAGAGGCGGAGCGGGAGACGGACAAGCTGAAAAAAGTGGAATTTATGGAAGACAAAATCGGGGAAATATATGAGGGTGTGGTTTCCGGCATCACGTCCTGGGGCATCTATGTGGAGCTTTCCAACACGGTGGAGGGCCTGGTGCATGTATCCCGGCTCCAGGAAGATTACTTTTCCTATCATGAAAATACTTGTGAAATGGTGGGGGAGAGGACCGGAAAAAGTTATAAGCTGGGGATGCCGGTGAAGGTGCGCGTGGAAGAGTGTGACCGGTTTAACAGAAGCATAGACTTTACCATGGCAGAAGAGGAAGAGAATTCCGCGGGAAATCCATAAAACGGAAAGCAGGTGGGCCGGACAGTGCCTGCGGAATCTGCGGATGGAAGTTTCCCGGGGATTCCGCGGCACATGCCGGTACAGGAACAGGAGAAGGGAATGGCACAGAAAAAAGAAACACAAAAACTCATTGCGAATCATAAAAAGGCGTATCATGATTATTTTATAGAGGAGTCTTATGAGGCAGGCATTGCACTGCACGGCACGGAAGTAAAATCCATGCGCATGGGAAAATGCAGTGTCAAGGAATCTTTTATCCGGATTGAAAACGGAGAGATATTTGTCTATGGGATGCATGTGAGCCCTTATGAAAAAGGAAATATTTTCAACAAGGATCCGCTGCGCGTGAAGAAGCTGCTGATGCACAAATATGAAATCAATAAGCTGGCGGGCAAGGTGGCGGAGAAAGGTTATACCCTGGTGCCCCTGCAGGTGTATTTTAAAGATGGAAAAGTCAAGGTGGAAATCGGTCTTGCCCGTGGTAAAAAGCTGTATGACAAGCGGCAGGATATTGCGAAAAAAGACCAGCGCAGGGAGATGGAGAGAGACTTTAAAGTCAGGAATCTGTAGGATTTTTATTTATTTGTTGACATTTTACGCTTAAATGCATATACTGGAGACAGGGTTGTGATTCAGCCCTGACATTACCGGCAGGAAGGACCGGAAGGCCGGTAAACATTTCTGTATCGTAAGATATATGGGGTAGTAAAGGTTTCGACAGGGGTCTTGCAGCTGGAGAAGCTATCCGTTGCGACACGTTAATCGCGCGG
>CAJTLR010000005.1:0-41056 GCA_910577185.1 uncultured Acetatifactor sp.
TATTAATAAAATATAACAGCTAATGTTTCCCTTAAAAATCATTAAATCACAATCGGGATTTAATTTTATAGGCAATTGCGAAACTCAGTTATAATGCGAGTGCCATTGTGTACATTGTATATTCCAATGCGGACATGCTCTTGCTCCGCATACCGTTTATGAAATATACAATATACGTAATTCAGTATGGACAAAATCACAGTTTCGCAAACATCTAATTTGATTTTAAGATTTTAATCAGGAAGGATACGCATATGTTTATTAACATTTGGGGTAAGAAAATTTGGTATGAAATATATGGCGCAGAATATAAAGACACTTTGCTGTATCTTCATGGCGGTCCGGGAGCAAGCTGTTTGGATTTTGTAAATCAGGCAAAGGCATTAAGTAAGAAAATGAAGGTTGTCATATTCGATCAGTTAGGAGTGCTGCGGTCAGAAGCTATTGCCGAGAGTGAAAGTTACAGTATGGAATATCAGATCGAAATGACTGAGGAGCTGCGCCAGCTTCTTGGAATAGAAAAATGGAGTATACTTGGCCATTCTTATGGCGGGATGCTTGCAGTTTTATATGCATACATCTATCCCAATTCCATTCATAAGGTCATTCTGGAATGCCCTTCATTGTGCTTTGGGGATTCTGCAAAGTCAACAGCCGAATATTTGAGTGAGCATATTAAAAGCCTGGACAATAAACCGGCAGCTGAGCTTTGTGAAAAAATGAAATTTACAGAATATCAAGACAAGAAGGAAGTAGTATCTGATTTATTAACTCTGCTTGGTTATGTGACAGATATGAAACTGCGAAATTATCTGCATGGCATTTCTTTTAAGGAATATCAAATGAGTATGGATACCACGGATATTACAGATGAGATGTGGTCAAAAGGAGAGCGGCATCTGATGAAACTGCTGGAAACACAACCGATGCCGGCTGGCTCTTTGCAGAAAAGGATGCGGATTACTGACAGTTTTTTGCCGATACTCACAGAGATAACTGCTCCGATGCTGTTGATTAGTGGAAAGTATGATCCCGTATGTACAAAGGATCAAACCGAGTATATTATGAACAATGCGCAAAATGTGACACTGGCGATTTTTGAGGATAGCGGGCATTTTCCAAGAATCGAAGAGGCAAAGAAATATACGAATACTATTTTGGAGTTCTTTGAAATATGAATAGGAAAATCCAGCAAGAGAATATTATACGGAGAAGAAAAATGATAAAAAAGTTAGTAAGAGATAATATTCCTGAAATAATAAAGTCAAGCGGAAGAACTCCGATATGTGAAACTGTTAAAAATGATGATGCATATTTGCAATTATTAAAAGATAAACTTCAAGAGGAAGTTAAGGAGTACATTGAATCTGGTCAAATCATTGAATTGTGTGATGTAGTTGAAGTAGTTTACGCTTTATTAAAAGCACAAGGAATGTCACAATCGGAATTTGAAGTTATGAGAAATAAAAAAGCTATCGCTAATGGTACCTTTGAGAAGAGGATATTTTTAGAAAAAATAAGGTAACGTACATGCGTGTAGACGATTTGCCTGCCGTAGTAAAAGTCCCCAATTCCTACTACGTTTTTACTACATTTGACGGCATCAACTTGCCCCGTTTTGCCTCAATTTGCCACTTTCGTTACATTTTTAACAATCTTTAGAGAAAAAGCAAACTTCGCAGATCGCGCCAAAACGCGGCAAATCAAAGCATTTTGGGAGGAAATTATGAGTAAAAAACTTTCAGAAATGAGTTTGGAAGAACTATGGGAATTATTCCCTATCTATTTAACAGAACATCAGGATTGTTGGTCTAAATGGTATGGTGAAGAATAAAATATTCTAAAAAAAATTCTCCCTACTACTAAATTGGGTTTGCAAATATATCATATTGGAAGTACAGCCATTCATGGAATATGGGCGAAGCCAATAGTTGATATATTGATTGAAATTCCTAACACTGCTACGCTTATAATTGTAAAAGAACTAATGACTAAAAATGGATATATTTGTATGTCTGAGAGCGATAAAAGAATTTCGTTAAATAAGGGATATACAGAGAAAGGATTTGCCGAAAGAGTATTTCACATTCATTTACGTCTTTTGAACGATAAAGACGAAATATATTTTAGAGATTACTTAAATGAACATACGGAAATTGCGAAAGCGTATGAAAATTTAAAGTTAAATTTATGGAAAAAATATGAACATGATAGGGATAGATACACAGCAGAAAAAACGGAGTTTGTTAATAAATACACAAGATTAGCAAAAGAAAGTCTATAAGTAACAGGTGGGTATTTTATTACATTAAGTAAGATTGCGTTTTATTAGGAAAACACACTGCCAAAAGGATTTTATACTTTGGCGGGGGTCAGCCCGCCTCGGCGGTGTCAGTGGTGTTGATTTCAATGTACTCGGCAATCCGGTGGAACTCGTCCGCAAACTTAAAGTGAACGCTGATATTGCCGTTTTCGTAAACCTTGATATGGTCTACCAGCTCAATCTCAATTTGGGCAGAAATATCTTTTTGCACACTTTCTAATACAGCGATAAAAGTCCTTGCTTGTTTTTGAAATGATGATATATTGCCCCTCTGGTTACATTAGCTTCCTCTGCGATTTTTTCTAAAGGAACATCGAAATAACCATATTGTGCAAAGTATTTTCTTGCAATTTCTATTAAAGAAGAAGTAGTTTTATTGGTAGCCTCTACATTTTTCATTGCATATTGTTCTGTTATAAATACAGAATGATTGCTGCACTCGAAACAGAAAACGCCTCTCTATTTTTGATTTCTTCTTCCGTGTTTAATAATCCAATCCTGTGCCTTACTTTTTCCTGTTTTCTCCCATTGTGAAATGATAAAATCAGCTTTTTCGGGAGCGTCTTTATATAAGTCATTAAGATTATTCCCTACACTTTTTTGAACAAATCTTTCTGGGTCATCTTTTAATTTTGTAAGAATGGTTGTATATCTTTCAAATTCGTCTAATGCAACAAATAATTTTTGCGACCATGGTAGCCGTATTCTAACCCCTTCACTTGCAAGCCGTCTAACATGCACATTTTTATCGGTTGTCCATTCTATTAACTCGTCCATGACCTCTTTGGGATGCGCTTGTAGTAATGGGCGTATAGCATACTCTCCGGTAAATCTTTTTGTTAATTCTTTCAAGAACGAAAGTGATAAAATATAATTTTCATTTCCATATCGTTCAACATATCTGCCAATAGGCCATAGCCACCACCCAAAATTGAACATTCCCTCAGGGGATTTTAATTCAGGACCCAGCATATTGAAAAATGCTTGAATATTTTTTGAATAATCGCCCATCATACTTGCTTGCATAGCATCCACAATACAGTCAAACCTTGCAAATAACTCTTTGTCATCCAACCTGCCAATTAAAGAATTACAAAAGACTTTTTGGTCAAAGTCAGGCATCACAAAAACTATCTTTTGAGAAAGACTGAAAATGTAATCATCATTATAGTGATCTTTATGTTTCATACTCGTTTGCTCCTTGTAAATTAGTAGTCACATTATAACATACAAACAGTCTGTATGTAAATCTTACGAATGAAGATAAGTGCACACAAACGTTATACCGAAAGTCAGATTATCCCGAATACATCAAAGAAAGCCAGTAACAGCGGCATTTCTTAGGGAAATATTCGGGATAACTTTTTAGTCATTTACACGGTCAGCTTTCCTAAATCTCTCGCTTAGGGAGAATAATTCGGGATAATCTTAGGTCCATCATAGACCGTAAAGACGTTAGAGGATTTCCTCATCACTGACGGTATAATTAACAGGCTCCGCTTCAAGGAAAGGATCAGAAGCCATTGCCTCCGTGATTGCTTTCCTTTTCGCTTCTGTATCTGTGTGTGCGTAAATCAGCGTGGTTTCAAGCTGTTTGTGTCCGAGCCATTGCGAGATTAAAGCTAAATCCATGCCGTGTTGGTATAAATGCATGGCCCTCGTATGTCTCCACAAATGGGGGTGGACATTCAGGGGGACATCCAGGCATTTCTCCCTTGCAGATGCGGCGTATTTCCGAATCCGGAGCCTTGCCGTATCATCGCACATGGCGTTACGGATTCCTTTGCGTTCCACATAAAAGAGCCATTCTGATGACATCCATGTTTTGCCCGGATGGAACACCTTCATATAATTCTGCAGATGTTTTACAGTATCTTTCATCAGGGGGACTATCCTGGTTTTCTTCCCTTTCCCATGAAGCGTCACAGTCGGCGTCTTGTCAACTTTAACGTCACAGATTTTCACATCCAGAACTTCCTGGATACGCGCCCTGGTATCATACAGAAAGATCATCAGGAACTGATCCCGCACGCCTATCCCCATTCTGGTGTCCGGCTCTGCAAGAAGCGCTTTTACTGCTTCTTCCGACATATAATCCACTTTCGCAAACCGGTCATTCTTTTGGATTCCGATAGCTGCCAGCCCGCTTGCAATGCTGATATATTCCGGGCGGCAGGCTGCGGCATAGGAGATAAATGCCCGGATGGCCGCCAGCTTGTTGTTGCGCGTAGCAGGAGCAGCATTCTTCTCCGCTGAAAGCCAGTCAAGATCCGAGTTCACCATTTCATATGTGACCATCCCGGAGGTGACGGACAGTACAGAGATATTTTTTGTCCGGCTGTATATTTAAGGAACTGGTTCAGGGTTGTCCTGTAAGCCTTTACGGTATTGCTGCTCGCTTTCCGTTGGTTCGGCAGGTAGACCAACAGGAAATCACGCAAAAGTGTGAATAACTGCTCGTCTTTTACTTTTCCCATAGTTCCACCCGTGGGATCAGATGGTTCATGCCTTCCCAGTCAATCCCTGCCGATTTTATCAGATTTTCCGGGAGAAGATGGATGTAATAAGCCGTCGCTTCCAGATCCCTGTGTCCCATGTATGTCTGCAGGTAAGGCAGACGGGAACCGAGGTCTTTCTTTTCGTCAAGCCACCGGTTCAAAACAGCAGTGGCATACCTACTGCAGCAACATGGCAAAGTCGGGCATGAACCCAAAGACGCTCCAGTATCTGATGGGGCATAGCGATATCGGGGTGACGCTGAATACATACACGCACCTCGGACTGGAGGATGCTGCGGATGAATTGAAGCGGTTGGAAGATTTGGAGGCAGCGAGGAAGGAGCTGGAAAAGGCAAAGGGTGAAAAGCCTGT
The DNA here is from genome assembly GCA_910577185.1 of uncultured Acetatifactor sp. Lineage (GTDB taxonomy): Bacteria > Bacillota > Clostridia > Lachnospirales > Lachnospiraceae > Acetatifactor. The sequence continues at coordinate 5,194 of CAJTLR010000005.1, forward strand.
ATCGCAGAAAAGGTTCCGGGCGACCTGAAAAAAGAGAGTTTATGCGCCCTGCTTCGGCAGGGCATTTTTTATGATAGAAAGTTGCTGTAGATTGTGTTATTATAAGAACGGAAATGATTAAATGAGTGGAGTGTGAGTTGTTTGATAAAACGAAGCCAAAAGTATGAACAATTGAAAAATGAAATGTGTTCTTGCATTGAATGGCATGGAGAGAATGATACATATATCTGCTTTGAAAAAAGTTCGTTTTCATTTCAAAAGAAACATGTGATATATAGTGTTGAGGTTTCTGTAATTCGAACAGAAAAATGTATAACGATCAAAAGTCAAGTTCCGGTTCAATTTGAAAATTTATATTTATATGTAGGAGATGTGCGAAGATACGAGTATCTTTTTGATGGAGCATTTTATGGTATGAATAAATGTTTTGTGGATGGGAATGAAATTACCGAAGCTGTTAAATCAGTAGAACTTGGATACTTTCAAAGCGCTCGATCAAAACATAAAATTCCATTAGAATTAGACGATAAAGAATATAAGAAATATTTTTTGAAATGGCTTAAGTTGCAAAATGATTTGGGAATAATAAACCAAATGTTATTATTTGCAAATAGTGTTAATGGCCTTACTGCTGATGTACGTATCTCAATGTTGGTTGAATGCTATGAAACACTTGGCAGGAAATTAGAGAAATTGCACATTTTATCTGTTGTTCCAGAACCAAGTACATCTCGACAAGTAACTTGTTCAAATTGTGGAGGCGCTCATTTAATTCCAATAAGGGGTAAAAAACACTTGCTTGCTATGTAAATGCGCTTGTTGAAAAATATGGGAAACCAGTTTTATCAACAGAATTCCGTAGACGTAGGAGTTTGATTGCTCATATGATAAGGACAAGGAATAAGGTATTTCATGTAAACCCAAAACAAAAAAGGGTATTAAAAGGGGGACAATGTGGAGTTTATGCAGTGAAACTAGAGTGGATGTTTCGATATATAATTTGGGTTTTAATGGGATATGATCAAGCTAAACTTGATGAAGTTGTTTCGAAGGAAGTAAAGAAATTTGAAGTTGAGTTTTCAAACCTTATTTATTAGCTGTGCTTGATTTATAAAGAGAATGTTATTTTTTTGACAATATTTATCAGAAAAATAAACCTCGCAAAACGTGCCAAAACACGGCAATTCAACGCATTTTAGGAGGAATTTATATTATGATTAAAATACTTTTTGTCTGCCACGGCAACATCTGCCGTAGCCCAATGGCAGAGTTTGTAATGAAGGATTTGGTGGACAGGGAAAAATTGTCCCAGGAGTTTTTCATTGCATCAGCGGCGACCAGTACGGAGGAGATCTGGAACGGCATAGGAAACCCGGTTTATCCGCCGGCCAGGAAGAAACTGGCGGAGCATGGGATAAGCTGTGAGGGAAAGCGGGCAGTGCAGCTGCAGGGCACGGATTATCAGAAATATGATTTTATCATTGGTATGGACAGTGCCAATATAAGGAATATGAAGCGGATGCTGGGAGGGGACCCGGAAAGCAGGATTTGCAAGCTTTTATCTTTTGCGGGTTCGGAAAGAGATATCTCGGATCCCTGGTACACCGGAGATTTTGATGCGACATACCGGGATGTTCTGGAGGGATGCGAAGCACTGCTGCGGCATTTGGCAGAAAGCGGAAGGCTGGGAGGGTGATCCTTTCAGGATTGATCTGTATTTGTTCTTTTGTCAGGAACCGGCAAAACCAGCCCCGGGGAAATATGGAAATACAGTATTCAGTGTATTTTTGTGGGATAAAATGATAGAACCGCTTTGTGTCTGTCCTGCTTATGTGAAAAGCCGTAAACCCTGAGATTTTCCGAAAATCAAGGGTTTGCGGCTTTTATGCTGTCTGTGCAGATATGTATGGCAGGTTATGATTTTTCTGCCTGACGCAATCCCTGCGGACAATCTGCCGTTAAGTGCAGAAGACAGGGCTTTTAGGAGATCTGTCCGATTTCGTAGGTCAGGGCATCCAAATCAATCTGTACCCGGGTGCCGTCGCTGAATACGGTTTCCTGCTTTTTCCCATCCGGAGTGAGCAGCTTGTGGGAAACCATTTCGCAGGCGGCGATGCGCTGGTGAAGCTTTGATACCACCCGGCAGCGCTCATAGTTTTCCTGCTCGGTAAAGGTGTATTCCGGTTCAAAGGAACCGTCGATACCCGGATAAGCGCCGTCCCGGATCAGATAAGGCGCGCCGCCGTTGAGCAGAGCGTAGAGCATGTAGTCGGTGGTGGCATTCATTTTTTCCATCATCCAGGGGACGATGACACAGTCGTGATAAACCAGGTTGAACAGAGGCACCGGGATACCTTTCTGAGGTGTGCCGGGTTTGTACATCATAAACTGATACGGCGCGTAATGACAGAACACCAGATTCTTCATACTCCAGTCGGAAACCTCTTCGGAACTGGGAAGGATTCCCTGGGAAAGCAGATACTCGAAGCACTGTCCGCGGAATTCCAGGCAGTCCCTGCGCGTCATGTAGTGCATGGGATTGGCACATTCATCAGGCTCATTGCAGGTGAATACGTCCAGGTAAGCGCAGTCCAGATCAATTCCATGTTCCTGAAGCTGTGAAAAATTGCGCTTCACATAATAGGGGGCCTGGGTGGCACACAGATAGGTCTGGCGGCCGCCGGCCCAGTGGGCGTGTTCCGGAATCGTGCCATCTGTCTGGAGGCAGCCGAAGGAGGCGTCAAAAGTTTTACCATTGAAATAGTAATCACGGTACTGGTCGTGGATGCCGAACAGATAATCGCAGTCATGCATGGTGTCGGCCAGTTCCTTCATCCCTTCCCAGCCGCCGGCTTCTTCACAGGGCGGCAGATAATCGGGATGCTGGTTGTCGTAGCCGGGATCTCCCCAGCCGTCCAGATGCAGAAAAAGCTTCTCAAATCCCTGGCTGTGAAGAGCGCGGATCTCCTCCGAACGTGTCCGGAAAGGAACCACACGGTCAAACTTGCCCGGGTGCTCCGGATCGTGCATATCCGATTCCTCACAGACATGGTTCTTAATGCCTCTGTGCAGGAACAGGCTTCCGATGAGCTGTTCCACTTTGGGGGCTTTGGCAGCCTTTTCCTTGAGACTGCAGAACAATCCCTTTTCCTTCACATAGCTGCGGTATACCTTGCAGAGATGATTGTAGTCACAATCGCTTAACAGGGTGTAACGCATGACTCTGCGGTAACGCATTTTCCCGAGACTGGCGCCCCAGCGGACACCGGCTTTTGTGTAGGGGCCGCCGGCAGGGTGCTCGGCATAGAAAGCGCTGTCCCAGGGATGTTCGCAGATAGCGATGTATCCGTTTCCGGCTTTGACCTGGCCGAACCATGGCATGTAGTTGGCAGCGGAGCACAGAAAACCGTCAAAAGGCAGTCTGCCCAGGGCGGTTTCCCAGGTATTGGGGATCAGCAGCCCCTGGTGCTGATTCAGCAGTGTGTACCAGTCGTCTTTTCCCTCGCGGAATTCCATGCATCCGGGCCATGAGACGGATGTGACGCTGATGTCTTCCTCACAGACCGGGATCCACTCAAAGAAAATGTTCCCGGTGGCGCCTTCGATCCAGGTCCAGGTGGAAAAGGCGAATGCGGACGGCTTTCCATCCACGGTAAAGCCTTCATAACGGGAGAGGATGCCCTTGCCCAGTCCGTTTTCCTTCACCTCATGGGAAATGGAGGAGGCGCTTTGGAAGCTGATCTCTTCCTGGGCAGTGGTAAATACGGGAGTATAATCAGGCTCCCAGTTCCAGTCGGTTCCATTCCGGGCTATGGAGAAGTGCAGACTGGATTCTTCAAATCTTAAGTCAGTACTGGCAAGTGTGACATGAATCATAATGTAACCCTCCTGAAAAATGATGTACTGTTTCTTGTAAGAAAACTATATCATTTGACGGACAAGGATGCAATATTTCCGCGGGGAAATCTTCCAAAAGTATTTTTTTATCAAAAAAAGAAATGCCTTTGGGAAGAATCGTGGGAAATTTGCTGTGGGAAAGATTTATCATTGGAAACAGTGACGCAGCGGCCGTGTGCCGGGGATTGTCATGGCAGTTTTATGACAGGAAATGTCATGAAACTGCCGAAAGGCATTCGTACATGAAAAAACAAAAAAGCCGCAAAACCCTGATTTTATGGAAAAATCCCGGGTCTGCGGTTTTATGGAATGGAGCATACGGGATTCGAACCCGTGACCTCCACACTGCCAGTGTGGCGCGCTCCCAGCTGCGCCAATGCCCCATGTATTCAGTATATCACATTTTTGGGAAAAAGCAATCAGAAAATGTGTTCAGGCATTCGTCACTTTTGACAAAATATTCCGCACTAATTTTAAATATAGTGTTGAATTTTTCGGATATATTGTGTAGACTGAAGTTATCTAACTATAAATGGAAGCTTTTGCATTTTGCCCGGTCATACCGGGAAAGGATGTGAAAAGGGGTTTTTGCACCGGGAGGAGCATTTATATGAAAAAAGCAATGAAGCAATCCACACTGACCTTGATTTTAAATGGAATTTCCATTCTGGCACTGCTGTATTTAATGTATTCCCTGATTTCATACAGTGATGTCAGCAAACAACTGAATGTAGCCAATGAGGAACGGTTTGAACTGACTTACCAGGCAAATCGTTTTATGAATGGTTCTGCCTATCTGACAAATGAAGTGCGGGCGTTTGCAGCCACTGGCGAGCAGGAGCATTATGACAATTACTGGAATGAAGTGAATGTGCTGAAAAACCGGGATCAGGGTGTGGCGGCCCTGCAGGAGATCGGGATAACCGATGAAGAACAGGGTATGATTGACGATATGTATGCTTTGTCCAACCAATTGGTTCCCCTGGAAGATGAGGCCATGAAAGAAGTGCAGGCAGGGGAGAAGGAGAAGGCCATAGAATATGTGTATGGAACGGAATACAACACATCCATAGCCCAGATTAATTCCCTGAAAGACCAGTTTCTCACGGCGCTGGATTACCGGTCACTGACACAGCTGGAGGACCTGGAGAAAGAGGAGAATTATATTAAAATAAGAATGTTTTTTGCTCTGTCCATGGTGGGAATTATCACTTTGCTGAACATGATTGTGATTCGGCTCCAGATTATGCGTCCTGTAATCGCTGTCAAGAATCAGATGGGTGAAATTTCCCAGGGAAATCTTTCCGCGGAATTTTCACTGGAATCTAATACATCCGAGATTGGTATGCTGGTGGAGTCCATTCATGATACCAAGAGGGAACTGAAAAAATATATCAAGGATATTGATTACATATTGGCGCAGATGGCACAGGGAAATATGGATCTGACGGTTGGCGACGACTACAGAGGGGAATTTCTTCCCATACAGAATGCCATGCGGCAAATTCTGGATGCCCTGAACAGTGCGCTTTCCCAGATTAATCTGACGGCAGAACTGGTTTCTGCGGAGTCGGAACATATGGCATCGGATGCCCAGACTCTTTCCAGCGGTACGGTGGAACAGGCTGCTGCTGTGGAGGAACTGTCCGCCAGCATTCAGGAAATATCAAAACAGCTGGACCGCACATCCAAGGATGCGGATCATGCCCGCCAGTCTTCCGAGGAAGCGTCGGAACAGCTTTCGGTCTGTGACCAGAAGATGGAGGCTTTGACAGCCGCCATGGCAGATATTGCATCCTCCTCCCATCAGATCGGCGGTATCATAAAGACGATAGAAGATATTGCGTTCCAGACGAAAATCCTTGCCCTGAATGCATCTGTGGAGGCTGCCCGGGCAGGAGAGGCCGGAAAGAGCTTTTCGGTTGTGGCAGATGAAGTGCAGAGCCTGGCGAACAAAAGTTCGGTATCGGCCCAGAATATTACGGAGCTGATCGAAAATTCCATGAAACTGGTGAAATATGGGGAGGAACTTTCTTCGGATACCACAGAGGCGCTGTCAGGTGTGATTTCCAGCGCGAAGAAGTCCGCGGAGATGGTGGAGCGGATTGCGGAGTCTGCAATTGAGCAGTCCCAGTCCTTGAAACAGCTGACCCAGGGCATGGAGCAGATTTCCGAGGTGGTTCAGACAAATGCCTCAACGGCAGAAAAGTCGGCAGCATCAGCCCAGGAACTGAATAATCAGGCGGTGGAGCTGAAACTGTCGGTACACAAATTCCAGCTGCGCCAGGGCTAATATGGCATTCTTTAATTAACCGGACTATACTTTTTGGGAGAATATTCATAAATAAGGCATTCGGGCCTCAGTTTCTGCAAACTGTGAAGCAAAGCGGCCAGAATGCAATGATCGACACGCTTCAGACAATTGTGGTTGAGATTGTATCAAGTTTATGATAAGATATCGAATGGTTTTGAAAAGATATCAACGGATTAAAGGAGCAGAAAAATGGCAGACGAAATTTTGCTGAATGAAGAACCGGTGGAAACAAAAGAAGAGGTGGTAGCCGGCGTCCATAACTACAGCAGGGAAGATTCTTATGTGAAACCTGAGGACCCAAAGGTTTTGCAAAAGCTGGAATGGTTTCAGGACCAGAAGCTGGGACTGATGATGCACTGGGGGCCGTATTCCCAGCTGGGCATTGTGGAATCCTGGGCTTTAAGTGACGGGGATGCCGACTGGTCCAGGGACGGGATTGACTGGGAAGTCACGGGTGAGGATTTTAAGAAAGAATATTTTGGCCTGAACAAGACATTTCACCCCATTCGTTTTGAACCCGAAAAGTGGGCAGATCTGGCCAAAGAGGCGGGAATGAAGTATTTGCTTTTTACGACCAAGCATCACGATGGTTTTTGTATGTGGGACACAGCGTATTCCGATTATAAAATCACGGCACCGGACTGTCCGTTCCACACACATAAGTATGCGGATATTTGCGCCCATCTGTTCGAGTCGTTCCGGAAACGGGGAATCGGAATTGCGGCATATTTTTCCAAGGCAGACTGGCATGTGGACAGCTACTGGAAAGAGGACACCCCGAGAGGGAAGTTTAAAAACAGGGGACCGTCCTATCGGCCGGAGGAGGATCCTCAGGAGTGGGAGCGTTTCGTGACATTTACCCAGAACCAGATCCGGGAACTGGGGACCGGGTACGGCCGGCTGGATGCCATGTGGTTTGATGCGGGCTGGGTCTGCGCGAGGAATGGCCAGGATATCCGGCTGGGGGAAGTGATAGAGGAAGTGCGCAAGGTACAGCCGGGGATGCTGTGCGCAGACCGTACCGTTGGCGGTCCTTATGAGAATTATGTGACACCTGAGCAGTGCGTGCCGGAGAGTCCTTTATCCATACCCTGGGAAAGCTGTATTACTCTGGGCACTTCATTTTCTTTTAAATATGAAGACGAATATAAATCTCCCAGGGAGGTTATCTGTCTTCTGGCAGACATCGTGGTGAAAGGCGGCAATCTGGCCATTAATGTGGGGCCTCAGCCTGATGGCAGGATTCCGGCAGGGGCAGTCAGGACTTTGAAGGAGATGGGAGCCTGGCTCAGTGAATACGGAGAGGCAATTTACGGAACCCGTGTGTGTGCGCCTTATAAAAAGGAGGGTATTGGATTTACACAAAAGAAAGGAAAAGTATATGCCATTCAGACTTTTCCGGACGAGAATGCCGTCGTGGAAGACAGTGTGTGGATTCCTTACGAAAAAGAGTTTCAGAAGGTGACTGCCATGGCAGGAGAAAAGGTGGTATCCTTTGTGAAGGAAGAAGGGGGCGTGCGTGTGGAACTGGAACATGTTACACATGATAAAGCGCCCATTGCCAGAGTATTTATCTTGTCGTAATTCTTAATTTTTTTGTAATATTTTACGGAATAATGGACAAATACAGGCAAAGAGAGATAAAATAAAAAGAAAAACAGAAAGGGAATCCCAATGAAAAAGAAAGTATTGGCAGCAATGATTGCGGCGATGGCTCTTCTGGCAGGATGCGGCGAAGAGGGAGAGCCTTCGTCCCCGATTCAGACAATTGAACCTGTGTCAATAGGAGATACGAAGGAGTCTGAACCAGAGGAATCTACAGAGGCAGAACCTTCCGGGGAAGAGGAAGCGCCGGCAGAAGGCGCTTACGGAGAGTATCATCCCATCCGGGAGAGAACGGTTCAGGATGGCAAGATGCAAAGTTACCTCACCGGAGAGTGGAAGGATGCCAGTGTGGTAAAGAGAAGAAACATGGCGGTGATGATCAACAATATTGCAGAATGTCTGCCCCAGTATGGTATCTCCAAGGCAAGTATTATTTATGAGGCGCCGGTAGAGGGCCGTATCACACGTCTCATGGGACTGTTTGAGGATTATGATGACCTTGACCACATCGGCTCCGTGAGAAGCAGCCGTGATTATTACATATATGAGTCCATGGCATATGATTCCATTTATTGTAACTGGGGACTGGCAAGACCCTGGGTTGAGGAATTGATCAATTCTGACAGGGTGGATAATATCAGCTGTGCCGTGGCAGGTATCAACAATCCTGCGAACAATTCCTTTGACCGTATTGACAGGCCCGGATATGTGAAGGAGCATACGGGTTATATGTTTATCAAGGGTTATAATAAGGACGTGGAAGCAAAGGGATATGAGAAAGAATACAGGGATACCTTTGAGCAGGCGTTTACTTTTGCAGGGGATGGTTATATCGCCAGCTATGATGATATGCCGGATGCCACAAAGATTTATCCCGGAGGGACCACAAAGAACAGCGGCGGTTACGGAAATTACGGCAAAGACAATATCTGCTTTACCTATAATGAAGCCGATAAGCTCTATTACCGGACCCAGTACGGAAAAAAGCATATTGATGAGATGAATAACGAACAGCTGGCGGTGACCAATGTGGTATTCAAGATCTGTCACGGAGAAGAGCGTCTTCCGGACGATCCGAAATATGATTATCTGGCATTCCAGATACATGGCGAAGGAGATGCCTATGTGTTCACAAACGGGAAGGTGATCAAAGGTACCTGGAAGAGGGAAAGCGATTATTCTCCCAATGTATTCTATGATGAGGATGGAAATGAAATCGTCTTTAATCAGGGAAAAACCTGGATTTGCTGTATCTGGAAAGAGTTCTCGGAATACATGTCTTATGAATAAGTGAAAAAAGAAACGCGGTTTTCTGTAGGGGGCCGCGTTTTTTATGCGCAGGGGCGCATAAGGAAGATTGTTGCTGAAGCAACATGTGTCCCGCGCGGCGAGTAGTGGAGAGGGACGTTCCCCTGCTGGATTGCGCAGGGGCCCTTTGCATGAACGGGGAATGTGCGGGCCGCGTACAGGCAGTGGAGAAGTGTATGGCACAGATTTGTGTCAGGAGAGCTGGTGCGCAAGAGGCGCAAGGAGAAGCAGGCGGGAAGAAAATGACAAGAGAAGGCGGGGGCAATGGGTAAAAGGAAAAAACTTCGGAAGAGAAATATTTTGTGTCTGTGTCTGGTGCTGCTTGTGGCAGCGCTGAACGGGGCCGCATGGATCAGTCCGGCGTTTCCGGACTGGTATATCAAGTATATTTTCCCGTTATGGGTGGGGACATACGGACGTGTGACAGGTTTGTTCCGGTTTTCCGTGGGAGAATGGATGATCGTGGCAGGTTTGCTGCTGCTGGCAGCGGCAGCGGTGCTGGCGGCTTTATGGGCAGGACTGGGCGTTGCCGCGGCTGCCGGGTATGTGAGACGTATTGTCGTTGGGAAAGCGGGTAAAAATCTGTGCGGAAATAAGGAAGCCGGAACAGGGGGGACAACAGAACAAATGGGGGAGAAAGGCAGGGGGCCCGCTGCCGGAGACAGGAAACGCTTTCCGGTTATGTTCCGAAAGTTCAGTGGGATTTTCTGGCGTTTTTTCGGTTGGACAATATTAACCGTGAGCCTTATTATGACGCTGAACTGCTTTATTCTGTATCATGCTTCCACTTTCTCGGAACAGTATTTTGGAGGGAATGAGGAAGAATATACGCTGGAGGAACTGATGGCGGTGTATAATCTGGTTGCCGGACAGTGTAACCGGCTGGCCGGGGCCATGGAGAGAGACCGTTCGAGTATGGTTTTATATAAGGACAGCAACGGGGATAGCGGAAATCTGGAGGATATGGCGGATAAGGCAAGGGAACTGATGCGGCAGCTGGGAGAGGATTATCCCCAGCTTCAGGGGTATTATCCACGCCCCAAAGCATTGCATTTCTCTGACTTTATGTGCCAGCAGCGCATGCAGGGCTATTATTTTCCGTTTTCCATGGAGGCAAATTATAATGATGTGATGCACATTCTGAATATTCCGGCCACCATGTGCCATGAACTGGCACACCTTCGGGGGTATATCTATGAGGATGAGGCGAATTTTATCGGCTATCTGGCATGTGTGGAATCTGAGGATATTTTCTTTCAGTATGCAGGATATTTAAGCGTGCTGGTTTATCTGAATAATGATTTGTACCGGGCGTGGAAGGAGGAACCCGAGGCCTATGAGGAAGCTGCGGCCGTAATGCATCCGGTGGCAGTGGATGCAATTGTGTGGGAGGATAATATCTTTGTGACGGAAGAAGAGTGGGAGCGGATCAACGGGAAGGCGCTGATTGACACGGAAATTGTGGATAAGGCGGCAGATGTATTTATTGATACCAATCTGAAAATCAACGGCATCAGGGATGGAAAAATCAGCTATAGCAGAGTGGTCAGCCTGCTTCTGCAGTATTACCGGCATCAGGCCTGAGGGAATGCCCGTTTATGCCGTGCATGTGGACTGATACCCTCCGTGGACAAGGTTTACATTGTAGATCTGTTTCGAAAAGCCCGGCCGGGCCCCGGATGCCGGCTCCTGATAAAGGCGGCGGGAAAAATAAAAAAATTTTAAAAAATGAGTGGAAACTCTTGACAGAAGAGGACTCTTAGTGTAAAATACTTATTGTTGTGACAGAGAAATACTCACGACAGACCAAAGAATGCGGGTGTAGTTCAGTGGTAGAACACTAGCCTTCCAAGCTAGATATGTGGGTTCGATTCCCATCACCCGCTTTGGAACCAGAATATGCGATAGTGGCTCAGTTGGTAGAGCGCCACCTTGCCAAGGTGGAAACCGCGGGTTCGAGTCCCGTCTATCGCTTTTCAAAAAAGGAAATCCTTTGAAAGGATTTCCTTTTTTTATGCGCAGGGGCGCGTAAGGAAATTAGCAGCGAAAGCTGCACGCGCCCCGCGCGGCGAGTAGTGGAGAAGAGCATTCCCCTACTCGATTGCATCCGGGGCGTGTAAGGAAATTAGCAGCGAAAGCTGCACGCGCCCTGCGTGGAGAACCTTGTTATGCGCAAAAGGCTGAGGGAAAATGAGGGGGAAGATTGAAAATTAAAATTTTCAATCGCGAGATTTGTGTCTGCGCGCTGCAAAGCCATACATGGCTTGCCACAAACTCGAGATGCGCAAAAAGCAGCAGGGAAATGAGGGGGAGCTATGAATGGGGCTTTCCCCGGTCCCATACCCGGGAGGGCTGGGCTTTGGGGGTGGGATCCCGGAACAGCAACCGGCCCAGGGCTTTTCCGTGAAAGGGAAACAGCGGCCAGAAGTAGCTGTATCCCCCGAAGGTGGGGGTGGTTGCCACGGATACCAGTACCAGTGCCAGGCAGGCAAGAAAGCCGGGAAGCGCCCCCAGGCCGGCAGCCAGAATCAGGAGAATCCGGTATAGCCGGATGGCATCGCTGAATTCGGTATCCGTGATGGCCAGGGAGGCAAGCAGGGTCACGGCGGCGTAGAAGAGAACATCCACGGAGGCCCAGTTTAACGTAACGGCAATGTCACCGATAATCAGGCCGCCTACGATGGACAGGGAGCCGGAAAACTTACCGGAACTTAAAGAAGAGGAATATTTGAACAAATCCAGCAGAAATTCTACCGCCAGAACATAAAAAAGCAGACGCTGTGGCGTGAGCCCTTCTTCGGATAGGAGACCTGCCTCCAGGGCAAAATCCGGATAGTGGGCGGTTGCCAGCAAAAATAAAGGCAGCAGCAGGAGGCTTACCGGAATGCAGAAGAAGCGCACCATGCGGAAGTAGGTGCCCACGGCGGGACTTTTGTAATAATCTTCAGGAGACTGGGTGAACTGGAATATGGTGCAGGGAAGAATCAGCACCAGGGGGGAGTTGTCCACCAGTATCAGGATGTGTCCCTCCAGCAGATAGCTGCAGGCCACATCGGGACGTTCCGTCATCTGGATGCAGGGAAGGGGATTCCACCATCGTTTGTGCAGAAGCAGTTCTTCCAGGCTCCTGGCTCCCATGGTGAGGGAAGTAACCTGAAGGGAATCCACGGCCCGGCTTAGTTTTTCCAGTAATTCAGGACTGACGTTTTTTTCCAGATAAGCGATGGCCACATCCGTTTTGCTGGCAGTTCCCACGGAATGCATGGCAAAAACCAGGTCGGTGGAGCGTACCCGGCGCCGGATCAGATTGGCATTGAAAAGTAGTGTTTCCACAAAACCGTCCCTGGCGCCCCTGGTGACCCGCTCCAGGTCAGGTTCTGCAATGCTTCTGGCGGGATATGTGCGCACATCGATGAGGATGGCCTGGTCAAAGCCGTCAATAAACAGCGCGGAAGGGCCGCTGAGCACATTGCGGAGAATATCATCCCAGGAACCGGTAAGGGAAGCCTGCGCATAGCCTATTTTGCTGTTCATGTACTGCAGGATGTCGGTCACACTGTCATCCTGCATGTAAAGGGGATTCTGCAGATCGGAGATAATCTGCTGGAGAATCTCTGTTTTGCAGAATCCGTTGACCCCCAGGAAAAAGGCCTTTGTCCTGCCCAGGTTCAGATCCCTTGTCATCAGGTCAAAGCTGGTGTCCAGAGGCAGTATTTCTTTCAGATAATGTATATTTTCGTCTAAAACAGGAGATAAAGTCATAGTGTTCCTCACTTTTTTCGATTGGTATTTATACTTTTTCCTATTTTATCTGTTTTATACACAATACCCCGGTTCCGGGGGGAGGGCTGCACTCCGGTTTTACCAGAAAAACTGTACCACACCCAGTCCTATCAGAAGAATGCCGGAAAGGGGATCCGCGGCGCGGCCTGCCAGCTGGAGGGCGGGCGTGCCGCCCAGACGGTTGCCGGAAAAAAGGAACAGCACGGAGCAGGCCAGGGTGGCAACGGCAGTGGGAAGGAGAGCCAGCCCTGCCAGGCTTGCGCTGAGTCCTGCGCTCAGATTGTTCAGTGAGAGCGTCAGGCTCAGGGCAAATACTTCCGTCAGCTTCAGGCAGGATGGATGATCTTCGGCAGAGGTGAGCTCATATTCCCTGCGGCCGGGGGCCGGGGATGATATTTTGTTCCGCCTGCTCCGCAGAAGGGCAGCAGTCCATTTTGCAATATAATATAGTCCCAGGACAATCAGGATCAGACTGCCGGCATAATTGCCGATAATGTCCGGCAGGAGGGCTGACAGCCGGTGCCCCAGTCCCACGGAAAGGCAGGTTCCCAGAAGCGTGACCAGGCTGATAATCAGGTTCTGCCAGAGCCGGATACGGATTTGCCGGATGCCGTAGCTGACTCCTACCAGCAGGGCATCCAGACTGGCTGAAATTCCAAACAGGAGAGAAGCGATATACATGGAAATTCTCCCTGTAATATTTAAAGTTTATTTACTATATTCCGAAGAAGAAAAAGGGTGTTGTTTTTTGGGGAATCATGGTACAATGTTGACACAGAAGGACATTGTGTCAACTGCTGATTCCATGTGCGCTGATGCGCACAGAATCATGGTACAATGATCTTATTCCGGAAAGGAAGAGGCCGAATGGCCATGAATACCATGATTGGTTTGTAATCATGGTACAATGTTGACACAGAAGTACATCGTGTCAACTATTGATTCCATGTGCGCCGATGCGCGCAAAATTATGCTTCAATGACTTTGTAAAAGAAAACAGGTTAGCCAAATAAACTGCCGGACAAAAGGAAGGCAGAAGGAGGTGTGTGAAAAATGAAGGAGATCAGGGAAAGCGCGTACAAAGCGGTGCGGGAACTTTTGGAAGCCGCCGGGCTGGAGAAGGGGGATATCCTTGTGGTTGGATGCTCCACCAGTGAAGTGGCAGGGGCGGGTATCGGCAGTCAATCCAGCCCGGAACTGGCGGAAGCGTTGTTTGCCGGGGTATACCAGGCGGTCCGGGAAGCGGAAATATGGCTGGCAGCGCAGTGCTGCGAGCATTTGAACCGGGCGCTGATACTGGAGAAGGAAGCCGCCGTGCGGTACGGCTATGAGATTGTGAATGTGGTGCCGCAGCCGAAAGCCGGGGGTTCTTTTGCCACGGCGGCATACAGGGCCTTTGCACAGCCTGCGGCGGTGGAGCACATCAGGGCTTGTGCGGGAATGGATATCGGGGATACTTTGATCGGAATGCATTTAAAGGATGTGGCAGTGCCGGTGCGGATTCCCACAAAAGCAATCGGGGAGGCACATGTGGTCTGTGCCCGGACCAGACCGAAATTTATAGGGGGAATCAGGGCCGTATATGATAAAAACGCCATGTGACACATGTGTCATATGGCGTTTTCCGATTCAGCTTTTTACTGTCTGCTCTTCAATCAGGCGCATTATGGTGCGGATGGAATCCATCTGCCCGCTGTCGTTCATGGCGTCCCGGAAGGTCTGCCTTGAAAAATATAATTCGTGCACCTTATCCACCAGCAGATCAGTGGTCAGATCATCCTCATGGATGACTATGGAAAAGCCCTGGGATTCAAAGGACCTGGCGTTGAGAAGCTGGTCCCCGCGGCTGCTGGACGCAGGAAGGGGAATCAGGATATTGGGTTTCTTCAAGGCCAGAAGCTCGCAGATGGCATTGGCGCCGGCACGGGAAATCACCAGATCCGCCATGGCAAATAAATCCTTCAGTTCGGCTTTGACGTATTCAAATTGCTTATAACCGGAGGTATTCAGGAGCAGATTGTCTATTTTGTCCTTGCCGCACAGATGAACTACCTGGAAATCCGTCAGCAGACTGGGAAGCGCGGCCCGGATGGCTTTATTGACATTGGCGGCGCCAAGACTTCCTCCGATCACCATGATGACGGGGGTATTGGCGCTGAAGCCGCACATGTTGAGCCCGGCCACCTTGTTTCCCTGGGCCAGCTCCGCACGGATGGGAGATCCGGTCAGCACGGCCTTGTTTTCGGGAAGCTGTTTCAGGGTTTCCGGAAAATTGCAGCACACTTTTCTGGCTGCGGGAATACACATCTTATTGGCCAGTCCGGGCGTCATGTCGGATTCGTGGATAATGCAGGGAATTCCCAGGGAAGCGCCCGCACGCACCACAGGGACAGAGACAAATCCGCCCTTTGAAAAAATCACATCCGGCCGGTAGTCCTTCAGGAATTTTCTGGCTTCCGAAAAGCCCTTGATGACACGGAAGGGATCCGTCAAATTTTTCAGATCCAGATAACGGCGGAATTTTCCTGTGGAAATCCCCACATACGGCAACTCAAAGTCACTGATGAGCTTCTTCTCAATTCCGTCATAGGAACCCATATATGTGATTTCGTATCCGGCATTTTTTAAGGATGGAAGCAATGCAATATTGGGGGTAACGTGTCCGGCGCTGCCCCCGCCTGTCAAAACTATTTTTTTCATAATGAGCCTTTCAAAAGTTACACTGCTATGAAAGCATTTGTTCAAGGGCGATTGCCAGCTGGTCAGGGCAGGAAGTGGGTTTTGCACCGCAGCGAATCCCTTTCAGCCTGGAAATGGCCTCTTCCGGCTTCATCCCTTTTACCAGTGCGCTGACTCCCTGGAGATTGCCATGGCAGCCCCCGGTAAATTTTACGGAATCTATGACACCGTCCTTTAATTCAATTTGAATTTCCCTTGAACAAGTACCCTGTGTTGTGTATTTCAGTGAATCCATGAAATTCATCTCCTTTATGATTGACGTTACCGTATATTTTAACAGATATTTTTCTTTTCTGCAATCAAGGGAAGGAAATTTTTGCATGTCTTGTGGAATTTTTATCGGAAATGCCTGCATATTTTGCATTTCTTTGTCGGAAAAAAGGGGAAAATTACGATGGAAAATTCTGTAAACTTGTGATTTGATACGCTATACTAGACTTAAGGGATGTCTGAAAATGTTTCACGGTTTACAATTGTCATGAATAGGAGGCGCAATATGTTACGTGTATTTCAGGAGGAAAAGCTGATAACGATCTGCATGTTTGCTTTTTTGGGATGCAGTATCATCCTGCGGGTATTTCTTGGGATGTTGTACCGTAATATGATAAAGGAGACCGACAATATGGCTTCCACGAGAAACAGACTGTTAAAACAGTGTAAGACAAAATTTGCCAGCTGTTACCAGCTGGGGAACGGGGTTGCAAATATTCCTGTCTTTGTGGACAAGTTTCTGAACCGTATGACTCTGGGGCATGTTTCCTTTGAGACACTTTACCATTTGTCCGGGCAGATGATGCTTCTGTCCGTGGTTTGTTCGGGAATCGGTGTGTGTAAGAGCATCATAGGGGGAAGAACCGTGGGGGAGGTGCTGCCGTTTTATATTGTCAGCTTTTTTGGGCTCTACGCGTATTTCAGCGTATCCACCGTGGTGGATGTGAGGGGAAAAAGAAGGATGCTGAAAATAAACCTGGTGGATTATCTGGAAAATCATCTGTCCCCCCGCATCGAAGTGACCAGACAGGACATGGAAATGTTGTACGGGGAATCGGCTTTTGAAGAAAAACGGGATGTGGGAAGGCGGGGCAGAGGCGCCAGAAGCGGCAGGGGAAGAAGCCGCAGAAATGCGGGCACAAAGTCAGAGGTGCGCAGGACGGTGGAGCTGATGCCCATAGAAAGACTGGCGGTGGGCGGCGAGGACATGTCCGAAGAAGTGCTTGCACAGCCTGCGGAAGAGGCATTCACATCTCCCGTGCCTTCCGGGGAACAGGAAGCGCCGCTGCCGCCCCTGCCGCCCACATCTCCCGTGCTTCAGCCTCTCTCTCCGGGGCTGCCGCCTGCCGCGCCAAAGGAAGATGATCCGGCGGCGGTGACCGAAGAGGAACTGGAAGCCTT
Organism: uncultured Acetatifactor sp.; assembly: GCA_910577185.1. Taxonomy (GTDB): domain Bacteria; phylum Bacillota; class Clostridia; order Lachnospirales; family Lachnospiraceae; genus Acetatifactor. The sequence continues at coordinate 22,232 of CAJTLR010000005.1, forward strand.
GCTGAAAGAGTTTCTGACTTCCTGACAAAATATTTCTTATAAAGCTTGAATTTGGGATATTTTTTTGCTAAACTGAATTTGCAGACGGGGCATAACTGCTTTCCCTGAAAATTGCGATATTCTTCCGGAATCCGGATCCCGGCCGGAAGATGCGGCGGGAGGCAGATATCCGTTTTTTCCGGGTTTGCCTGCGGTCCGGCCGGGTGCGGACCTTGTTGTCAGCCCCATGCAGCATAGGAATCATAGCCTGCGGAGATTCTCCGCGGGCTTTTACAGTGTTTAGGGTGTCAGGAGTATTAAATTTCACACATTTTATCGGGGTATTTATATGAAAATTGTAATTCTGGAGAGAAACAGTGTAGGCAGGGATGTGTCGGTGGACCGCATCGGTGAGCTGGGGGAGATGACGGTGTACGGGAATACTGTCACAAAGGAAGAAGTGCGGGAGCGGGTCAGGGACGCGGATATTGTGATTGCCAATAAGTCGCCCCTGGGGGAGGAAACCCTGAAGGATGCGCCCCGGGTGAAGCTGATCTGTGAATTTGCCACCGGATATGACAACTGTGACCTGGCATACTGCAGAAGCAGGAATATCAGGGTGGCCAATGTGAGGGATTACTGTACCGGCATGGTGGCACAGCACACTTTTACGCTGGCGCTTGCCCTGAGCCAGAAACTGTTTCATTATGACAGCTATGTCAAGTCCGGGGAATACAGCGCCCAGGACCGTTTTTCCAATTTTGACTTTCCTTTTTATGAGCTGGAGGGGAAAACCTGGGGAATTGTGGGGATGGGAAATATCGGCCGCCGTGTGGCCAAAACAGCCTCTTCGTTTGGCTGCCGGGTCATTTTTCATTCTGTCACCGGGAGAAGCACATGTACGGAATATCCCCGGGTGGATAAGGAAACACTGCTTCTGGAGAGTGATTTTTTATCCCTGCACTGTCCGCTCAGCGACATAAGCCGGAATTTCATTGACGGCCCGGCCCTGAAAAAGATGAAAAAAAGTGCCATACTGATCAATGTGGCGAGAGGGCCGGTGGTGAATAATTCCGACTTGTATGAGGCGCTGACCGCAGGAGAGATCGCGGGAGCAGGTCTGGATGTAGTGGAAAAAGAGCCTCTGGAGCCCGGAAATCCCCTGAGCAGGATAAAGGACAGCAATCAGCTGATTATTACGCCGCACCTGGCATGGGCCAGTGTGGAGGCGCGGAAACGCTGTGTGGAGGAAGCCTATGAAAATATAGCCGCTTTCCTGAGAGGGGAAGAGAGGAACCTTATCGTGTAGGCGCGCGGCAAAGAGCGCCGCGGCAGGATCCGGACGGATAAACGGCGGCGGACAAGGAGGTACCGATGATAGAGAAGATCAGGGAACTATGTAAAAAATATGAAGAGATTATTGCCTATCTGATAGTGGGAGTGATGACGACAGTGGTATCCCTGGGGGCGAAGTTTATCGCCAACGCCCTGCTGTTCGGCAATACGATGTATCCCACGCCCTTTGAAAATACGGTTCTCAGCACCATAAACTGGGTCACGGGAGTCATATTTGCGTTTTTTACCAATCGGAAATTCGTATTTAAGAGCACAGAACCCATGTGGAAGGAAGCCCCCAAATTCGTGCTTTCCAGGGTGTCCACATGGATTCTGGATATTGTGGTGATGCAGGTATTTACGGCTTTGAATATAAATCTTGTGGTGGCTACATTCATTGCCGCCGTGCTGGTGACCATAGCAAACTATGTGTTCAGCAAACTGTTTGTGTTCAATCACAAGAAATAGAAGCAGGGATTTCCCCGGCCAGTTCTGTCACCAGGGCTGCGGAATGCCTGGCGGCAGCGGCCTCAAAGGCGGGATAATCCATCTCGGCGCTGTCGTCTGCCTTGTCCGAAATGGCGCGGATAATCACAAAGGGGATCTGGTTCAGATAAGCGCCGTGGGCAATGGAAGCGCCCTCCATCTCCGCGCAGTCCCCCTGGAATTCTGTGATCAGGCGTTCCTTTACTTCTTTGCTGGAGATAAACTGGTCGCCGCTCACAACCCGCCCCAGAACCGCGTTGATGTCAGGGTTGACTCTTTCACAGGCTGTCTTCGCCAGCCGGGCAAGCAGGGGATCCGCGGTGAACTCCCGGAAGCCCATCTGTGGCACTTCACCGGGCCGATAACCGAAAACCGTCACATCCATATCGTGATAAAGCGCATCCTTTGAGATCAGGATATCGCCGATATCCAGGCCGGCATTCAGGGAGCCTGCCACGCCGGTATTGATGATATGAGTCACCTGGAATAAGTCAGCCAGAATTTGCACGCAAAGGGCCGCGTTGACCTTTCCGATGCCGCAGCGGACCACCACCGCGGGAGTGCCGTTCAGGGTTCCCTCATGAAAATCCATTCCGGCCTTTGTAACAATGGAGAGAGTTGACATTTCCTTTTTTAACTGATCCACTTCCAGGTCCATTGCCCCGATAATTCCTATTTTAATCATGTTTTCCTCCATTTCTGCGCTGCCTTTTGCACAAAACCGAGTTTGTGGCAGGCAGCGCGCAGACACAAATCTCAAGATTGAAAATTTTAATTTTCAATCTTTCCTCTTTTTCTGTGCCCGGATACACATTTTCCGCTGTGTCCGGGCCTGTTGTTTTCCATATATGGAGTAAACTCAGCGCAGTCAAATTTGTAAGACGCAGGTCTTGCTTCGGAGAGCCTGTAACATCAGTCGGGGTAGAGCAGCCGGCTGTCGTCTATCTGGTAAAGTACCTGGTCCAGAAATTTTTTAGCCAGATAATTTGCCATGGGAAGGTTCATGTCCAGATAATTTCCGCAGTCTTTCGGGGATGCGCCAGGCACTTCATCCCGGAAATCCCGGATAAACTCATACATCTGTATCATAAGGGGGATAATGTCCCTGGAGGCATAGTCCCCGGCCAGGAGCAGATAGAAGCCGGTGCGGCATCCCATGGGGCCGAAATAAATGGTTTTGTCCTGATACGTGGGATGATTGCGCAGAAATGTGGCGCCCAGATGTTCGATGGTGTGTACTTCCGCGGTGTTCATAACCGGTTCCTCATTGGGGCTTGTCATGCGCAGGTCAAAGGTGGTGATGACCTGGTCTCCTGCGTTGTCTTTGCGGGATACATATACACCGGGCTGCAGCCGGATATGGTCAATGGTAAAGCTTGTGATTTTTTCCATGGTATTTTCCTTTCGCCTCTTTTTAGATTGGACTTTGTCCTACTTTATTGTATTGACTGTGAAGGGAAATGTCAATACATAACAGGCAGTCCGGAGCCGGCAGGAATCCGCGGGAAAAGGTTGACCATGGGATAGCGAGCCTGTATAATGGGGAGTAGTGAGAGTACATAAATGATCCGGGGGACGGAACTGTAAAAAAAAGTCCTTACAAAATAAATGAGGATTATAAGGAGGATACTATGAACCCTGCGTCGATTGTGAAATTAATGAGTGCGAAAAACCGGTTCAGCAATCATCATCCCAAATTTGAAGCTTTTTTGAAAAGCGTATTTTCCAGAAAACTGGAGGAAGGCACTGTAATTGAGATTACGGTGACCAGACCCGGGGAAAGCCCGGTTACGTCAAATCTCAGAGTCCTGGAGTCGGATCTGGAGCTGCTGGAAGAACTGAAGGAGCTGATGAAATGATTTACTTATCCCATTTTTCCTTCCCGGATATTGAGATGGAATACAGCTTTTTGTTCAAAATAAAAAGAACCTGCTATGACACGGCCTATCCTTTTCAGATTCTTTCCAGACATCATCTGCGGATGCTGGATTTTGAGCCGGTTACGATTCTGTACGGAGGAAACGGTTCGGGCAAGTCTACCGCGCTGAATGTGATAGCCGAAAAGCTGAAGCTGAAAAGGGACACCATGTATAATCGCTCCAATTTTTTTGAAGATTATACGGGCATGTGCGATTATGAGGGGGAAGATCCCCTGCCGCGCCAGAGCCGGATCATCACCAGTGATGATGTGTTTGACTTTGTCCTGAATATCAGGAATCTCAATGAGGGAATCGATCATAAGCGGGAGGAGCTGTTTACGGAGTATCTGGAAAATAAATATACACATTTCCAGATGAAGTCCCTGGAAGATTATGAACAGCTGAAGAAATCCTACATGGCGAAAAGAAAAACCCAGTCCAAATATGTGAGAAATCATCTTCGGGACAATGTGCGGGAGCATTCCAACGGGGAGAGCGCTTATTTATACTTTACGGAAAAAATCCAGGAAAACGGACTTTACCTTCTGGATGAGCCGGAAAACAGTCTGTCCCCGCTGCGTCAGCAGGAGCTGACGAAATTTCTGGAGGACTCGGCGCGTTTTTTCGGATGCCAGTTTATCATTTCCACCCACTCGCCTTTTCTGCTGGCCATGCGGGGGGCAAAAATTTATGACATGGATGAGGAAGTGGTGGATGTCAAAAGGTGGACCAGACTGCCCGGAATCAGGGCATACTATGATTTTTTCAAAAAGCATGAGGGAGAGTTCGGACTGTGAAGCGGGTCGTGCGGCCCGTTCCGGAAAGACGTTTTTGGAGGAAATAATCATGGTTTGTCCGCTGAGGGCAGGTATGGATAGATATGGAAAGGGCCGCAGGGAAAATTCCCCGCGGCCCTTTCATGGATTGAGATGGAAATCCGGATTTCGCTGTGCGGTACCCGGATATTAATTGTAATTGTCGATGCAGGGCTGGAACATGCTCTTGCTCACGCCGCAAAGAGGGCAGCACCAGTCGTCGGGAATATCCTCAAATGCTGTGCCGGGTGCGATTCCGTGATCGGGATCACCCTTCTCAGGATCGTAAGTATATCCGCAGGGATTACAAAAATATTTCTGCATAATGAAATTCTCCTTTCAAAATATAATTTTTAAGTTTAATTAAAATATCTCTTCAACAAGCCTTCGAATGCCTTTCCGTGGCGGGCCTCATCCCTTGCCATTTCATGCACTGTATCATGGATGGCATCCAGGTTCAGCGCTTTTGCTCTCTTTGCAAGATCTGTCTTGCCGGCGGTAGCGCCGTTCTCGGCGTCAACTCTCATCTCAAGGTTCTTCTTGGTGGAATCGGTGACAACTTCACCCAGCAGCTCGGCAAACTTAGCGGCATGCTCGGCTTCTTCAAATGCGGCCTTCTCCCAGTACATTCCGATTTCAGGATATCCTTCTCTGTGGGCAACCCTTGCCATAGCCAGGTACATACCAACTTCGGAGCACTCGCCTTCAAAATTAGCGCGCAGATCATTGATAATATCTTCGGGAACACCCTTTGCAACGCCTACAACATGCTCGGCGGCCCAGGTCTTCTCACCGGACTGGGCGGTAAATTTCTCGGCGGGAGCGTGGCAGATAGGGCATTCGGACGGTGCTGCATCCCCTTCATGGACATAACCGCAAACTTGGCATACATACTTCATAGTTTTATCTCCTTTTTATATAAAAATTTTCGATACCTGAAATTAGAAAGAATTACCGGACTTTACACAGGCATGGCATTTTCCGTAAAAGTAAGTCATATGGCCTGTAATCAGTCCGTCGAAATGGGTGGCTGCCACATCCGTGATACCCTCGATGCTGTCCATGGGCAAATCCAGGACGCTGCCGCACTCCCTGCATACAAAGTGATAGTGGGGAGAAGTATCCGCATCAAAATGGTCTACTCCGTCGCCCAGGTTCAGCCGGATGATCTCTCCTGCATCGGCCAGAAGCGTAAGGTTGCGGTAAACAGTGCCAAGACTGATGCTTGGATTTTGCCGGCGTACGTTCTGGTAGACAGCATCTGCGGTGGGATGATCTTTTCTGGTCATCAGGAAATCCTTTATCAGTTCGCGCTGTCTACTGTACTTTCGTGCAGCCATTTTAAAATCCCTTCTTCAAAATAGTAATCATTACTATTATTAGTATACACTTTTTTTGGTGCTTGTCAATGGAAATTTTAAAATTTTAATCCTGATTTTCATGCCAATGGTAAATTCGCTCCACTCTTGCGTTCAGGCCGGTTAAAATTTCATGGGCAATGGTGTCACACTGTCCTGCAATCTGTTCTACCGTGATTTCCTGTGTTCCGGAGCGGCCAATTATGACAGCCGTGTCACCAGCCTCGACCCGGGGAATACGGCTCACATCCACCATGGTCTGATCCATACAGATTCTGCCGATGATGGGCACTTTGTATCCGTTGATCAGGACATTGCCCTTTCCCTGGGACAGACATCTGGGCAGACCGTCCGCATAACCGATGGAAATGGCGGCAATCCGCATATCCTGTTCTGCGGTGAAAGTGATACCATACCCTACTGCCTCCCCGGCATACAGAGGTCTCACGGAAACGACTTTTGCCTTCAGGGAGAGAAGGGGGTGCAGGAACTGGTTCCAGACACCGGAGTCGGCCACAGTGCTGAACGCCCCGTATAATGCAATGCCCGGACGGACGTAATCGCCTGCAAGACGTGCTTCATCCGGTAAGGCGGAGTCTGCAGCCGTTGTTTCCCTGCCGTGAAGTAAGTTCAGGATGCCATAGCTGGCAAGCATGTGGAGACCGGCACAAGGGTATCCTTTTGCTTTCAGAATGTCGGTCACTTCAAAAAACGCGTGAATCTGGCTTTCCGTAAAGGCTTTATGCTCGGGAAGCGGAGAATCACTGACACATAAATGAGTGAATAAGCCATCTATGATCAGGTTTTTCAGTTTATAAACGGCCAGAATTTCTTTCATATTTTCGCACCGTATGCCGATGCGGTGCATTCCGGTATCAATGCCGATATGCACATGTATGGGCTCTATGAAGCAGCTCAGCAGACGGGCATAGGAATAATCAACCACGGTCTGGGTGAGGCGGAAGCGGCAGAGCAGGGGAAACTCTTCGGGGGAAGTGTATCCCAGTATCAGTATTTCGCCCCGGATGCCTGCCTCGCGCAGCTCCATTCCTTCGGAGACACACGCCACACAGAAAGCATCCACACCCAGCCGGTTCAGATGTCTGGATATGGCGACGGCTCCGTGGCCGTAGGCATCAGCCTTTACCGCGGGCATCAGCCGGCAGTTTTCGGGGAGCCTTTCCCGGAAAAATGCCACATTCTGTTCCAGGGCTTCCAGGTCTATTTCTGCCCAGGCGCGGGACCCTTCGGCTGTCTTTTCCACGTACGAGTAGATGGGATCGTCTTCAGGTGTCTCATGCATATCCGGACTCTCCAAAAAGTTTATTTCCTCTGCCAACGTCCGACTCCGGGCATTATGTACATCAGAGGCTTTCCGGGGCAGGGCGCTCCTGCTGTCAGGCGTTTCCTGAAATAAGGCCTCTTCGCCGTCAGGGTTTCTTTGGAACAAGGAATCTCCGGGTTCGGAGTCTTCCGGAAATAAAATGTCTTCCCCGTGAAAATTTTCCCGGAACATGGTGCTTTCCGGGTTAGAATCTTCCGAATACAGATTGTCTTCGTCGAGACTCTCCCGGAACAGGATGTCTTCATCACCAAAGCTCTCCTGATACATGTTGTCCTCATCGGATTCGCTCCGGTATACAGCGCCTTTCAGGTCAGGAATTTCATGGAAGGTATCCTCCTGGCTTCTGGATTTCCGGATGTCTTTCCCGGAAGACGATGCCTGCCGTCTGCGGCCGGAAAAAGTGTTCCGGGAGGGAGCATTTTCTCTTTTCCCGGAAAGCAGAAGCGGAAGCTGGAGTTTTTTCTGCAAAAAGGTGACGAAAAACGAGGCTGCCACAGTCAGCAGCGCCACCGCAAAGTAATGAACCAGATTGTTTTCCACCAACAGTTCCGTTGCGCGCAGTGGTTTGGCCATGCCGCGGATGACCACGATAAAGGCAGGGTGGAGCATGTAAACCCAGGTGGAACAAGTGCGGAGGAACCTTGAGGGTTTGCACACCGGATACAGCAGGCAGCGATAGAGGAAAATTATGGTGGGAACCAGCGCCAGGTACATGCTGTCATGCCGCTGCAGTTCATAATGCCTTAGCAAAAATGCTTCCGTGGTCATTATGGCAAAGGAAACTGCCAGCCCGATATAATCAGGAAGGGGGGTGGCGGGTTTGTTTTTCTTGTCTTCTATCGCAGTTCCGGCGCCAAGTACCAGGAACAGGGGCGCCAGGAAAAATCCGTTGCGGGTGTAAGAAAAAAACCGGAAACCAAATTCGTATACTGCGTTCAGCGCCGGCACATCCTGGATCAGTCCGAAATAGCTGTCTCCGAATAAGCCGATGATATATAAAACGGCAGAAAAGACAGTCATGCCGCCCAGACTCAGAAAACGGCTCATCAGACGAACCAGTAAAACGCCCAGGATGCATGCGGGAAAATACCATAAATGATAAAACGTGCCATCAAATAAAAGCATACGCAATGCGGAAGGGAAAGTAAGTTCCTTATAATGCCCCGCGTATATGCCTATGGGCAGGTAGATCAGAATGCAAAAAAGATAGAGCAAAGCAGTCTTTAACAGGTATTTATGATATTTCGCGATACTTTTAACGGAAGGATTCAAAAGTCCCGTTATCACAAACTGCCCGGTTACCATAAAGAAGAAAGGGACCGCAATTCTTGCAAGAACCCTTGTGAGGAAAAAATCGGCACCTTCATTTATGGCAGCCAGGGGAGATGTATGAATGGCAACCACAAGGAGGGCCGCAATGATCCGAAACCTGTCAAGGCCGCCGTAATTTTGTTTACTATGCATATTTTGCTCCTATCTCAGTTACACAGTTACTGATTGTTTTCCAGAGCCAGTTCCAGAATGCGTGAAAGGACGGTCCGGAAGGGATAGCCCGCTGCTTTCATCATGCCGGGATAGCGGCTGTGCTCCGTGAAACCGGGAATGGTGTTGACCTCGTTAAATACAACTTCTCCCTGGGGAGTCAGGAACATATCCACCCGGGCGAAACCGCTGCAGCCCAGGGCCTTGTAAATGCAGATGGCTTTTTTCTTGATTTCATCGGATTTTTCCGGTTCAATCCTGGCAGGCACATGGATGGCGGAAGTTTTCAGGGTGTATTTTTCCGTAAAATCAAAGAAACCTCCCGAAAGCTCAATTTCATCCACTTCGCCCGTGACAGGGTCATCATTGCCCAGCACGGCGCAGCCCACTTCAAATCCATCGATATTTTCCTCCACAAGAGCCTGGGTATCGTAGTGGAAGGCCAGTGACAGTGCCGCGGAAAGCTGGTCAGGTGCGGAAATCTTGGTGACACCGTAAGAAGAACCTGCTTTCACGGGTTTTACATATAGGGGATAGCCGATTTCGCCGGCGAAGGATTCGGCCTCCGCAAAGGGAGTATCCGGGGTCAGCACCAGATGTTTCGGCACGCGGATACCCTGAAGGCTTACCAGCTTATGGGCCCGGTCTTTATCCATGCCCAGGGCGGACGCCAGAGTGCCACAGCCTGCAATGGGAATACCGGCCAGTTCCAGCAGCCCCTGTATGGTGCCATCCTCCCCGTTGCCGCCGTGCAGCACGGGAAATGCGATATCAACGGGAATATGGGAGATGCCTTCGGGTTTTAACAGGAGAAGACATCTTTCTCCCCGGTTGGGAGAGATAACCGCCGGGATACAGTCCCGGGTATTGCACCAGGTGTCGTTGAGAAGCTTATCCACCGGGCCGGTATAATAATACCAGCTGCCTTCCTGGGTGATACCCACGAGAACCACGCGGTATTTTTCGCTGTCCAGGTTCAGAATCACGCCGGAAGCGGAAGAGAGGGATACGCTATATTCTGGGGAGCAGCCTCCGAAGAAAACCGCAACATTCAGCTTTTCCATGATAAATTCCTTCCTTTTTTCTTAGAAATTAAGCAAAGCCGTCCCGGCGTCCCTTTTGCCGGCCGGGAAACTTGCCCTTTTATCCTACAACTAAAGCGGGGAAAAGTAAAGAGTTGGAAGGTTAAATTTTCCTTAAGAACACTGTAATTTTAAGATTTTTTTTATGATTATTTTTCGTATTTTTACACATTCCTGAAGGGGTTATGATATAATGTCTATACTCGTGGCATAAAGAGGCCGGATGGCCATAAATACCATGAGTGGCCTGGAATGCATGAAGGGGCCGAATGGATTTGGGCAAAGGAGGTTGGATCATGAAATTCAGGACAAGGCTGCGCGTTACATTTGTCACCATTATTGTTCTGCCGCTGGTGCTGACGGCTCTGGCATTTTGCGGCATCGCGCTGTATCTGGTAAACGTTCAGAAGGATTTTCCCGTGGTGCAGCCGGATTATGCCATTATGACCGAAAACATGGAGGAAGTGGTGGATGCCACCAATGAGATCTTCTTGTTCCTGAAGAAGAAAGCGGAGACGGATCCTGCCTGCCTGGCCGACAAGGAATATCTGGAGGAGATAAACTCCCGGATTACCCGGAAAACCACGTACATTCTGGTCAGAAAAGACGACGAGCTTTATTACGCCGGAAACCGGGAGGCGGCAGAAGCAATTTTTCCAAGGCTGTCAGGGCATGGGAAATATGACCTGGCGGAGGACTCCGGCATTTATTATGACGAGATGGATAAGTTTGTAAAGCAGCTGGATTTTATTTTTCCGGATGGCAGCAGGGGAAGCGTGTTTGTAATCACAAAAGTAAATTCCCTGATTTCCAGGAAGCTGCTGGTAGATATGGCAGTGGCAATCTTTCTGATTTTGATATTCACCGGCCTGATGCTGACCAAGTGGATTCACAAAGGCGTGTTTGATCCGGTGAATCAGCTGAATATGGCCATGAGAAAAATCAAGGAGGGCAATTTTGAATATGCCCTGCAGACGGATGCAAAGGGAGAAATAGGCGATTTATACCGGAATTATGAAGATATGCGTCTGCGTCTGAAGGAAACTACCGAGGAAAACCGGGAGAGCGAGAGACAGAACCGGGAACTGGTCAGCAATATTTCCCATGACCTGAAGACTCCTATCACAGCCATAAAGGGCTATGTGGAGGGGATCATGGATGGAGTGGCCGTCACTCCTGAAAAGATGGATAAGTATATTAAGACGATTTATAATAAGGCCAACGACATGGAGAGGCTGATCAATGAGCTGACTTATTATTCCGGCATAGACAATAACAGAATACCGTATAATTTTCACCGGATTAATGTTTCGGATTATTTCGGGGACTGTATTGAGGAAGTGGGGCTGGACCTGGAGCAGAAAAGCATTGAGCTGAACTATTCCAATCTGGCGAATCCTGACACGGTTGTCATAGCCGATCCGGAGCAGATGAAGAAGGTCATCAATAATATCATCAGCAATAGTGTAAAATATCTGGATAAACCCCAGGGGGTCATTGATATCCGGATTCTTGACGAGACAGATTCCGTGCGGATTGAAATCGAGGACAACGGCAAGGGAATTGCCCAGAAGGATCTGCCCAAAATTTTTGAAAGGTTTTACCGCACGGATGCTTCCCGCAACTCTGCACAGGGCGGCAGCGGTATCGGCCTGTCCATTGTAAAAAAGATTATCGAAGACCATGGCGGATATATCTGGGCCACAAGCAAAGAGGAAGAGGGCACCTGCATTCATTTTGTACTGAGGAAATATATAGAACTTCAGGGAGAAAAGTAAAAAACAGGAATCAATCTGCCGCGGAAGGCAGAGGAAGATTTTATTATGGGAAAGGCGGTCTTGAATATGAGCAGGATTCTGATTATTGAGGATGAGGTAGCAATTGCGGATTTGGAGAAGGATTATCTGGAACTGAGTGATTTTCAGGTGGATATCTGCAATACAGGGGACGAAGGCCTGAGTATGGCGCTGGGCGGGGAGTATAATCTGGTGGTTCTGGATTTGATGCTGCCGGGAATGGATGGATTTGAAGTCTGCCGGAAAATACGGGAGGAGAAGAATATTCCGATTCTGATGGTGTCCGCCAAGAAGGATGACATTGACAAGATACGCGGACTGGGACTGGGCGCGGACGACTATATGACAAAGCCCTTCAGCCCCAGTGAGCTGGTTGCAAGGGTTAAGGCGCATATGGCAAGGTATGAGCGGCTGGGGGGCACCAACCAGAAGCCGCAGAACGACATTGTGGAGATCAGGGGAATCCGGATTGACAAGACGGCCCGCCGGGTATATGTGAACGGGGAAGAGAGAACCTTTACCACCAAGGAGTTTGATCTGCTCACGTTTCTGGCAGAAAATCCCAATCATGTGTATACCAAAGAAGAATTGTTCCGTGAGATCTGGGATATGGATTCCATAGGCGATATTGCCACGGTCACGGTGCATATTAAGAAGATCCGGGAAAAGATTGAAAAAGATACTGCGAAACCCCAGTATATTGAAACCATCTGGGGCGTGGGATACCGTTTTAAAGTATAAAAATGTCCGACAAAAATTCTTGAAAGGCGTGCCGGTCCGGCCGTAAAACAAAAAAGGGCGGACCCGGCACCGGAATGGGGGATCCATGGGGGGAAAACTTCATAATAAAAAGTTCAGCTGCCGGACGCGGGGTCTGTATTATTTGTCCTGCTTCGCGATTTCGGTGGCAGGCATGCTTCTGATCCTGAAGTCCAGGGGTTTTTACCCTTTTAAGGAAGACTCTCTTTTCATGCTGGACATGCAGGATCAGTTTATGGAATTCTACGCCTCGCTGCGGTATATTTCCGGCGGGGATAATTCTCTTTTTTATTCCTGGGCCAGGTCCCTTGGCGGTAACTATATCGGCCTTTATGCCTATTATCTGGCAAATCCATTGTCCTGGCTTACAATTTTATTTCCCATAAGACAATTTCATACGGCGATTCTGGTTCTGACCCTTGTGAAAGTCGGCTGCTGCAGTGTCAGCTTTTCGGTTTTTGCATCCTGGCTGTGGAAGAGGTATCATGCTGTCCCAGGCAAAGACCGCAAAGGGGCAGAGGATTTCTGCTGGGGACAGTTTCTGCTGGTGCCCCTGGCGGTGAGTTATGGGCTGATTTCTTACAATATTATTTATTCATCCTGCCTGATGTGGCTGGACGGCGTCATGATGCTCCCGCTGGTGATGCTGGGGATTGAGCGGATTCTGGAAGGCAGGAAAGGGCTGGTGTATCTGCTGGCTTATGCCGGCAGCTGTCTGTTTAATTATTATACCGGATACATGCTGGGACTGTTTGCCGCCATCTATTTTGTGTTCCGTCTGGCCTGTCTGTTTTCGGGGAAAAAATGGAAGTATTATGGGGCTGCCGCGTGCCGTTTTGCCTTTGTCACCCTTCTGGCCGTGGGACTGTCCGCCCCGCTGCTGGTGCCTGTGGTCAGGGACCTGGCTTCGGGAAAGTTTGCGGTGACACAGAGTTTCGGGGAGAAGGGGACTTATTTCCCGTTTCTGAATCTCTTTGAAAAATTTACCAATGGATCCTATCATACCATTCTGCCCAGATATTTCGGCGCGGTGACCATGCCGGCGGTCTATTGCGGGTATGTGGGTATCGGACTGGCGATTCTGTTTTTTCTGGTGCGCAGGATTTCGGTCCGGGAAAAGGCTGCCGCCGGAGTGGTTCTGGCGGTTCTGGCCATGAGTTTTTACCTGGTTTCCGTGAACCTGGTCTGGCATGGTTTTGCGTTTCCCAACAGTTTCCCTTTCCGCCAGTCCTTTGTGATGAGTTTTTTTGTGCTTTATCTGGCCGCCAGGGCGGTGTGCGCGCTTCCGGTAGAAAAATTGCCCACGGTCCGGCAGCGAAAGCCCGTGCTGGAATGTACGGCTCTTCTGATGATGGGCATTGTGGCCGCGGACATGGGTTTGAACGGACGCGCATTGCTGTATCAATTACAGAATGAGTTCGGTTATGATGATGTGGATTATTATGTTTCGTCTTACGATAAGACACAGCCTCTGATTGAGGGAATCCAGGAAAGGGACCAGGGATTTTACAGGGTAAACCAGGGGTTTGAATATTCTAAAAATGATGCCATGCTGCTGGGGTATCATGGGATGACGCATTATTCTTCCACCTTTAACGCGGCTGTGAACAGGCTGACCCGCATTCTGGGAATGGCCCAGGACTGGTTTTACAATACCGGCTATGGTTCCACGCCGCTGACGGACAGTCTTTTGGGAGTCCGGTATATTCTGGAGGACGCGGATGTGCCGGAATTTTACACTCTGCTGGACGAGACGGAGTTTGGTACCGCTTCCTATATAAATGAAAATGCGCTTCCCGTGGTATATAGCGCGCCGGTCTCCGAAACCAATGTGGATTTCGGGGAAACGGATCCTTTCCGGAATCAGAATCTTCTGCTGAACAGCATAGCGGGCACGGACGAGGCATATTTCACTTCCGTAGATTTTGCCACAGAAAACAAAGGGGAGGGCTGGAGCTACACGTTTACGGCAGACTCTTTGGAACCGGTATATCTTTATCTGGATACGGGAGACTATTCCCAGGCGGATGTCCTTGTAAACGGGGAGACAGTGGGAGAGTATTTTACATCCGAGACAAGATGTATTTTGTATCTGGGCAGCTTCCGGCCAGACCAGACAGTGACAGTGGATGTTATTCCGGTTGCGGCCGTCGGGGTGAGAAACGCCCTGATCTGTCGTCTGAACACAGGGCTTTTAAAGGAAGCGTTACAGAATTTAAAAGAAAACGGCATGGAGATTGCACGGCATAAGGGCGGGAAGCTGGAGGGCTCCATAGAAGTTCCGGAAGGTTATGGAATTATGACCTCCATTCCCTGGGATGCAGGCTGGAAGGTGAGAATCGACGGAAAACAGGTTCAGCCGGAAAAATATGCGGATACCTTCATGATGATCAGAACAGGGGCAGGAACCCACAGGATTACCTTTTCCTATGTGTCCCCCGGATTCGGAACGGGAATGGCCGTGTTTGCGGCAGCAGCGCTGTCCGGGCTGTTCTACTTTGGAAAGCCCGGTCCGGCAATGAAAAAAGTGTTGACTTGTACAGTATTCTGTGGTAAAAGTTTACGTTGAGGCACGCAGAATATGATCAGGGCCCGGGATATTTCCGGACCGTCACGGAATATAGGAGAAAGATATGCTGCCGGAAGCATTTTTGGAGAGAATGCAGCAGATGCTGGGAAAAGAATACACGGCTTTCCTGGAGACCCTGGAACAGGAAAAACACCAGGCCCTGCGGCTGAATTCCCTGAAGCGGGGGCTGGACGGGATAAATGCTGCGGAGCGGTACGGGAGCGGCATCGTCTGGGATTTTGCCCATTTGGAAAAGGTTCCCTGGGCTGAGACGGGATATTATTATCAGGCATGCGACCAGCCGGGAAAGCATCCTTTTCATGAGGCGGGGCTGTATTATATTCAGGAACCCAGCGCCATGGCGCCGGCGGAACTGCTGGAGGCGGCGCCGGGAGACAGGGTGCTGGATCTGTGCGCCGCGCCCGGGGGAAAGAGCACACAGATTGCGGCAAAGCTGCAGGGGGGCGGAATTCTGTTCTGCAATGAGATTCATTCCGCAAGGGCAAAGATACTGTCGGAAAATATAGAGCGTATGGGAATTTGCAATGCATGTGTCACAAACGAGACGCCGGAACGCCTGGCAGAAGCGCTGGCAGGCTATTTTGACAAAATCCTGGTGGATGCGCCCTGTTCCGGGGAAGGCATGTTCCGCAAGAACGGAAGCGCCAGCGAGGAATGGAGCCCGGAAAATGTGAAAATGTGTGCGGAGAGACAGGACCGCATTCTGGATAGCGCGGCAAAGCTGCTTGCGCCCGGAGGAAGACTGGTGTATTCCACCTGCACCTTTGCCCCTGAGGAAAACGAGGGGAGCATCAGCAGGTTTTTAGAGCGCCACGGGGAATTTGAAATTCTTCCGGTTCCCAAAGAGGAAATGGGTCTGACCGGTTGTGACGGAGTGCCTTCATTCTGGGAAAAACCTGCGGAAGGACTGGACAGGACAGTGCGCCTGGGGCCCTGGCGTATCAGGGGCGAAGGGCATTTTGCGGCAGTTTTGCAGAAAACGGGCCATAGGGGAGAAGAATATTGCCGCGGGGATGCAGCCGGTATCATAAAGGGGTCTGCCGGAAATCAGCTGGAAAGCTTTTATGATTTTTGCCAACAGAATCTCTGCTTCCCCTCAGGCAGGTATCAGGATTCGGAAATGCTGGATGCCGTGGGAAGGAGGGGCGCCGGCCAGTATCTGGGTTTTGGGGATCATCTCTATCTGGTCCCGGCCGGGATGCCGGATTTGAGAGGCCTGAAAGTACTGCGTCCCGGACTGCACCTGGGAGAGAGAAAAAAAGGGCGCTTTGAACCTTCCCACGCCCTGGCGCAGGCTGTTGCGCCGGCATATGCGGCGCACATATGGCAGCTGGATTCCCGGGAAACCGACGTGAGGGCTTATCTGAACGGCCAGACGCTGCCGGCAGCAGGAGAAAAAGGATGGTATCTGGTCTGTGTGGATGGCTTCGGCACGGGCTGGGGAAAGCTGGCCGGCAGTCTCATGAAAAATCATTATCCCAGGGGATTGCGCCAAAAATAGACTGGATGACCGGAAAAGAGGATATGGTATGCAAGAGATGAACCGCAGGACATTTTTTATTTTAATAGGGATGATTTCCATACTGGGCATGGCTTTGCGCTGGATGGGAATCTGGTATGTGGGAGTTGATTTTGAAAACAGCCTGATGATGTGGTTTAACCAGCTGAAAGAAGTGGGTTCGCTTGCGGCCATGACCAATTATACAGGAGACTATAATCTGCCCCACGCGACGATTTTCTATCTGCTGACCCTGATACCGGTGGAACCCATAATCAGTATCAAAATGGTATCCATTCTCTTCGATTATCTGGAAGCATTTCTGGCGATGAAAATGGTTATGGCGATTGTTTCCGGCACAAAGAAAGGTTATTTTTACGGAAGCTGGGCGTATCTTCTGGTTTTGTGCAATCCCCTGGCCGTAATCAACAGCGGATATCTTGCCCAGAGTGAAAGTCTCTGGGTTTACCTGGCATTGCTGAGTTTCTGGTATGTGTGGCAGGATAAACCGGTAAGAGGCATGTGGGCGCTGGGGTTCGGCATCGCCATGAAGCTTCAGGCAGTCTTTATTCTTCCCCTGCTTCTGATCATGTATTTTTACAAAAAGAAATTTTCCATTCTTCATCTTGTGTGGATTCCTGTTTCCATTCAGGCATTGTGCATTCCTGCCATACTGGGGGGATGCAGCTTTGACAGCGCCTTTGTACTGTTTAAAAATATGCTGGGGGAATATCCGTTTATGTACTACTATTACCCCAATATCTGGACGTTTTTTCAGGATGCACCCTATTACCAGTTCGGCCGGGCGGCCATTGTCATCACCTTCCTTGCACTGCTGATGTTTGCGGTATTGTTTGTGCAGTCCGGAAAAAAACACAGTCTGGAAGCGTATCTGGAATATATTGTGTGGACCACCATGACTTGTGCCATGCTGCTGCCCTGCATGCATGAACGCTACAATTATATTGCGGAGATTCTGCTGCCTGTATGTGCCATTCTGAACCGCAGGTTCTGGCTGCCGGCGGTGGGGCTGGTGCTGATTTCCCTGCAGTGCAATGGGGGCAGTTATCTGGGCTGGAACCATGTATCCCATTACGCACTGGCAGCGGGCAATCTTGTGATTTATTTTTATCTTACATGGAACTGCTTTTTCGGGCTGTATAAGGGCTATCAAACACGGAAGGAAACGGAATCATGCTGAAAATAGAAAGAAAGCTGCTTTTATGGGTGGAAAAACATATGTTTCTGCTGATGGCGCTGCTGGCGGCAGGGATTGCCCTTTATCTGAGGAGGTCGGCCATCTGGTGGGCGAGTCCTGATGCCGGGTATTATTTTGACAGGCATCCCGACCATATCCAGTCGGCGCTCTATGATCTGATGGTGCATTGGATGCAGTATCTGCCCCTGCTGCCCCTGCACAGTATGAAGTGGCTGTGCGGCATTGCTGATTTCGCGGTGGCATTTTTATGTGTGGCGGCAGCGGGAGGATATGGGCAGCGGGAGAAACTGAAACCCACATTTTATTTTGTAGTGTGTCTGCTGTCCCCGGTGGTGTATCTGCGAGGCGTCTGCTGGGCGCAGCCGGACTCGGTGGGTTTCGGGCTTTTGCTGGGGGCATACCTTTTGTGGACAAAAGGGAAAAAGATACCCGCGGTGGCGCTGGCGTCCGTGGGAGTGGCCATATATCCCTGCTTTTTGGCAGTGGTGCTGGGCTGGATGCTGTGCCGGAGGAAGGAAGTGGCAGACAGGGACTGGTGCTGGGCGGGAGCTGTGCTGGCCGGCTGTCTTTTGCTGCAGGCAGCAGCCGGGATGCTTCTTGGGATAAGCTGGAAGGAAGCGCTGTGGTCCGGTATCCGCTGGACCACCTATGAACCGCTGACGGGAGAACTCTATCAGGACCCTCTTTTGTGGGCGGGACAAATGATAAATCTATTCGGATACGGACTGGCAATGATCAGCGGGATTGCGGCGTACCGGCACAAGATACCTTATGCGGGGACTCTGTTTGTGCACCTGGCAGTGCTGCTCTTGTACGGCAGCCTGCTGTTTCCCCCGGCGGCCTGAAAAAGTTCTTTGTGGCCGGGGGGTGAAACAGGAGCCGGTGGGATGCGGCACTGGCAGGGAACCCATGATTTTTTGGAAAATACGATAACAAAAGAGAGGATCCGTTCCGGGTGAACGGCGGAAAATATGAAGACAGAGATTCTTTACGAAGATGGAGATATTCTGGTGGTACGAAAAGCGGCGGGGCTTGCCACACAGACGGCCCGGGCGGGACAGCAGGATGTGATCAGTGAACTGAAAAATCACCTGGAGGAAAACCTGGAGCTGACAGAAGTGTCAGAAAAAAGGAAGCTGCCTTATCTGGGGGTGATCCACCG
>CAJTLR010000005.1:41066-62113 GCA_910577185.1 uncultured Acetatifactor sp.
CTGGACCAGCCGGTGGAAGGGCTGCTGGTTTTCGGAAAAAACCGGAGGGCGGCGGCAGACCTGACCAGGCAGCTGCAGACGAAAGAGGAAGGCGGAACTTTCAGCAAACAATATTATGCTGTCATCTGCGGAAATCCCGCAGACGCAGAAGGAGAACTGACAGACTATCTGTATAAAAAAGAAGGAAACCGTGCTGCGGTGACCGCGGAAGGGGAACATCCCGGGGCACGCAGGGCGGTGCTGCGGTATACGATTCTGAAAAGAAGGCCGGAAGAAGGTCTGGCCCTGGCGGACATTCAGATTGATACCGGGCGGTTTCACCAGATACGCGCCCAAATGGCCCATGCAGGGATGCCCATTCTGGGAGATTCCAAGTATGGGAATGAGAAAAGCAGGGAGCTGGCCCGGAGTCTGGGCATTCAGAATGTGGCCCTCTGCGCCTATTGTCTGGAATTTATGCATCCGGATTCCAAGAAAGAAATGAAGTTTCAGATCAGGCCCCATGGCAGGGCATTTTCCTTTTTTTCACAGTTATGAATTTCCATGAAAACTCCCATACTATAAGCAGAAAATGATGTGCGGGGGTCAGTATGGCAGACAGGATAAAAGAAAACAAAGCTTTGAAGCTGCTCCTTTTGACGGGAGCAGTTTATTTTTTTCTGAAAGTGATTGCACCTTTGACAGCGCCGGTGTTGACAGCCATTTTATTTGTGACAATTTTCGGGCCGCTGCTGCAGAAACTGCAGAGGAAGCTGCGGATACACAGACAGGTGGGGGCATTGCTTCTGCTTCTGCTGGCCTGCGGAATCCTGGGTGTCCTGCTGTGGGTGCTTTTTTCCTGGATCGTGGGAAGTCTGCCTGATTTTGTGAGAGGGCTGGATTCCCTGGAGACGGAACTGTCGCTTTTTCTGCACGATGCCTGTAATACGTTAGGAAAAATACTGGGAATTGACAATCTTTATCTGGAACAGCTTCTGTATGTGAGGATTCAGGATGGAATTGATTATTTTCAGCTGCAGATGCTGCCGGATATGCTCTCCCAGTCCCTGACCTATGTGAAGGCATTCGGGACTGTGGGAGGTTTTCTGGTCACGTTCCTGATTGCCACGGTACTTCTGGCAAAAGATTATGATGACATTATGAACCGGCTTCTGGACAAAGAGGAATGTTATGTGTACCTTGAGATTATATGTGGCATCGTGCGCTATATTGCCACATATGTGAAGGCCCAGATGATTATCATGGGCATAATCGGGGCGCTTGCCGCCTCGGCGCTGGGCCTGGCAGGGATTCACAATGGCATTTTGTGGGGACTGCTGGCGGGAATTCTGGATGCACTGCCATTTATCGGCACGGGAATCGTTCTGGTGCCCCTGGCTGTCCAGCAGTTTTTTTACGGAAGTTATGTGCAGGCCATAGTCTGTCTGGTGGTGTATGTGGTATGCATCTTAATCCGGGAACTGCTGGAGCCCAAACTGATCGGGAAAAAGGTGGGAGTGTCCCCCATTGCCATTTTGCTCTCCATTTATGCGGGCATCAAACTCTTCGGCCTCTGGGGTATTATAGGAGGGCCGCTGGGCTTTGTGATCATATACCAGACCTATCTGAGCCTGGAAAAGAGAAACGCCGCCGGAAGGCCCGGGCCGCAGGGGAATTGTTGACTTCGGATGACAGGTCTGATAGAATGAATTTGGATTTTACCGGGGACGGCCAAAGCCTGTTCCTGGCAGGCAGGGGGTAGGAGATGAAGAAAATAAAAGAGATTCTGGCTGACCCGAAGACAGAAGTGTTTCTTGTGGCAGTTCTTTTGCTGGGCGGGATTTTTATCAGGGCGTTTCATTTCGGTATTATCCCGGTGGGAGTGCATCAGGATGAAGCCATGGCGGCCGTGGATGCCATGGCTCTGGCAGATTACGGGACAGACCGGTACGGAATGCGCTATCCGGTTCACTTTACGGCATGGAGGGGCAGCCAGATGAGTGTGCTGCTTTCGTATTGTATGGTGCCCTTTATCAGGATTCTGGGTTTTTCTACGGTTTCCATACGTCTTCCCATGCTGCTGGCAAGCTGTCTGGGACTTCTGGCCCTATACATATTCGCAAGGCAGACGGCGGGCACAAAGCTTGCGCTGGTCTGTCTGCTGCTGGGTGTCATCTGTCCCTGGCATTATATGCAGAGCAGATGGTCATTTGACTGTAATTTATTTCCCCATGTATTTCTGGCAGGCATATGTCTTTTGGCGGCGGGCCTGCGGAAAAAAGGACTGCTGTATTTATCCATGGTTTTTTTCGGGCTTTGTTCCTATTGCTACGGTGTGGCAAATTATTCCGTACCGCTTTTCCTGCTGGGCATGGCCATCTGGCTGCTGTGCCGGAAAGCCCTGAAGGGCAGGGAGATCCTTCTGTGTGTCGGTATTTATTTTCTGGTGGCGCTGCCGGAGTTTCTGACCATGCTCATCAATGTGCTGGGGATGGACTCCATAGAGACCCCTTTCTTTACGATTCCTTTTTTCCCCAATGAGATGCGGGCAAAGGATATTCTGTTTGTACAGTTTTCCTGGGAGCAGCTGCGGAAAAATATTGTCAGTACGTTTACCACTGTATGGTGGAACGGGGATAAGAGTATTACCAACACCATTGTGAAGTTCGGCCCCACATATTATCTGACAAACATATTTTTCGCTCTGGGGCTGATTGTTGTGATACAGAAAATCAGAAAAGCGGGAGATACCCTGCAGAAGCTGCCTTACGCGGCGCTGCTGGGCTGGCTTCTCATGGGAATCTGGGTGGGCATTCTCACAAAGGAAGTGACCATAAACCGGATCAATATTATTTTTTATCCGGTGCTGGTCACCGCGGGCGTGGGTATTCTGTGGTGTATCAGAAAATGCTGGCTGGCTGCTTTTCCCATAGCGGGAATCTACGGCATCCTGGCCCTGATGTTTGCATCCAATTACTTCGGGGAATGGGCGGAGGTGAGCAGATACTATTACTATGAACCGTATTTAAATGCACTGAATTATATAAAAGAACAGCCGGTGGACTATTATTATATTGCACCGGATCCCCAGGGGGAAGGGGTAAATATGGTTGGACAGATTCTGACCATGTACAGTCATGAAATGGATGCCCATTACTATCAGGGGATCAGCAATATTCAGGACGGCAGGGAAGTGCTGCCTTATTTGGAGCGGTATTGTTTTCTGGACGTGACGGAGGAAATCCTGGCAGAAAATGAAGCGGCAGGGAAGTCGGTGGCATATCTTGTAAAGCCGCCCCAGGCAGCGCTGTTTTCGGAAGAAAAGTATGATATCTGCTCTTTCTATGATGCTTTTTACGTGATGATTTTAAAATAGGAAAGAATGGCTGCCGTATTCCGGAAGGATGCGGCAGTTTTTCATGACAGAATTCTTCCGGGCAATTTATTGTAAAAAAATTTTTGAAACTGGAAAACTTTTTTCCGGTGGGAGAGATTATATATAGTACAGAGTCTGAAAATGAAAGGAACCATTGTGAGCGAGCGCCGGTGGATACGTGCCATTCAAAAAGGAGATAAGGGATACCTGCAGGATATCGCGGAAAAGTATTATGACGATATCTATCGTTTTTGCGCCTTTCAGACCGGCAGCCGTCAGGATGCCGGTGATCTGGCCCAGGAAACATTTCTGCGATTTATTAAATATGTGGAGGGTTACCATGAGCACAATCTGAAGGGATATCTGCTGACCATCGCCATGAATGTATGCAGGAACCATATGCGGAAAAAGGGAAAAGAAAAGGAAATGCTGACATCCCTTGAAAGTCCCTGGCAGCAGGAAGCAGGGAAAAATTCCGGAGAAGCAGGGGAACTGTGGTATTTTGCGGAATCGCTGAAGGACGGAACCTGGGAGGAAAAGAAGCAGGCGATGCCGGAAGCCCGGGCTGTGGAGAGGGATGTACACCACCGGCTTATGGAAGCGCTGGCAATGCTGCCGGAGACACAGAGGGAAGCGGTTTTATGCCATTATTTATATGATATGAAGTATCGGGAGATAGGGCAGGCAACGGGTGCGGCGGTTTCCACCGTGAAGTCCAGGGTCAGGCAGGGAATGGACAAGCTCCGGGATATGCTGCGGAAGGAGGACTTTTGGGAATGAGAGAGCATCAGGAAAGGCAGTCGGAAGGGGCGGAAGAGCGTCCGAAAGGAAGAAATATCCGGGAGGGAGCCGGGCTGACAGAGGCCGGGTTTGTGAAAAAGTTTCGTGAAACCGCAGCATCACTGTCTCCGGAAGAACCCGGGAGAACGGAGGCAATTGCAAGAATCGGCCTGGAAGTCCGGGAAAAAGTAGTTCATAGGGCACCTCCCCGGGAGAACCTGCTTTTGATACAGCTGCAGTATATTTCACCCGGTTTCTGGCTATTACAGGGAGCAGTGGTGGTGATGCTGGTGATATGGGTGGAAAAAACATCCATGGTCCGGGGGGGACTGAGGGATTTCCTGAACTGGACTTCCATCCTGGCAGCATGGATGGGAGTGCTGGGCTGCGGAGACATGGGCAGACATTTTTCCAGGGGAGTGGCAGAACTGGAGCAGAGCTGTTATTTTAATCTGCTCCAGCTGTGGACCATCAGAATGATATTGTCGGGCAGTGTGGATATTGTTGTGCTCATGTTCTGCAGTGTAAGAATTGCGGAGTATACGGTTATGCCATTTGTACAAGTCAGCCTGTATATTCTGGTTCCCTTTGTGCTGTCAAATGTCTTCTGTCTTTTGTTTGTCACTGGCCTGCGGGGAGGCAGGGGATGGTACGGACAGATAGTGGCAGCCTTTGTGACAGGGATATTGGCCGCTGTACAGACCAGAATTCCCGCGCACTTTTATACGATGGCATTCATATGGGTGTGGGTGGCAGCCCTGCTGGCGGGCGGATTGCTGCTGGCCTGGCAGCTGCGGTACATGTACGAAAAAATCAGGAGGGGAGAGGTGTTATGCTGGAACTGACCTTGGAAGGACTGACGAAGAAATATGGCTCCAAAACCGCGGTAAACGGGTTTTCCTATACTATGACCCGGGGGGTATACGGACTTCTGGGGGCAAACGGTTCAGGAAAAACCACTTTGCTGCGCATGATCTGCGGTATCCTGGAGGCTACGGAGGGGACTGTGTGCTGCGGGGGCATGGAAATTGGAAAGATGGGAGCGGAATATCGGAGAATTCTTGGGTATCTGCCCCAGAACTTCGGCTATTATCCGGAGTTTACCGCCAAGAGATTCCTGATGTACCTGGCAGCCCTGAAGGCCCTGCCCAGGGGAGAAGCGGAAGCCAGGTCTGAGGAATTGCTTGGCCTGGTGGAACTGACATCGGTGAAAAATAAGAAGATCAAGACTTTTTCCGGCGGGATGATCCGGCGGCTGGGAATCGCCCAGGCGCTTTTAAACGATCCGGAGCTTCTGGTACTGGATGAACCCACCACGGGTCTGGATCCCAAAGAACGAATCCGTTTTCGGAATATTATCAGTTCTTTGTCAAAAAACAGAATTATTATTTTGTCCACCCATATTGTGCCGGATGTGGAGTATATTGCGGACGAAATCCTTCTGATGAGGGAGGGGAAGCTGCTGGCAGCGGGAGACATTGGAAATATGCTGGAGACGGTGCGCGGGAAAGTGTGGGAGTGCATTGTGAAGCCGGAGGATACGGAAACATACCAGGCCAGGTTCCGGGTCAGCAATCTGCGCAACACGGACAGCGGGGTCAGACTGCGCATTGTGTCGGATTTCTGCCCGGTGGAGAACGCCCGTCCCGGGGACCCGGATCTGGAGGATGTATATCTGTACTATTTCTCCGAAGCCGGAAATTGATATAAAAATAAAAAACAGGAAAAGTGCGGGGAAAGGGTTTTGAGGAACGGAGAAACAGGAAAATCCGGGAAAACAGGAAAAGCGTGCAGAAAGGGTTTTGCGAAACTGAGATGGAGGAAGAATGTTCAAAACAGAATTGTATCGAATTTTATCAAAAAAGACTGCCTGGGCAGCCATGCTTACGGCATTGTTTTTCACTTTATTTTATGCCATAGGAAACAGTGTCTGGGGAGAAGGGGTTATTGACGAGGGCGGTATTCTGTATCATGGGAAGTATGCCATTGCCCGGGATAAGGAAATCGCGGCGGAATTCTCCGGCCCTCTGACAGAAGACACCGTGAGGGAGATATGGAAAAAATACGGGCCGCCGGTAAACTATTTTGACCGCAGTACCAGGATGGAGGAAATGCAGAAGGCAGCAGAAAATGGCGGAAGTGATAATTTCTGCAACCGGATTGTGGCGAAGATGTTTGGAGAGACTGTCCTGGGGGAGGATGGAAAGACGGATTTTGTACTGGCAGAAGGGTGGACAGCCAGCCGGTACGTTCAGGGAGATTATATTTTTGGCTATGGCGGTGGCGCCATGGGATTCTGGGACAGATACCTGATTGCCTATATACTTGCCTGTCTGGCGATAACGGTTCTGCTTTCCACAATGTTTTCCGAAGATTATGCCTGCGGGACTGCGGGTATCATACTGCCTGCGGCAAATGGCCGTCTGACGCTGTGGGGCATACGCATGGCTGCGGGAGGCTTCCTGGCTTCCGTGTATTACTGGATTACCTGCGGAAGCGTGTTTCTTCAGTATATATTCAGTTACGGAACCGAAGGGCTGAAAGTCAGCTGCGTGTTTGCGGAAATGCCAATGTATTTTCCGGATAAGTCTGCTTCCATGGGCAGTGCGGTGCTGACTCTGTATCTATGCGGCTGGTTTTCCGTACTGGTGCTGGCGGTTCTGGTATGTGCGGTATCGGCAAACAGCAGACAGTCATTTGCTTCCCTGGTGCGTTCCCTGCTGCTGTACATGGGGCCCTTTGCGGTGATGAGAATCATCCTGGACCTGCTGCCGGCCGGTGGCATCAATGCGGTTCTTCATACAATTTGCTACAGTATGCCCTTATCCTATCCGGGCTGTTTTCTGGAGGCGCCGGACAAGGCGAGGATCGTTATGACATGTATTGAGCTGACGGCGGCTTTGACGGCGGCAGCAGCCGGAATACATGGTTACTGCCGCCATCAGGTCACAAATTAATGCCGTAAAGCAAGTTTCTCGGCATATTTTTTCAGCGTTTCCTGTGACAGGAAAGGATAGAGGAAGGACATATCCCGTCCGGGGTCAGCCTGTGAGACCAGCTTGTCCAGACTCTGTGAGTCCAGAAAGGGAGCCATGGCAGGGAGCCGGTCGGGATTGCTTTGGGCCAGTGCATCCAGGTTTTCCTGGGACAGGAAAGGGTAGAGGAAGGCCAGGTCCCGTCCGGGGCCAGCCTGTGAGACCAGTTTGTCCAGACTCTGTGAATCCAGAAAGGGAGCCATGGCAGGAAGCCGGTCGGGATTGCTTCGGGCCAGTGTATCCAGGTTTTCCTGCGACAGGAAAGGGTAGAGGACGGACAGGTCCTGGCCGGGGTCAGCCTGTGAGACCAGACGGTCCAGGGTCCGGGAACCCAGAAAGGGTGCTATGTCTGCCAGATCTTCGGGATGGCTTATGTGTTCTTTCTGAATAAAATGATCCAGGAGATATTCGTCCATATAAGGGGCCAGTCCTACAATGGCAGAAAGCTGAAAAGTCTCTTCATTCTCCAGTGTATTTTCTATCAGCTGATTCATTTCTTTGGGAGGAAGCAGGGGAGCTACCTCCTGGATTTCTGCTATGGTAATAGGTTCTGAAGGATGCTGGCAGTCTGCCTCCGGGTGGATGACTTTTTCCAGTGTCCGGGCGGCATGTTCCGTTCCCAATAAATCATCCAGCTTCAGATGCAGAATCTGGCAGAGCTGCTCCAGTTTGGAGATGTCGGGCATGGAATTGCCCCGCTCCCAGTTTGAGACAGCCTGATAGCTGACCTCCATGGCATCGGCCAGATTCATTTGTGTCATGTTCAGGGAGATTCGGGCCTCCCTGATTTTACGTGCTACGCTCATTGTGTCAAACATAATGTATCTCCTTTTTATTATGATTTCCGGGAAAGTTACAAGTGGTTCCGGCATCTTCCACCCTGCAGTGCGTCCTGGACGCCGGTCCGATAGGGAAAATCTGATTCGGGCAGGTTGTGTCTTATGAAGGGAAGCCTGTACGCATAAAAGGGCAGGTCCGGATCCGCTGAAACCGTCGGGTTTGTACCAGTACGGTTATCATTATAACGGAAAAAGGTAAAATAGGGAATAAAGCAATGCTTGAGTCTGCACATGAGAAGCCGGAGAAAGAAAATCAAGTGATAATTGAGTAAAATTTTCCGGATGTATTTTCAGAATTTAACATTTTGGCAGGTTCAAAAAACAAATAAATGTGGCAATTACGGGAAGAAATCATGTATAATGGACTCATGGACAAAACAGTGCCGCAGAGGGTGCCGCACGGAATGGAGGTAGCATGAAAGACGTATTGTTAAAAAGATTTGCGGAAGTATTTGGGGATACAGAGGGTGTGAAGACATATTTTGCGCCGGGAAGGGTCAATCTGATCGGGGAACATACCGACTATAATGGCGGTCATGTGTTTCCCTGCGCGCTGACCATAGGAACATATGGGGCGGCCAGGAAGAGGGCGGATCATAAGCTGCGTTTTTATTCCATGAATTTTGAGAAGCTGGGAGTGCTGGAATCCTCCCTGGAGGAGCTGGTGCCGTCTAAGGAGGCAGGCTGGACAAACTATCCCAAGGGCGTTATGTGGGCGTTTGGCGAAAGGAATATGGAAATTCCTTCGGGCATGGACCTGATGCTGTACGGAAATATTCCCAACGGCTCCGGGCTGTCTTCCTCTGCCTCCGTGGAGGTCCTGACAGGATTTATTCTGCGGGATTTTTTCGGGTTTGAAGTGAACAATCAGGATCTGGCGCTGATCGGACAGTATGCGGAAAACCATTTTAATAAAGTAAATTGTGGTATTATGGACCAGTTTGCCATTGCCATGGGGAAAAAGGACAATGCCATTTTCCTGGACACGGCAGATTTGTCCTTTGAATATGCGCCCATTGTGCTGGAAGGCGCCAAAATCGTCATTGCCAGCAGCAACAAAAAGAGAGGGCTGGGCGACTCCAAATACAATGAACGCCGCAGTGAGTGCGAGACGGCCCTTGCAGAGCTGCAGCAGGTGGTGAAGATTGACAGCCTTGGAGATCTGGATGAGGAGACCTTTGAAAAATACCAGTCTGCCATCCAGAGTGATGTGCGCAGAAAAAGGGCAAAGCATGCCGTCTGTGAGAATCAGCGTACCATTCGGGCGGTGGAAGCCCTGAAGGCAAATGATGTGGCATTGTTCGGGCAGCTGATGAATGCATCCCATGTATCTCTCAGGGATGACTATGAGGTGACCGGCGTGGAACTGGACACTCTGGTGGAAGAAGCCTGGAAGGTGGAGGGGGTTATCGGCTCCCGTATGACCGGAGCCGGTTTCGGCGGATGCACCGTGAGCATTGTGAAGGATGAGGCCATTGACTGCTTCATTGATCAGGTGGGCAGGGCATATGAGGCGAAAATCGGTTACGCGGCAGATTTTTATGTGGTGGAAGTGGGAAATGGTCCCTGTGCGATGTAGCAGGATAGGGGCACCGGTGTCATAGAAGGAATTTTTCCCGGGCCATGGAAAGCCGGGAGGGAACCGGAGACACAAAGCTGTCCGGACGGCAAAACCGGCATAACATAAAAATACAGAGAGGCAGGGGGCGGAAGAATGATACAGACAGACATCAGAAAACTGGTTAATTATGGAGTGCGGACAGGACTGGTGCCGGAAGAGGATGTGGTTTTTACCACAAACAGGCTGCTGGAACTTTTTGAACTGGACGAACCGGAGGAATCCGGGGAGGGAACTGCCCCGGAGGCGGGAGAAGGGGAGCAGGAGGCAGGACTGGAGGAAATTCTGGCCCGGATGTGTGACTATGCTTATGAAAAAGGGATTCTGCCCGAGAACAGTGTGGCGTACCGCGACTTGTTTGACACCAGGGTGATGGGCATGCTGTTGCCCAGGCCCAGCCAGGTCATCGGGACGTTCTGGCAGCTGTACCGGGAGAAATCCCCCAGGGCGGCCACGGACCATTATTATAAATTCAGCGGGGATTCCGATTATATCAGGAGATACCGCATCCGAAAAGATATGAAGTGGACTGTGGACACAAAATACGGGGATCTGGATATCACCATAAATTTATCAAAACCGGAAAAGGATCCCAAGGCCATTGCCGCGGCCAGAAACGCAAAGCAGTCAGGATATCCCAAATGCCTGCTGTGCCGGGAGAACGAGGGGTATGCGGGCAGGATCAATTATCCGGCCAGGCAGAATCACCGGATTATTCCGGTGACCATTCACGGCAGTCAGTGGGGATTTCAGTATTCTCCTTATGTATATTATAACGAGCACTGTATTGTGTTCAACTTCCGGCATGTGCCAATGAAGATTGACCACGCCGCTTTCTGTAAACTGTTCGATTTTGTAAAGCAGTTTCCTCATTATTTTGTAGGCTCCAACGCGGATCTTCCCATTGTGGGAGGCTCCATTTTAAGCCATGACCATTTTCAGGGCGGCCATTATGAGTTTCCCATGGCGAAGGCGCCGGTGGAGAGAGATTTTACGGTGCCGGGATTCGGGGATGTGACGGCCGGCATTGTCAGATGGCCCATGTCGGTGATCCGGCTTAGCGGTCCGGACAGTGACCGTATCATTGCGCTGGCAGACGTGATACTGGAAAAATGGCGCGGATATACGGATGAAAGCGCATTTATCTACGCGTATACGGACAAGGAACCCCATAATACCATAACACCCATCGCCAGAAAACGGGGGGAGAATTTTGAACTGGATCTGGTGCTGCGGAATAATATTACCACGCAGGAGCATCCGCTGGGCGTCTATCATCCTCATGGGAAACTGCATCATATTAAGAAAGAAAACATTGGCCTGATTGAGGTAATGGGGCTGGCCGTGCTTCCGGCCCGCCTGAAAGAAGAGATGGCAGCTTTGAAAAAAGCGATTTTATGCGGGGCAGATCTTCGGGCCGACGAGACACTGGCAAAGCATGCGGACTGGGTGGAGGAATTTTCGGCCGGATATGACAGAATCGATGGCTCCAATATTGACAGCATTGTGGAGAAAGAGATAGGTCTGGTATTTATGGAAGTGCTGGAAGATGCCGGTGTGTACAAGAGGACGCCTAAAGGCCGGGAAGCTTTTGACCGGTTCACGGCCAGTCTCCTTTCGTAGAGCGTGTCTGAAAATGCATTTCCGGATTGCTGAAAGGATGTAAAAAACAGAATAGGAAAATTTTTCAGGGTGTGTCGGCAAAACGTTTTCCGACACACCTTAAACAGTATGGAGGACGACATGGCAAAATGGGCAGTGATCAGTGATGTACACGGAAATTATAAGGCGCTGGAAGCTTTTGGGGAATATATTGGGGAGCATCCGGTGGACGGGATCATTTCCCTGGGAGATTATGTGACGGATGGGCCATATCCGGAGCGAACCATGAAATTTCTGTATGAAATGCGTGAAAAATATCCCTGTCACATGATTCGCGGAAACCGGGAGGATTATTTGCTGGACAATAAGGGAAACCGGGAAAATTGGAAGCCCTCCTCAGCCAACGGCACATTGTACTATACCATGGAGCATCTCACGGAGACAGACATGGCATTTTTCGCGTCCCTGCCCACGGAGAGGGAAGTGCGGATAGAGGGCTGTCCCCTGCTTTATATTTGCCATGGAACACCCGGAAAAGTGCGGGGCAATGTGGAAAAGGAAGAAGGGCTGAAGGAAAAGGTTATGGCCCGGCTGCCATACCGGTATCTGCTTGGCGGTCACAGCCACCATCAGGAAACCGACATTGTGCAGGGAAAGACTTATCTGAACCCCGGTGCGCTGGGCCTTGCCATGGACGGCGTGGGCCGGCGGGCCCAGTTTGCCATATTATCAGGCAATGAAAGGGGATGGGAGGCAGAGCTTGTGACCATTCCTTATGATGTGGAGACTTATCTTAAGGCCTTTGCGGAAAGCGGTGTGGATGAGGTGGGATTTACGCTGAATAAAGCCGTGAAAAAAAGCCTTGTCACGGGCGTAAATTATTTTTTCCGCTGCATTCTTGCCATGGAAGAGAAAGCCAGGAATACGGGGGCGGCTTCCATTGCGGAATTACCCCAGGAAATGTGGGCGGAGCTGGAGACCCGGTTCGGACTTTAAATGTCCATTACTTTGCCTGATACCGGGCGTTGTATTTGGATTTAAACCGTCGGAGGCGGCGTTTTGTATTTGGATTTGAACTGCCCAAGGCGGTGTTTTGTATTTGAATGAGAGCCGCCGGAGGCGGTATGGAGGTTAGCGTGAAATTTATACTGGCGGCGGTGAATGCAAAATATATACATTCCAATCCGGCCATTTACAGTCTGCGTGCCTGCGTGGAAGAAGAACACCGGAAATCTGTGGAACTGGCAGAGTATACCATAAATCAGCCCATGCAGGAGATTCTTGCAGATTTATATGCCAGAAAGCCGGATGCCATCGGCTTTTCCTGCTATATCTGGAACTGGAGGATGGTGCGGGAGATGCTGGCGGAACTGCCCAAGATCCTGCCCGGTACGGCATTGTGGCTGGGAGGCCCGGAGGTATCCTGGGGCGCGGATGTGATTCTGGACAGTTACCCTCAGCTGAGCGGTATCATGGCGGGGGAAGGGGAGGACACTTTCAGGGAGCTGATGTCATTTTATATGGGAGAGGGACAGCTGGACAAGATCAGGGGCCTGTACCTGCATTCAGGATACACTGGCTGCCGTGAGCTGACAGATTTCAGCAAAATCCCGTTTTTGTATGATGACCTGGAACCGTTTGAAAACAGAATCATTTACTATGAGAGCAGCAGGGGATGTCCCTTTGACTGCAGTTATTGTCTGTCTTCCGTGGAAAAGAAGGTCAGGTTCCGCAATATCAGTGTGGTAAAAAGGGAACTGCAGTTTTTTCTGGATCACAAAGTAAGGCAGGTAAAATTTGTGGACAGGACATTTAACTGCCGCCATGAACATGCCATGGAAATATGGAAGTATATTTATGAACATGACAATGGTGTCACAAATTTTCATTTCGAGATTTCCGCGGATATTCTCCGGCAGGAGGAGACGGCATTGCTTGGGCGGTTCCGGCCCGGGCTGGCGCAGCTTGAGATCGGTGTCCAGTCGGTGAATCCCCGGACCCTGGAGGCCGTACACCGCAGGACGGATCTGGAAAGACTGGAGAAAAATGTGGCGGATATCCGCCGCGGAGGGAATGTGCACCAGCATCTGGACCTGATTGCAGGGCTTCCCTATGAAGATTATGAAAGCTTCCGCATGTCTTTCAACAGAGTTTACCGGATGCGGCCCCAGCAGCTGCAGCTTGGCTTCCTGAAAGTGCTGAAGGGTTCCGGAATGTGGGAAAAGGCAGGGGAATATGGTATCCGGTATCTGGAACAGCCGCCATATGAAGTGCTGTGTACCAAATGGCTGTCCTATGCCCAGGTACTGAAACTGAAACGGGTGGAGGAAATGGTGGAAGTGTATTATAACAGCGCCCAGTTTGTTCATACCATGTGTTTTCTGGAGCGTGCATTCGGGGATCCGTTTGCCATGTATGAGACATTGGCGGAATTTTTTGACGGAAAAGGATGGACCACAGCCACTTTCTCCCGGATCCGCCGGTATGAGATGCTTCTGGAGTTTGTGAAAAAACAGGATCCGGGACGGCTGGCAGCGTACCGGGAACTTCTCACTTATGACATATATCTTCGTGAAAACCTGAAGAGCCGGCCGGATTTTGCGGCAGAATTATCAGGATATCAGGAAAAAATCAGGAATTTTTATGAGAGGGAAGAGCGGGAACATCGTTTTCTGACAGGTTATGAGGGCCGGGACCGGAGACAGCTGGGCAAGATGACGCATTTGGAACCGTTTACTTATCCGGTGTGGGACAGGGAGCAGATGGCACAGGGGGGCGCCGGCGGACAGCAGTATTTTGTTCTGTTTGATTATCAGGCAAGGGACCCGGTGAGCCTGGAAGCGCGCACACAATGCGTAAGCATCTAAACTTTTAGATAAGACAATAAAACACTACATAGTTGACTTTTTACCAAAAATGGAATACAATGCTTTAGGGCAGGTAGCAGAAAAGCTGCAGAACCTGGTCTTATCATGAAATATTTGAATGTACCGAAAGAAAGGAAGTGGCATTATGGCAAGAAAAAAAGCTACGGAGTCCGCAGTGAACACTGTGGAAGCAGCAAAGGTTGAAGCTATTGAAACTAAGACAGAAAATATAAAGGCAGAAGAAACAGTAGCAGAACCCAAGGCAGCGGAGACTGAAGCAGCAGGAGGAAAGAAGGCACCGGCAAAGAAGGCAGCTTCTAAAACGGAAACTTCCAAGACAACGAAAAAGACAACAACCCAGACTGCTGCAAAGAAGCCTGAGGTTAAGTGTACCCTGCACGTACAGTACGCGGGAAAGTCCTGTGCAGAGGAAGAACTGATGAAGATTGCCAAAGAGGCATGGAAATCAGAACATAAGCAGAAAGCAGGGGATCTGGCCAGCATTGAACTTTATGTAAAACCGGAAGAAAACAAGGTTTATTACGTGATGAACGGTGAGGTTAAGGGAAGTTTTGACATCTGAGTTTCCGGACCCGGACGAAAACCAAAAAGGCGGCATCCGAAATGTTGCATTCAGTGCGGCATTAGGATGTCGCTTTTTTGCAGAAAATTATATTTAGAATTTTTTTAGAATTATTTTTCAGGAAATTGGTTGACAATGTATAGGGTAAGTGATATTTTATGGTTAAAGATGTTAGCACTCCTTACAAATGAGTGCTAATAACAGAAAGGAAGGCAGCCTGGATGGAGCTGGATGAGAGAAAAAGAAAAATCCTGCAGGCGGTCATCCGCAATTACCTGGAGACCGGGGAACCGGTTGGCAGCAGAACCATTTCCAAGTACACCGACCTGAACCTGAGCTCGGCAACCATTCGGAACGAGATGGCTGATCTGGAGGAAATGGGGTATATTTTCCAGCCCCACACTTCCGCGGGCAGGATCCCTTCGGACAAAGGCTACCGCTTTTATGTGGATGCCATGATGGAGGAAAAGGAACGGGAAGTTGTGGAGATGAGGGAAATGAAGGAGATGCTGCTGGAGCGCCAGAACAAAGTTGAGACGCTTCTGAAGCATGTGGCCAGGGTTCTTGCACAGAATACCCAGTATGCCACCATGATTTCCGCTCCGCAGACAAAGCGCAGCAAACTGAAATTCATCCAGCTTTCCCGGGTGGATGCCAGGCAGCTGCTGGCAGTGATTGTCATTGAGGGCAATGTGATTAAAAACAATATCCTTCCCGTGGAGGAAGAACTGGATGACGAGACGCTGCTGAAGCTGAATATATTGCTGAACACTCATTTAAACGGGCTGGCCATCGATGAAATCAATCTGGCCATGATCGCGGTTATGAAGCAGCAGGCGGGGATCCACAGCCATATTGTGGGGGAAGTTATCGACGCGGTGGCAGAGGCCATAAGGGCAGAGGAGGACCTGGAAATCTATACCAGCGGCACCAACAATATTTTCCGGTATCCGGAACTGGCAGACCAGCAGAAAGCCAGCGAACTGATCAATACCTTTGAGGAAAAGCAGCTGCTGGGGGAACTTCTTCAGGAGGCCCATGCGGATGTGGAGGAAACGGGAATCCAGGTTTATATTGGTTCCGAGACCCCGGTGAAGAGTATGCGGGACTGCAGCGTGGTTACGGCGACTTACGAACTGGGGGGCGGCATGAAGGGAACCATTGGAATTGTGGGACCCAAAAGGATGGATTATGACAAGGTGGTAGTTACGCTGAGGACCATTCAGTCCCAGCTTGATGAACTATACAGGAATCAGGAAAAAACATAGCGGAAGCTGAAGAAAGGATTGGAGGTTAAAGATTGGAGATATGGCAGATCAGGAACGAGACATGGAAATAGAAAAAGAGAATGATCAGGAAACTCCCGAAGCCGCTGCGGTTCAGAAAGAGTGTGGGGAGGAACAGTCCCCGGAGCCGGAAGCAGGACAGGGCGAGGAAGAGAACCCGGAAAGTGCCGGGGAAGACACGGCGCCTCCCGAGGGAGAAGACCCGAAGACCTGGGCAGAAAAAAGAGCTGCGAAAAAGCAGGCGAAGCTGGATAAAAAATCCCAGGGGTATAAGGAGCAGATCGAACAGCTGGAGGATAAAGTGAAACGCCAGCTGGCCGAATTTGAAAATTTCCGGAACCGCACGGAAAAAGAAAAGCACGCTATGTTTGAAACAGGAGCCAGGAGCGTTGTGGAGAAGATTCTTCCAGTGGTCGACAACTTTGAGAGAGGACTGCAGACCGTTCCGGAAGAGAAAAAGGAAGACCCCTTTGTGGACGGGATGACGCGGGTGTACAAACAGCTTCTGACGGAACTGGAAAATATAGGTGTGAAGCCCATTGAGGCGGTAGGGCAGGAATTTGACCCCAATCTCCATAATGCGGTGATGCAGGTGGAAAGCGAAACCTATGGATCCGGCGTTATAGCGCAGGAATTACAGAAAGGCTATATGTACCGGGACAGTGTGGTGAGACATTCCATGGTTGCCGTGGTAGAGTAAGAAATGGTTCAAAAGTAAAATTTTGGATAGAAAATGCAGATTGATCACAGATATGGTGTGAAATAGGAGGATATAAAATGAGTAAGATTATCGGAATTGACCTTGGTACTACAAATAGCTGCGTGGCAGTTATGGAGGGCGGCAAGCCCACTGTCATTGCAAACGCGGAAGGCGCACGGACGACACCCTCTGTAGTTGCTTTTACAAAGACCGGAGAGAGACTGGTTGGCGAGCCTGCAAAGCGTCAGGCAGTGACCAACGCGGAGAAGACCATTTCTTCCATCAAGAGAGATATGGGTACGGACAACGGACGCTCCATTGACGGAAAGAGATATTCGCCCCAGCAGATCTCTTCCATGATTCTGCAGAAGCTGAAGGCCGACGCAGAGAGCTATCTGGGAGAGAAGGTTACCGAGGCGGTTATCACGGTACCGGCATATTTCAATGACGCCCAGCGCCAGGCAACCAAGGATGCGGGCAAGATTGCCGGTTTGGAAGTAAAGCGTATTATCAATGAGCCTACGGCGGCTGCCCTGGCATACGGCCTTGACAATGAGAAAGAGCAGAAGATCATGGTTTATGACCTGGGAGGCGGTACCTTTGATGTCTCTATTATTGAGATCGGGGATGGCGTTATCGAAGTGCTTGCCACCAACGGCGATACCCATCTGGGAGGCGATGACTTTGACAATAAGATTATCCAGTGGATGCTGGCTGAGTTTAAGAAGGCGGAAGGTGTAGATCTTTCCAATGACAAGATGGCAATGCAGAGACTGAAGGAAGCGGCAGAAAAGGCCAAAAAAGAACTTTCCAGCGCCATGACTACCAATATCAATCTTCCTTTTATCACGGCAACGGCGGAAGGCCCCAGGCATTTTGACATGAATCTGAGCCGCGCTCAGTTTGAGGAGCTGACGCATGACCTGGTGGAGAAAACGGCAGTTCCCGTGCAGAATGCCATGAAGGATGCAGGCCTGAACAACTCCGACCTGGGCCAGGTACTTCTGGTAGGCGGTTCTACCCGTATCCCTGCAGTGCAGGAAAAGGTGAGACAGCTGATAGGCAAGGAACCCGGCAAATCTCTGAATCCCGACGAATGTGTGGCCATCGGCGCTTCGGTGCAGGGCGGAAAGCTGGCAGGTGATGCCGGTGCGGGCGATATCCTGCTTCTGGATGTAACGCCGCTGTCCCTTTCCATTGAGACCATGGGCGGTGTGGCTACCAGACTGATTGAGAGAAATACCACCATTCCCACCAAGCACAGCCAGGTTTTCTCTACTGCGGCAGACAATCAGACGGCAGTGGACATCAATGTTGTGCAGGGCGAGAGACAGTTTGCCAGGGATAACAAGTCACTGGGACAATTCCGTCTGGATGGGATTCCTCCTGCAAGAAGAGGTGTGCCCCAGATTGAAGTTACCTTTGACATCGACGCCAACGGTATCGTAAATGTGTCCGCCAAGGACCTGGGTACCGGAAAGGAACAGCATATTACGATTACGGCGGGTTCCAATATGTCGGATGACGAGATCGACAGAGCCGTAAAAGAAGCGGCAGAGTTTGAAGCCCAGGACAAGAAGCGCAAAGAGGCCGTGGAAGCCAGGAATGATGCGGATTCCTTTGTATTCCAGACAGAGAAGGCCCTGGGTGAAGTGGGCGATAAGATTAGTGACAGCGAGAAGTCGGCGGTTCAGGCAGACCTGGATGCCGTAAAGGCAATTCTGGACAGGACAAAAGACCAGGAGATGACGGACAGCGAAGTGGATGAGCTGAAAGCGGCAAAGGAGAAGCTGATGAACAGTGCCCAGAGTCTGTTTACCAAGATGTACGAGAACATGCAGCAGGCACAGGGCGGAGCGGCAGGCCCGGACATGGGTGGAGCGGCGTCAGGAGCAGGAAACACATCGGCTCCCGAGGATGACGTGATTGACGGAGACTTCCGGGAGGTATAAGCGGGGACGGTGCCATTGCGGCACCGTTTTCGCAGGCTGAGAAAGGGACTCATGAAAGGCTGGATGTACGGGCGCATATCATTGTTCAGAGGCTGAATTTATAGGCTGAAGTACAATAAATGATTGAATAAATGCGCAAAATGTGATATTTTATAAAAGTGTGTATATTTTTGACATGAGGAGTTTATTATGGCAGAGCAGAAGAGAGACTATTACGAAGTCCTTGGCGTGGACAAAGGCGCAGATGATGCCGCCATCAAAAAAGCATACCGTGTTCTGGCGAAGAAATATCATCCGGACATGAATCCCGGGGATGCAGAAGCAGAAAAGAAATTTAAGGAGGCTTCGGAAGCGTATGCCGTTCTGAGTGATCCGGACAAGAGGCGCCAGTATGACCAGTTTGGGCATGCTGCCTTTGACGGTGGTGCAGGGGCCGGGGGGTTTGATTTCAGCGGAGCAGACTTCGGTGATATTTTTGGCGATATTTTCGGTGATCTTTTTGGCGGCGGCCGCAGCAGATCCCACAGCAACGGACCCATGAAAGGGGCCAATTTACGAACCAGTGTCCGCATTTCTTTTGAAGAGGCTGTGTTCGGCTGTAAAAAAGAAATAGAACTGAATGTAAAGGAGACTTGCAAGACTTGTAACGGTTCCGGTGCAAAGCCCGGAACCAGTCCTGAGACTTGCTCCAAGTGCGGGGGCAAGGGGCAGGTTGTGTTTACCCAGCAGTCCATCTTCGGAACCGTCCGCAATGTGCAGACTTGTCCGGACTGCCAGGGAAGCGGCAAGATGATCAAGGATAAATGTGTCGATTGTCGCGGAACCGGATATATATCCATGAAAAAACGATATTCCGTGGATATTCCTGCGGGCATTGACAATGGGCAGTCTACCCGTATGCCCGGCCTGGGCGAGCCTGGCATCAATGGCGGCCCCAGGGGAGATGTGCTGATCGAGGTGATTGTAGGAAGACATCCTATTTTCCAGAGACAGGATTTTGACATTTATTCCACAGTGCCGGTTTCCTTTGCGGTTGCGGCGCTGGGCGGCGAGGTCCTGATCGATACCGTGGATGGCAAGGTGATTTATGATGTGAAGGCCGGCACCCAGACAGATTCCAGAATCCGTCTGAGAGGAAAGGGCGTGCCTTCCTGGAGAAACAGGGACGTCCGGGGCGATCACTACGTGACACTGGTGGTTCAGGTGCCCGACAAGCTGAAGCCGGAGGCAAAGGAGCTGCTTCGCCAGTTTGATGAAGTGACGGGAAATTCCCTGAATGCCGCAAAGGCCGTGACGGAGCAGGAACATACCGGAGACGGTAAGGAGAGCGGAAAAGAAGGTAAAAAGAAAAAGTTTTGGAAATAAACGCGCAGTGTTTGATAGGAAGAGAGAAGTGTGGTGCATCCTCGTCTTGTTTGGCTGTTTTGCCAGGAGGCCTTGTCCGTGGAAGGATTTCTG
This sequence comes from uncultured Acetatifactor sp., assembly GCA_910577185.1. Lineage (GTDB taxonomy): Bacteria > Bacillota > Clostridia > Lachnospirales > Lachnospiraceae > Acetatifactor. The sequence continues at coordinate 61,142 of CAJTLR010000005.1, forward strand.
GCCAGGCAGCCGTGAAACAAGGGAGGGTGCATATTTCCGTTTATAAAATGTTTTCAATAAAGAAAAGAAAATATGCAAGGTTTTGGGATGACAGATCGTATTATAAGTAGAATCATGCAAATACGGAAATGGGTTACTTATATGGAGGTAGAGGGAAATGAAAAAATTGGTGGTTCTTGGAATAGCGGCTGCCGTTATTTTGTCGGTGGGGATACATGTTTCGGCGTCAGACATTAAGGTTACGCCGGAGGAAGTTGTTTCGGCCCGTGCGGCGGGGCATCATGAGGGGCATTTACATGATCAGGGCGGCTGGCATCATTGGCCCGGGAATGCAGGGGGAAATTGTAATGTAGTGGACGGGTACTGCACCAGCTGGAACGGAAGCGGCAGCGTATGTGGAGCTTGTAGCAATCCGGTGTATTGCGGGGAAGTGCAGAGCGCCAGGACAACGGATGAACCGGTGGTAACCGTGGCAGAGACGGTAAACTGCAATGTGGTGGGCGGATACTGTACCAGCTGGAGCGGAAGCGGGGATGTGTGCGGAAACTGCAACAATCCGGTGCACCATGAGGAAAACCAGGTAAACTGCAATGTGGTGGGCGGATACTGCACCAGCTGGAGCGGAAGCGGGGACGTGTGCGGAAACTGCAACAATCCGGTGCACCATGAGGAAAACCGGGTGAACTGCAATGTGGTGGACGGATACTGCACCAGCTGGAGCGGAAGCGGGGACGTGTGCGGAAACTGCAACAATCCGGTGCACCATGAGGAAAACCGGGTAAACTGCAATGTGGTGGACGGATACTGCACCAGCTGGAGCGGAAGCGGGGACGTGTGCGGAAACTGCAACAATCCGGTGCACCATGAGGAAAACCGGGTGAACTGCAATGTGGTGGACGGATACTGCACCAGCTGGAGCGGAAGCGGGGACTGGTGCGGGAACTGCAACAATCCGGTATACCATGAGGAGAA
>CAJTLR010000005.1:62212-97832 GCA_910577185.1 uncultured Acetatifactor sp.
AGCGGAAGCGGGGACTGGTGCGGGAACTGCAACAATCCGGTATACCATGAGGAGAACCGGGTGAACTGCAATATCGTGGACGGATACTGTACCAGCGGAAGCGGGGACTGGTGCGGGAACTGCAACAATCCGGTATACCATGAGGAAAACCGGGTGAACTGCAATATCGTGGACGGATACTGTACCAGCGGAAGCGGGGACTGGTGCGGGAACTGCAACAATCCGGTGCACCATGAGGAGAACCGGGTGAACTGCAATATCGTGGACGGATACTGTACCAGCGGAAGCGGGGACTGGTGCGGGAACTGCAACAATCCGGTATACCGTGAGAACAGCGGGGGAGGCAGACATCATGGTTCCGGACATCATGGAGGATGTCGCCGATAAAGATAAAAGGCAAATAAGACAGGATAAAGGGCGGTGGACCGGTGCGCAGCGAAGAGGAAACCAACCAGGCGGTTGAACTGTACTCTGATATGATAAGGAGAATCTGTCTGTATCATCTGAAAAATGCTGCTGACACAGAGGATGTTTTTCAGACAGTATTTTTAAAATTTTTGTTGTATGAAGGAAATTTTGAGAACACGGAGCATGAGAAGGCGTGGTTCATTCGTGTTGCCATAAATGCCTGCAAGGATCATTTGAAAAGCCTGTTCCGCCACCGTACGCTGCCCCTGGAGGGGCTGGCGGAGGAGGCGGCAGGCTTTTCTTTGGAAGAATGCAGCGTGCTGGAGGCGGTTCTGGCTTTGCCGGAGAAGTATAAGGATGCTATTTATCTGCACTATTATGAGGGATATTCTGCCGCCGAAATAGGAAAGATATGCAACAAAAAGGAAAATACAGTTTATTCGCTCTTATCACGAGGCCGGATGATGCTGAAGGAAACATTGGGAGGTGATTTGTGATGGAACCGAATAATAAAATCCGGACTGCATTTGACGGTATCTCGGCCAGTGAAAAACTGAAAGCAGATACCAGAAATTTCCTGCGCGACGCCAGACTCAGAAGCGTGAGGCCGGTCAGGCCGGTATGGCGCTGGGCAGCAGGACTTGTCTGCGCGCTGTTTCTCTTTGGTCTGGGGCTGGAGTCGCATAAGCTGTTCTGGACGCCCTTTTCCTATGTGAGTATTGATGTGAATCCTTCCCTGGAACTGATATTAAACCGTTTTGACCGGGTTATTTCCGCGGAAGCATATAATGAAGAGGGCAGGGTTATCCTTGCCGACGTTTCCATAAGCGGAAAGTATTATGTGGATGCGGTTGAGGAAATTGTGGAAAGCAGGGCCATGGTGCCATATTTATCTGAAAACGCAGGACTTACTTTTACGGTTGCCGCCAGCAACGGACGAAAAGAGAGCGTATTGCTTGCCGGAATAAAAGGGTCTTCCGGCTGTGTCATGCATGGCGGGATGAGTGTGAAGTCGGATATGGCCATTGTGGAGGAAGCCCATGAAAATGGTTTTTCACTGGGAAAATATACGGCATATCAGCTGCTTTTACAGTATGATGAGTCGGTTACCGCCCAGGACTGCCAGGATATGAGCATGTCGGAAATACATGTGCTCATTCGTGAACATGAACTTGGCCAGGGGAAGAATGCCGGAATGGATACCGGAGGGGAAAGCGGAAATGAGGGAAACCGGGAACGGAATCAAAACGCGGATGGATATGAATCGGAAAACCATGACAGCTACCGGATGCAGGAAAGCGGTACGGAAAGTTACGGAACAGATCCTTCCCCGGAAGATCAGGGGGAGAATATGGGGGATGATCCCGGGGGAAGTGTTGTCCCGGAAAGCAATCCCGGCAGAGGGCATCATGGCAGTCATCATTCGGGACATGGGGGACATATGGAGTAAAACAAGGCTTGCCGGTTACGCGGCAGGGGAAGTCAATTGGGGGGCCGGGGAAAACTTTCCGGGAGCCCCCTTTTCAAATGTCTTTAAAAAGAGTATAATCTATGGAAAATATCAGAGAAAGGGGTTCCCTTTTTCCATAAGCGTATGAAAAACGGCAAAAATGAATTTTTGAGTTTATTATGTCATTTATACATTATCGCCCTGCTGGTGGTGCTGCCCTTGTATACAGGGAAGGGTTACTGGCAGTTAGGCGTTACAAAGTATATGCTATTCCGAAATCTTTCCATTCTCTGTCTGGGAGCCTGGCTGGCAGAAGGGCTGCCGGAAGGGATAAGATCGTTTATAGCCCAGGCACGGACGGGGAAGGGAGAGAGGAGGGCTTTTTTGTCCGGACCGGAGGACTGTGCCGTGGCCGGATATGGTGTCTGCGTCCTGCTGTCCGCGGCCTGCAGTTCTTATGAGATGCTGGCGTGGACCGGCTACGAAGGCTGGTACATGGGAGCGTTTTCACAGATGTTGTTTGTGCTGATTTATTTTTTTGTGTCAAGGCAGTATGACGGGGCCGCATGGCCGCTGTATCTGGGTGAAGCCGCCATTTTTATGGTTACACTGCTTGGACTGCTGCATCGTGTGGGAATAGATCCTCTGGGCCTGATGAGTACCTGGGACAGCGGGGACTGGGAATACAGCCATATGTTGTCCACGCTGGGAAACATAAACTGGCTTTGCGGCTTTTACAGTGTGGCCCTGGCTTTGGTGATGGCGCACTATCTCTGGGAGAAAAGGTTCTGGATCCGGGTTATCTTATATGCGGAGGCAGTGTCGGCTTTTGTATTGCTTGGGATTCAGGGCAGTCAGAGCGGATTTCTGATTCTGGCAGGCTGTATCGGCGTGAGTCTGGCCTGGGGCCGGAAGGAGCAGGGGGTGACCAGAAGAACCAGCCTGCTTTTGACCGGATTTTTTCTGGCAATGCCGCTTATGGGGGCCTGGATGGGGGCAAGAGGAGATAAGGCGGCGGTGGTGCGGGACGGAAATATATTTGGAAGTACGGAATGGTATCACTGGATTCTTGCGGCCATAGTGAGTCAGCTTTTGTTCACGTTGATTCCCATGGCGGGAAAACGATATAAGCGCTGTCGTTTTCACGGGAAGGAGGACGGCGCCCGGGCAGAAGGCATACCGGTGGGGGAAACGGGGAAGAAACTGTTTTGGCAGAGGGACAGGGGGAGAAAACACAGGACAGTAAGGCTGTTTTTGGCAGGAATCGGAACGGCAGGGATGGTAACTGTCTGCCTTCTCTTTTATCAGGGCGTGGGGGATGGATTTGGCAGCGGCAGGGGATTTCTATGGCATATTGCACTGGAAGGATTCAGCCAGGCAGACGGGAAGGACAAAATATTGGGGGCAGGTCCCGATTGCTATGGGGAAGCAATTTTCCACAGGCTTGGGGAGGACTCCGAAATCTGGGAGGGCGAATATTGGGAAGGGGCAGTTTTTACCAATGCGCACAGCGAACTTCTAAGCCAGCTTTGCAATGTGGGAATCCTGGGGACAGCCAGCTATCTTGCCGTTTTTCTGGCAGGTCTGTATGAGTGCGGAAAAAGTGCCGGGGAGGCGGGGAAGAGTGGCCGGAAGATACCGCTGCTGCCGGGAACAGACTGCAGCGGAAGGGACTGGCTGGGTGTGTTTGCCATTGTCATGTATGGGATCCATGCCCTGGTGAGTTTTCAGCAGGTCCTGAATACACCGCTGCTGTTTCTGGTACTTGGATTATGCGGGGCAAGGCGCAGAATCATGGGAGAGCAGATAAAAGGAGAAGAGGGGCAAAATGTGTTTTGCGGGCCCGGAACATATGAGAGTGAAGGATAAAACAGAGGAGGCTTGAGATATGAAGTGGACAAAATTTAAGATAAAGACAATCACGGATGCGGAAGATATCATTATCAGCACTCTTTATGACATTGGCCTGGAGGGGGCGCAGATTGAGGATAAGATTCCCCTGACAGCGATGGAGAAAGAGCGTATGTTTGTGGATATAGTGCCGGAACTCCAGGAGGATGATGGCATTGCCTGGCTGAGCTTTTTTGTGGAAGAAAAGGAAGATGGCAGTCTGGAGGTCCAGGGAGAAAAGACGGATGTGGGGACGCTTTTGGGAAGGATCAGGCAGGAACTGGAAGAGCTGCGGCAGTTCTGTGATATCGGGGAAGCTTCCGTCACTGTGGATGAGACAGAGGATATTGACTGGATCAACAACTGGAAACAGTATTTCCATCAGTTTTATATTGATGATATACTGGTGGTGCCTTCCTGGGAGGAGATTCCGGCAGAAGATGAGGGCCGGATGGTGCTGCATATAGATCCGGGCACGGCGTTCGGGACAGGAATGCATGAAACGACCCAGCTGTGTATCAGACAATTGCGGAAGTATGTGCGGGAAGATACCATGCTTCTTGACGTGGGAACGGGAAGCGGCATACTGGCGATCCTTTCCCTGATGTTCGGGGCAGGACATGCATTCGGCACGGACCTGGATGAATGTGCCGTGGAGGCGGTGGCGCAGAATTGTGAAGCAAATGGCATTGAACCGTCCTGTTTTGAACTTGTGATCGGCAATATAATCACGGACCCCCAGGTGCAGGAGAAAGCAGGTTACGGCTGCTATGACATAGTGACTGCGAATATTCTGGCAGATGTTCTTGTGCCCCTGACGCCTGTGGTTGTAAATCATCTGAAGCCGGGAGGAAAATACATCACTTCGGGTATTATTGACGACAAGGAAGAGACCGTGGCAGAGGCCATAAGGGCGGCAGGACTGAAAATACTGGAGATTACCCATCAGGGTGAATGGGTCAGTATCACGGCGGAGCGGGAAGGCTGATTTTTCGCCATGAACGGCCTGAAAAGCGGTGTGGGACCGAAGGACGGTACCGGAAAGGGAAAACAAAATGCATCAGTTTTTTGTGGCTCCGGAGCAGATTAATATACATGACAAGAGTGTCGTAATAATCGGCCCGGATGTCAATCATATCAAAAATGTGCTCCGGATGCGGGTGGGGGAGGAGATTTCCGTCAGCAATGGCCGGGATGCCAAAGAATACCGGTGCGGAATTCTCTCCCTTGAGGAGGACCGGATTTGCTGCGGCCTTCGGTTTATAAAAGAAGACAGTGTGGAGCTTCCTGCCCGGATCTATCTGTTTCAGGCGCTTCCCAAGGCGGATAAAATGGAGTGGATTGTCCAGAAGGCCGTGGAGCTGGGCGTTTATAAAATCATTCCGGTGGCGGCAAAGCGATGCATTGTTAAGCTGGAAGACAAAAAACAGGCTGCCAGGATTGCGCGCTGGCAGGGAATCGCGGAATCCGCGGCAAAGCAGAGCAGGCGTGCCATTGTGCCGGAAGTGACAAAAGTGCTGGAATTTTCCGGGGCGGTGTCGGCGGCAGCGGGCATGGACGTGAAACTGATTCCCTATGAAATGGCCCGGGACATGGATAAGACAAGGATGCTTATGAACAGCCTGAAACCGGGGCAGGATGCGGCTGTGTTTATCGGCCCGGAAGGGGGATTTGAAGAATCGGAGATTGCCCTGGCGCTGGAAAACGGCGTGGAGCCTGTGACCCTGGGAAAACGTATTCTGCGGACGGAGACTGCCGGACTGACAGTGCTGTCCTGGATGATGTACTTGCTGGAACCGTAAAATGGGAAGACGGAATATCCGTATTTTCACCCCGGGAAAACCGCTGCATATGATAGTATAACTTGATTTTCATAAAGGAGTAAGACCATGGAAGTGTATTTGGACAATTCTGCCACCACCAGGGCGTTTCCGGAGGTGGCAGAGTTGATGACAAAAATCATGTGTGAGGATTATGGCAATCCTTCCAGTCTCCATATAAAAGGCGTTCAGGCCGAGCAGTACCTCCGTTACGGAAAGGAAACGTTTGCCAGGCTGCTGAAAGTAAATGAAAAGGAAATATTTTTTACTTCAGGCGGTACGGAATCGGACAATATGGCACTGATGGGATGTGCTTTTGCAAATCACAGAAGGGGAAGGCATCTGATCACCACCAGGATCGAGCACCCGGCTGTTTTAAATACCATGCGCTATCTGGAATCCGTGGGCTATAAGGTGACATATCTGCCGGTAAATTCGCAGGGGCAGCTGGAGCTGGAAGAACTGCGCAGGGCCATGACACCTGATACCATACTGGTGTCAGTCATGCATACCAACAATGAAGTGGGAAGCCTGCAGCCCGTTGCGGAGGCAGGTGCGCTGATCAAGAGGATGAATCCGGGCACTTTATTCCATGTGGACGCGGTTCAGGGATTCGGAAAAGCAAAAATTTACCCGAAAAAAATGGGGATTGATCTTTTGTCCGCCAGCGGGCACAAGATTCACGGTCCAAAAGGCGTGGGACTTTTATATGTGGGAGAAAAGGTGAAAATACAGCCTATTCTTTACGGCGGAGGGCAGCAGATGAATCTTCGCTCGGGTACGGACAATGTGCCGGGGATTGCGGGCTTTACGAAGGCGGCGGAACTGTTGTATGAGCATTACGAGGATGACGTAAAGCGCCTGTATCAGTGTAAACACTACTTTATGGACGGAATCAGGAAGCTGGACGGAATCAGGATCAACGGCCTTCTGCCGGGGAAAAATGATGGGGAAGGCACCGCGCCCCACATTGTCAGCGTATCCATAAGCGGTGTCCGCAGTGAAGTATTGCTCCACGCGCTGGAGGAAGACGGTATTTATGTGTCGGCGGGCAGCGCCTGTGCCGCACGGAAACCGCAGCCATCCGAGACCCTGAAAGCCATGGGTATTGAGAGAACGCTTTTGGATTCCACCATACGTTTCAGCTTTTCCGTATATACCACCGCGGAAGAAATAGACTATACATTACGGACAATGTATGATAAAATTCCTATGTTGCGAAGATATACCCGCAGACGGTGAGACACTGCCACAGCCAGGGCAGCCACCGGAACTGCTGTGGAGATACAGATGATATTCTGGGAGAGGATATGGTATGTTTACGGCTTTTTTGATAAAATATGCAGAGATCGGCATTAAAGGAAAGAATCGTTATTTGTTTGAGGACGCCTTGGTGCATCAGATAAAATTTGCCCTGAAAAAATGTGAGGGGAAGTTCCTCATCCACAAATCCCAGGGCCGCATTCATGTGGAGGCGCTGGAAGACTTTGACTTTGAGGAGACTGTGGAACATCTGAAAAGGGTGTTTGGCATTTCGGGAATCTGCCCGGTGGTATATGCGGAGGACGAAGGCTTTGAAAAATTATGTGACACAGTTGTCAGATATCTGGATGATGTTTATCCGGACAAAAACAAATCTTTTAAAGTACATTCCAGACGCGCCCGGAAGGACTATCCCATGGAATCCATGGAGATCAACGCTGCCATGGGTGAGGCCATTCTGCACGCTTACCCGGAAATGTCCGTGGATGTGCATGAGCCGGAAATCCTGCTGAACATCGAGATCAGGGAGAAAATATATATTTATTCGGAGACCATTCCGGGACCGGGAGGGATGCCGGTGGGCACTGGCGGCAAAGCAATGCTGCTTTTATCCGGGGGGATTGACTCTCCTGTGGCCGGATATATGATAGCGAAGCGTGGGGTCAAACTGGATGCCGTGTATTTTCACGCGCCGCCGTATACCAGTGAGAGGGCGAAACAGAAGGTGGTGGACCTGGCAAAGGCCGTGTCGCGTTACACGGGTCCGGTATGGCTTCATATCATTCATTTTACGGATATTCAGCTGTATATTCATGAAAAATGTCCCCATGAGGAACTGACTATCATCATGAGGCGTTATATGATGCGGATTGCGGAACAGATTGCAAAAGAGACGGGCTGCCTGGGACTGATCACCGGCGAGAGCATCGGCCAGGTGGCATCCCAGACCATGCAGTCCCTGATTGCCACCAATGAGGTATGCGAACTGCCGGTATACCGGCCTCTGATCGGTTTTGACAAAAAGGACATTGTGGAGATTGCGGAGCAGATCGGTACTTTTGAGACTTCCATTCTGCCTTTTGAAGACTGCTGCACTATTTTTGTGGCAAAACATCCGGTGACAAAACCCAATGTGAAGATTATACGACGCCATGAGCACAATCTGGATGAGAAGATAGAAGAATTGGTAAAAACAGCATTGGACACAAAAGAAGTGGTGGTCTGCACATAAAACCCCCATGCTTTTCCGCAGTATGTGAAAATTTATTTTTCACATGAACCTCCGGGGAAAGAATTCTCCGGAGGAAGTATGTGCTTATCTGTAAGAACTGGGGGACGGGGTGATTACTGCACTACGATATAGGGCTTTAATAACTCCAGAACTTCGTCGGCGCCCTCTTCAGAATGGATGTTCAGATCGATGGGTTTGGACAAGTCCAGACTGAAAATACCCATAATGGACTTGGCGTCCACCACATATCTGCCGGAAACCAGATCAAAGTCATAGTCAAATTTGGATATGTCGTTTACAAAGGACTTTACTTTGTCAATGGAATTTAAAAAAATCTGTACTGTTTTCATTTTGTTGCCTCCTTCATATATCAGCCTATAGTCAACATATTAATGGGTGCAGGGATAAAAGTCAAGGCGAAAACAGTACAAAAAATGTGAGGGATAAGCGTGAAAAATGTTGCATTGTATAACCTGGGCTGCAAAGTGAATTCCTATGAAATGGAAGTGATGAGGCAGAGTCTTCAGGAGAGAGGTTATCAGATTGTTCCTTTTGACGGGACTGCCGACATATATATTGTAAATACATGTACCGTCACCAATATTGCGGACAGGAAAAGCAGACAGATACTTCACCGGGCAAAACAGCTCAATCCCCGCGGGGTGGTGGTGGCGGTGGGATGCTATGTGCAGGCGGGAGACCGGACTGCGCGCAGGGATGAATGCATTGACCTGGCCATTGGAAACAACCGGAAAAAAGATATTGCGGATCTTCTGGAAGCTTTTCTGGAGGATAGAAACAGGAACAGTGCGGTCATTGATATTAACGGCTCCTGCGGGTATGAAGAGACGCAGCTGAAATCATCCATGGAACACACCAGGGCATATATCAAGATTCAGGACGGCTGTAATCAGTTTTGTTCCTACTGCGCGATTCCATATGTCAGGGGGAGGGTCCGCAGCCGCAGGCCGGAGGATATTCTCCGGGAAATCCGGGGGCTGGCAGCTGCGGGATACAGGGAAGTGGTTCTCACGGGCATTCACATCAGCTCTTACGGAATTGACTTTGCCGGGGGTAGGGATGCCGGATGCAGTGAAAACGAAAGTTATTCCGGGTATGAGGGCAGCAGCGGGCTGGTGCGTCTGGCAGAACAGATTCAGGAGATCCCGGGCCTGGAGAGGATACGGCTGGGTTCCCTGGAGCCCCGGATTATGACGCCGGAAAATGTGCGGCGTCTGGCAGAAATCCCCAGACTGTGTCCCCATTTTCATCTTTCCCTCCAGAGTGGCTGTGATACTGTGTTAAAAAGAATGAATAGACATTACACTGCCGGGGAATACTATTCCTGTGTAGAAAGGCTGAGGCAGTTTTTCCGGGAACCGGCCATAACCACGGATGTGATTGTGGGGTTTCCCGGGGAAACGGAAGAGGAGTTTCTCCGGACAAAGGCGTTTTTGGAAAAGGTATGTTTTTATGAAATGCATGTGTTCAAATATTCCAGACGGGCAGGGACAGCGGCGGACAAAATGCCCGGTCAGGTGCCGGAACAGACAAAAATACACCGCAGCGCCGAACTGCTGGAACTGACCGCACGGCAGGCGAAATTGTTCCGCGGACGTTACATAGGACAGGAGGCAGAAGTGCTTTTGGAGGAAACCCGGGAGATGGGGAACCGCATATTGCGGGTGGGACATACGGGAGACTATGTAAAAATTGCCGTGGATGTGACAAATGAAGCGGAGGGGGAAAGGACAATGCCGGTAAACAGTTTAGTGAAGGTGCCGGTAAAGGAATTTCTCACAGACGAAATCCTGATATAAGGCCGGAACACTTGAATTTTCCGGGCAAATGAGTTATATTAATAAAAGCAATGTTGGTATCGTGAGGGTAGAAGCAATCGGGGCCATAAGTGTCTCCCCTGCAGTATGGAGGTTAAGGTATGCAGAATTTGGAAAATACACAATACTTCAAGGTAGACTCAGAGCCGGAAAGAGGGGCGAAGGCTGTACTGTCTGCCGTATATGAAGCACTGACGGAAAAGGGTTACAATCCGGTAAACCAGATCGTGGGATACATTATGAGCGGGGATCCGACCTATATTACCTGCCATAAAAATGCCCGCAGCATGATTATGAAAGTGGAACGGGACGAGCTGGTGGAGGAATTGCTGACGGAGTACATTCACACAAAAGAGTGGGAGTAATATGATGCGTATTATGGGGCTTGATTTTGGTTCCAAAACAGTGGGGGTGGCTGTCAGCGACAGCCTGCTTCTGACGGCCCAGGCACTGGAGATTATCCGCCGTAAGGAGGAAAATAAACTGCGCCGGACGCTGGCGAGAATCGAAGAACTGATATTGGAGTACGATGTAGAGGAAATTGTGCTGGGGGCGCCAAAGAATATGAACGCCACGGAAGGGGAACGTGTGGCGCTGACACAGGAATTTCGTGAAAAACTGGAACGCAGGACCGGTCTGCCGGTCATCATGTGGGACGAGCGTCTCACGACCGTGGCGGCAAACAAGACTATGATGGAAGCCGGAATCCGGCGGGAAAACAGAAAAGAATATGTGGACAAGATCGCGGCATCCCTGATTCTGCAGGGATATCTGGACTGCCGCAGTCTGCGCGAAGCACAGAACGGAAAAAGTGAAGCGGCAGACCAGAGGGTGTATGCATGGAAAAATTAGAGAAGATTGTTTTTAACCCTGATCAGGAAAATCCGGAGGGTTTTTATGTGCTGGAACAGACCAGAATCGGCGGAAATAATTATATTCTGGTGACTGACTGTGAGGAAGGCGACGGGGAAGCCCTGATATTAAAGGATATTTCCGAGGACGGGGAAGAGGAAGGCGTGTATGTTCCCGTAACGGAAGAGGAGGAACTTGCCGCGGTGGCGGATGTGTTTGAGAACATGCTGGATGATGTGGAGCTGGTAGACTAAAGAGTAGCCGGGCCGGCACAGGGACATGGCAGCGCACATGAATGAATTCAGGGAGCTATTAAGGGACAAGGGACTGAAAGTTACCCGTCAGAGACTGAAAGTGCTTGCGGCAATCGCGTCAAAGCCGAAAGAGCATCTGACGGCAGAAGAAATATTTGAGCTTGTAAAAGTGGACTGTCCGGATATCGGGCTGGCCACTGTTTATAGAACCATACAATTGCTGAATGAGCTGCGTCTGATTGACCGGGTTAATTTTGATGACGGATATGTGCGCTATGAGATGGGGAACGCCATGGACAGCGGACAGAGACACCGGCATCATCATTTAATCTGTATCAAATGCGGTAGGGTGATTTCCTTCCGGGAAGATCTGCTGGAGGGGCTGGAGGGAAAAATCGCCGCGACCACCGGATTTCGTGTTGTGAATCACGAGGTTAAGCTCTATGGGATTTGTGTAGAATGTGGAGGTAATTTGATTGAAGAAAAAAGAGAATAAGAGCAGTTCCGGGCTGAAAGTGATCCCGCTGGGGGGCCTGGAACAGATTGGCATGAACATTACTGCTTTCGAGTACGGAGACAGTATTGTTGTGGTAGACTGCGGTCTGTCATTTCCGGCTGACGATATGCTGGGAATCGATCTTGTCATTCCTGATGTGACATATCTGAAGGATAATATTGACAAGGTGAAAGGCTTTGTGATCACCCACGGCCATGAGGACCACATCGGGGCGCTTCCCTATGTGCTCCGGGAGATTAACGCACCCCTTTATGCCACGAGGCTGACCATGGGGATCATTGAAAACAAACTGAAGGAACATGAACTGACCAAATCCGTCAAACGGAAAGTGGTGAAGTTCGGTCAGTCCATCAATATGGGCCAGCTCAGGGTAGAGTTTATCAAGACAAACCACAGTATTGTGGACGCGGCGGCCCTGGCCATTTATTCCCCTGCCGGCGTGGTGGTGCATACAGGGGATTTCAAAGTGGACTACACCCCTGTATTCGGGGATGCCATAGATCTGCAGCGTTTTGCGGAGCTTGGAAAAAAGGGCGTGCTTGCGCTGATGTGTGATTCCACCAATGCGGAGCGGCCCGGATTTACTCCCTCCGAAAGAACCGTGGGAACTACTTTTGACACTTTATTTGAAGAACATAAGAATACGAGGATTTTTGTGGCTACATTTGCTTCCAATGTTGACCGTGTCCAGCAGATTATCAATTCCGCGTATAAGTTCGGACGCAAGGTATGTGTGGAAGGGCGCAGCATGGTCAGCATTATAGAGACTGCCAGGAATCTGGGCTGCATCAGCATTCCGGACAATACCCTCATTGAGATAGAGCAGATGAAGGACTATCCCAGTGAAAAGCAGGTGATTATCACCACGGGCAGCCAGGGGGAGAGCATGGCAGCCTTAAGCCGCATGGCGGGAGGCATGCACCGGAAGATCACCATCGGGGCGGGAGATACGGTTATTTTTTCTTCCAATCCCATTCCGGGCAATGAGAAGTCAGTGACCAAGGTGATCAATGAACTGATCCGCAAAGGGGCGGATGTGATTTTCCAGGATGCCCATGTGTCGGGACATGCCTGCCAGGAAGAGATAAAGCTGATTTATTCCCTGATCCGGCCCAAATACGCCGTGCCAGTGCATGGGGAGATCAAACATCTGAAGGCGCAGGCAAAGATTGCACAGAGTCTGGGAATTGAGAAAGAAAATATTTTTGTACTTTCTTCCGGGGATGTGCTGGAAATGAGCGAGGAGAAGGCGCAGGTTACCGGAAGGGTTCCGGTAGGCGCGATTCTCGTGGATGGCCTGGGGGTGGGAGACGTTGGGAACGTGGTGCTCCGTGACCGCCAGCATCTGGCAGAGGACGGCATTATGGTGGTGGTTATGAGCCTGGACCGGGCAGAAGGGCAGCTGGTAGCAGGGCCTGACATTGTGTCCAGGGGATTTGTATATGTGAAGGAGTCGGATGAACTGATTGAGGAAGCGCGCCAGACCGTGGATGATGCCCTTCAGAGATGCCTGGACAGAGGCATCACGGACTGGGGAAAATTAAAGAATACCACCAAGGACACCCTGGGGGACTATGTATGGAAGCGGACTAAGAGACGTCCCATGATCCTGCCGATTATTATGGAAGTATAAGCCGGACAAAGGCAGAAGCAGACATCTTTGAAAAACCATGGTTTGGAAAGAAAGTATGTACAAGCCGGTTTTGAGCCGCAAGAGGCGGTATGGGAGATTAAATATGAAAGTAATGAGCATAATAGGCGCCGTTGCCGGTGCGATTTTCAGGGTTGTGGCGGCCATTGCGGCGGTATATCTGATTTATCAGGGATCCGGAATCTGCTATGACTATGGATACCGCATCTTTACGGAGCCTGCCGTTTCTCCCGGGCAGGGCAGGACTGTGACAGTATCCGTGACGGAGGAGATGTCTCCTTTCGATATCGGAGAGCTGTTTGAGAGCAGAGGCCTTGTGCGGGATGCGAAACTTTTTGTGCTGCAGTATTATCTTTCGGAGTATACAAAGGATGTAGGCCCCGGAACATTTGAACTGAGTACTGCCATGACGGCAGAAGAAATGATGGCGGCCATGGTGGTGGAAAAGGAAGATCCGGAGGAAGAGACGGAAGAGTGACAGGCCGGAGCGGGTGCGATATGATCATAGATGAAAGAATGACGGCCTATATTGACTCTCTGGACAGGGGAAATACGCCCTTTCTGAATGAAATTGAAAAATATGCCCTGGAAAACCAGATTCCGGTGGTGCGGAAATCCATGCAGAGTCTGTTGAAATTTCTTATGGCGTTTTTTAAGCCTGTGGCAGTTCTGGAAGTGGGAACTGCCATTGGCTTTTCGTCGTTACTGATGAGCGAGTACGGTCCGCCGGGCTGCCATGTGACGACCATAGAAAAGTATGAAAAAAGAATCCCGGCAGCAAGGGAAAATTTTCGCCGGGCGGGAAAAGAGGCGCAGATCACACTGCTGGAAGGGGATGCGGCAGAGATTCTGAAAACCCTGCCGGGGCCCTATGACATGATTTTCATGGATGCCGCCAAAGGCCAGTATATTCATTTTCTGCCGGAAGTGCTGAGGATTCTGCGGCCGGGAGGACTTCTGGTATCGGACAATGTACTCCAGGATGGGGATGTGGTTCAGTCGCGATTTGCGGTACAGAGACGAAACCGGACCATACATGCCAGAATGCGGGAGTATTTATACGAACTGAAGCATCATCCCCAACTGGAGACGGCGGTGCTGCCGGTGGGGGACGGGGTGACACTGAGTGTCAAAATCGAAAAGGCATAAAAGAGTTTCCGCAAAAGCGGGGGAGAGGGTGAACGGGATTGCGTGACAGAAGGAAGCCGGAGCTGCTGATTCCGGCAGGAAGTCTGGAAGTGTTGAAAACAGCGGTGTTTTTTGGTGCGGATGCGGTCTACATCGGAGGAGAAGCTTTCGGACTGCGGGCAAAGGCGAAAAATTTTTCCGGACAGGAGATGGCGGAAGGGATTGCTTTTGCCCATGCCCACGGCGTGAAGGTTTATGTCACGGCGAATATTCTTGCCCACAATGACGACCTTGAGGGGGCGGCGGAATATTTTGGGGAGCTGCGGGACATGAAGCCGGAGACCTGCGATGCCCTGATTATCTCGGATCCGGGAATGTTTGCCATAGCCAGGGAAGTGTGGCCCCGGGCAGAGATTCATATTTCCACCCAGGCCAACAATACCAATTACGGGACCTACCGGTTCTGGTGGGAGCAGGGGGCAAAGCGGGTGGTATCGGCCAGGGAACTGTCCCTGCAGGAGATCCGCACCATCCGCGAACATATTCCGGATGAGATGGAAATCGAAAGTTTTGTCCAGGGATCCATGTGTATTTCTTATTCCGGGCGCTGCCTGCTGAGCAATTATTTTACGGGAAGGGATGCCAACCAGGGAGCCTGCACACATCCCTGCCGCTGGAAATATGCGGTGGTGGAGGAGACAAGGCCGGGAGAGTATCTGCCGGTATATGAGAATGAACGCGGGACATATATTTTTAATTCCAAAGATTTGTGTATGATAGAACATATACCGGAGCTGGTGGAAGCCGGGATCGACAGTCTGAAAATCGAAGGACGCATGAAGACTGCCCTGTATGTGGCTACCATGGCCAGAACCTACCGCAGGGCCATAGACGATTTCTTTATCTCGGAAGAGAATTATTACGCCCATATGGACTGGTACAGATCCGAGATTTCAAAATGTACCTATCGTCAGTTTACCACGGGATTTTATTTTGGGAAACCTACGGAAGAAACACAGATTTATGATAACAGTACCTATGTCAGCGAGTACATTTACCTGGGAATGGTGGATGCGGTGACAGACGCACTGCCCTGGCAGAAAGAAGGGGAGGATATGGCATGCCCTGGGACAGACAACGCCTGTCTGGCACGTTTCGAGCAGAGGAATAAGTTTTCTGTGGGGGATACTATTGAGATCATGAAACCGGACGGGCAGAATGAGCCGGTGGTGGCAGAAGCCATGTATCATGAAGACGGGGAACCGGTGGAGAGCTGTCCCCATGCCAGGCAGGTTTTGTGGGTGAAACTGTCCGGAAGGGCAAAACCCGGCGATCTGCTGAGGCGGGAAGCCTGAAAGAACATTGTCCACTGGATTTATACAAAAAGAGAGGGAAAAGATGATGAGTGAAGGCCGGAATGTGGAAGAGATTTTTGGCAGCAGGGTATTTACTTTCGGGAAGATGAAAGAGAAGCTGCCCAGGAGTGTGTACAAGGAGGTCAGAAGGGTTATGGACCAGGGCGGGGAATTGTCCCTGGAGGTGGCAGACGTGGTTGCGAAGGTCATGAAGGACTGGGCCGTGGAAAACGGCGCCACTCATTATACCCACTGGTTCCAGCCGCTGACCGGCATCACTGCGGAAAAGCATGATGCCTTTGTGACACATCCCGATGAAGACGGCCGAATGATCATGGAATTTTCCGGCAGGGAACTGATCAAGGGTGAGCCGGATGCCTCTTCTTTTCCTTCGGGAGGACTGCGGGCCACATTTGAGGCCAGGGGTTACACGGCGTGGGATTTTACCTCTCCGGCATTTTTAAAGGAAGATGCCACGGGAGTCATTCTCTGTATTCCTACCGCATTCTGCTCTTATACCGGGGAGGCGCTGGACAAGAAAACGCCCCTGCTGCGTTCCATGGAGGCCATCAGCCAGCAGGCGCTGAGAATTGTGCGGCTTTTTGGCAATGACAGGGCAACCAGGGTGGTGCCCAGCGTGGGGCCGGAGCAGGAATATTTTCTGGTGGACAGAGAAAAATATCTGCAGAGGGAAGACCTGATTTTTGCAGGGCGGACCTTGTTCGGGGCACCGGCGCCCAAGGGACAGGAACTGGAGGATCATTATTTCGGTACCATTCGTGAGAGAATCGGCGCTTATATGAAGGATCTGAATGAGGAGCTGTGGAAGCTGGGGGTAACTGCCAGGACACAGCACAACGAGGTGGCCCCCGCCCAGCATGAACTGGCGCCGGTTTATGAGACTGCCAATATCGCGGTCGACCATAATCAGCTGGTCATGGAGACCATGAAGAAGGTGGCAGGGCGACACGGGCTGACTTGTCTGCTTCATGAGAAACCCTTTGCGGGAGTCAATGGCTCGGGCAAGCACAACAACTGGTCCCTGGGAACCGACGATGGTGTCAATCTGCTGGAACCCGGGGAAACGCCCAACGAAAACATTCAGTTTCTGCTGGTGCTGGCCTGCATCATAAAGGCAGTGGACACGCATGCGGATCTGCTCCGTCAGAGTGCCGCGGACGTGGGAAATGACCACAGACTGGGGGCAAACGAGGCGCCTCCCGCCATCATTTCCGTTTTTTTGGGTGAGCAGCTGGAGGATGTGGTAAAGCAGCTGGTTGAAACCGGGGAGGCTGCACATTGCCTGGAAGGAGGCAGGCTGGAGACCGGGGTTTCCACACTGCCGGATCTGGAGAAAGACGCCACGGACCGCAACAGGACTTCCCCTTTTGCTTTCACGGGCAACAAGTTTGAGTTCCGTATGGTGGGCAGTTCGGACTCTGTCGCAAGCCCCAATACCACGCTGAATGCCATTGTGGCGGAGGCGTTTTGTGAGGCTGCGGATATTCTGGAAAAGGCACAGAACCTGGAAATGGCCGTGCATGACCTGATCAAGGAGTATCTGGGAAAACATCAGAGAGTCATATTTAACGGGGACGGTTATTCGGAAGACTGGGTACGGGAGGCAGAGAGAAGGAACCTGCCCAATATCAAGTCCATGGTGGAGGCGGCCGGAGCCCTGACCACCGGGAAGGCCGTGAAGCTGTTTGAGAAGTTCGGGATCTTTACGAAGGTGGAACTGGAGTCCAGGGAAGAGATTATCTACGAAACATATGCCAAAACCATCAATATCGAAGCGCATACCATGATGGACATGGCGGGTAAGAAGTATATTCCGGCAGTTATGAAGTATACCAAATTTCTGGCGGATACTGTGATTGCCGTGAAGGAGGCAGGGGCGGACGCGGAGGTCCAGGCCGGGCTGCTGAATGAAGTGAGCGACAGACTGAAGGAGGCCAGGAGGGCGCTGGTGAGGCTGCACGAGGTGACGGCAGAAGCAGCCGCCATGGAAAATGCAAAGACGCAGGCATTTTTTTACAAGGATACAGTGATGAAGGTGATGGAGGAGCTGCGGACTCCCATTGATGAACTGGAGATGATGGTGGATAAGGATATGTGGCCGGTGCCTTCTTACGGCGAGCTGACTTTTGAGGTCTGACGTGCATATAGTCAGGCCGCTGCCGGAAGGAACTGGATGCGGAAGTGGATTTAAGGGATGAAGGGGATGCGGCAATATGAAAACCATGGACAAAAAATCCAAATGGATATTGTATATGTTGCTTGCAGGGGCGGTTCTGGTCTGTATTAAGCGTATTTTTACGGATTTTGACATTGACTGCGAGTATGCCATTGCCGTGTCTTATCGTCTGGTGAGGGGCGACAGAATGATATCACAGATGTGGGAGCCCCATCAGACTTCTGCGTTTCTGAATGCTTTTTTCATTGCAGGATACCGTTTCCTGACAGGAACGAATACCGGACTGGCATTATATCTGAATGTGGTGGGGACCCTGGTAAAGATGAGTGTGGCATGGCTGTTTTACCGCACATTCAGAAACTGTTTTGAGAAAATGGTTTTATGCCTGATGTGTATTTTCTTTTTGTTTGTCAGTGCGAAAAATTCTGTCATATTAGACTATTCCAACATGATGGTTTACTTTTCGGTTTTGTTGTTCTGCGCGCTGTTTACACATCTGCAGCGGCAGAAGGGAAATGGTTTTCTGGTATTGGCTGCCGTTTTTTTCTGCCTGGAGGTATTGTCTTATCCTTCCGTGATCCTGCTTTTCCCGCTTGTATTATGCTTCATATACCGCTATTCCCGGCAGAGGAAGCGGGACTTGCTGTTGTTCGCGGGGGTATGTTTTGCTGCGGGCGGTGCCTTCCTGGCGTTTTTGATCTGGCAGGCCGGACCGGGAAATTTCCGGGCCTGCATCACGCAGATTGTGGCAGGGGATGATTCCCATGGAGTGGGGCATTTCTGCAAAACTGGGTCTGCTGGCCCTGGATTTAAAAAATATGGCGCTTTTATTTGGTTCCTGCGCGGCGCTATCGTTTTTGGCAGGGAAGGTAAGGTTTTGGACAAAGGGAAAAGCGGAAAAGAACTGGAATGTGAAAGTCTTCTTTTTGCTGCTGTTTCTTCAGAATCTTGTGTTTGCGGTAATCTGCCCGGGAAATGAAAAACTGCAGGCGGAAGCCGGATCCTTGTATCTGGCGGCATACCTTCCTTTTCTGCTGCTGGCATTTCTGCTGCGAAAGTATTGTGACAAGGATGAGAGAATGGCATTTTATCTGGGGGCAGGAATCAGCATTGGCAGCTGCGGGGCAGTTCTGTTTCTGACAAATCTGTCATTTTTAACGGCGCTGGCTTATTTGATCCCGGGTATCATGGTATCCATGGTGCCGGTGGGAAAGTATCTGGAGGAGATTCTGTCGGGGGCACTGAGCTGGAAAAGATATGGGATGATATGCTTGTTTTTGGCAGTGATGCTGTTTCGCAATCTTTATCTGATCCGTCCTATGACCGGTACCCAGACAACCGTTTTTTCCATCGGAAATGTTGTGCGGGATGGCCCGATGCTGGGCATTTTTTCGGATTATATGGGTCCGCGTATCGCAAATTCAAATTGGGAAGATTGGAAGCAGTTTGTGAGAAAAGGGGATAAAATCCTGATTGTGGGATCTCCGATTGCCAGTACCATAGGATATCTCTACGAAGATACGGAGATCAGTGTGGATTCTACCATATGTACGCCTACTTACAGCAAAAAGCTGCTGCATTACTGGGAATTAAATCCCTGGAAAGAACCAAATGTAGTGATTCTGGACTGCTGGTTCGGGAAATCCAATGTCCCTGAGGATGAATGGATTATGAAATGGATAGAAGAGAATTTCACGTCTTACGTGGACGGTACCTACATCCGTGTATACAGACGGGAATGAACCGCAGGGCGGAAAGGGACTTGGGAGGATGGATGAGTCGGAGACTGGCAGACTACGGCTCTGATGTGAAACCGTGTGGCGGTTTTTCGGATACAGAGGGAATGAAATTGTATAAGATGCCAAAAAATAACGCATTCCCACACGGTAATTTGTGGAAAATTTTATGCATAAGGGTATTGCATTTTGAGAATACTTCATGTATAATACTTCAAGTGATACGAAATAGGGCTATCGCCAAACGGTAAGGCAACGGACTCTGACTCCGTCATTTCAAGGTTCGAATCCTTGTAGCCCTGCGCAGCAGTTGTTCTGCTTCAGAACCCCGGTGGAGAGATTCACCGGGGTTGTTTTTTACCGTAAAATCAAGGGTTTACGGGTGTTGGAGTTGTAAATCATTCTATGAGCATGAAAAATGCCGTCAGTAATATTTTACTGGTTTCACGGTAAAAATCCCCCAGCGTTATGCTTGCGGATAACCTCAGATTGTATGTCTGCTGATAAAAGGGAGGTTCTCCCGGGCTTCTTCCGGTTGGTTCTCCGTTGATAATGTTTTCCGGCACTTGGATTCTTCTTTTCAAGGCAGCGCAAGATGGTTCAATGGAGGCTGCCTGCCGGGGAGGCGGAGATTGTGATTCTTGCGCAGAAGCGAAAGGCTGAGTTGCTCACTCTTGATGACAGTACAGCAAAAAACTTTGACATAATCTGACAAGAAATTGTCCGTAAACTGCAATTTTTATGAAAGTTTGGATAGACAGGTGGCAAAGGAGAATGAAAAATGATATACTGAAAAGTACAGAAGGGAGATTTTATGAAAGAAACTAAGATACAATGGCATTCGGCTTTTGTGTCTGCTATGGGACTGGATTTTGAGGAGAACAGGGCAGATTTAATATTTGAGAAAGAATACAATCTGAACACGAAACCTTTGGAGATTGACTTGTTGGTTATTAAGAAGGAAACTTCTGTTCAAATTGCCAACGAAATAGGAAAACTTTTTAAAGGGTATAATAGAATTTGGATTACAGGGTTCGCGAAGCGGTTCCTATAGTATCATGGAGTATAAATCTCCGGAAGATCTTTGGATATAGATACCTTTTATAAAACGCTGGCATATGCCTGCCTCTATAAGTCTTATGGAAAGACGGTAGATACTATAAAGGCAGAGGATGTTACAATATCCATTCTCCAGGAGGCAAAGCCGATAGAGCTTTTCCGCAAGGAGCGATGATAAGGAAGAGTTTCTGGAGGAGCTGAGGAAGGTTCATGGATAGGATTACCGAGGAAAGCAAACAGTATAGGATAGGTTTTGGGGCGGATTAGGGGAAAGGAAGGGGAATCCGTATGATTCTGACAAAACAGAAGTACACAATAAATGATTTGCACAAGGATATGCGGGTCCGGGTTTCACAACTAAGTGGTATTCTGGATACTTGTATGATTTTGTTGGATACAGAATTATTGGCTGATAATGATGTAGAGGGGACATTGGTATACTTTGGCAGCGGAAATACGGAAGAATATACAAAATGGTTCCAACAGGAAAAAGCGATTACCCCGGTTTTCTTTGACAGCGCAGAATTGGAAGACGGGGTAGTATATGATGAATAAATATATTGCGATAGAAATGAGCCCGACACAAGTAGGAATCGGCGGTTCTTTTATGACGACAGCTTCCTTTAAATTGGATAATATTCGGGCGCCATTCAGTAATGTGCTTGTAAAAATCGACACCGGATGTTCCATTAGTACTATATGATGGAGAAAAATGGATTGTTTGCGAGTATGTATACCCTGCAAAAGCAGGGGCTGCAGTGAGCAGCCTGCATCCCCTTCAGGCGGCCGGGGAACAGCGCATGGGGAGATTCTGCTATCACCTTGTCCGCTGAGGGGATTAGGATGCGACAAAATTTTCAGGCGCTACCTGATAATGGCAAAAAGCACGTCTGCAATGTACAGCATGAGCAGAAGCATACCTTCGGTACGTTTCAGGGTCCTGGCGCTAAGCAAAAACACATAGGTCAGCAGGCTGACAAAAATAAGGATTCCGATATCGTAAACGGATGCGGCATTCACTGCCACGGGATGAATGATGGCAGAAATCCCCAGGATAAACAGCAGATTAAAGATATTGGAGCCGATCACATTTCCTACGGCAAGTCCGGTTTCTCCTTTCCGGGCGGCGATGACGGAGGTTACCAGTTCCGGGAGGGATGTGCCGACTGCAACAATTGTGAGTCCGATCAGGGTCTCGGTCATGCCGAGGAATCTTGCAATTTCTTTGGCGCTGTATACAACAATCTGCCCGCCTGCGATAATCAGTATCAGGCCTGATGCCATCAGAAGCATGCATTTCCAGAGGGGCTGTTTCCCGGAGGGGCTTTCTGCTTCCGGATGTTTTTTGGCATCCATGACAAGATAAACAATGTAGCCCAGAAGCAGAACGACCAAAAGTATGCCGGTGATTTGGCCCACGCTTCCGGCATTGGCATCCATTCCGGTCTTCCAGAGCCGTCCCGAGAAGACAGAACCTGCTCCGGCGGCCGCAAACACAAGAATCGTGGACAGAATGGAAATGGGAAAGTCTCTTTTTAACACTTTTGTTTCTGCGGATACCGGATGAATGACGGCACAGAGTCCCAGCACGCATAAAAGATTGAAAATATTGGAGCCCACCACATTGCTCAGGGCTATTTCGTTAGCACCCTGGACTGCCGCGGTTATACTGACTGCAAGTTCCGGGGCGCTTGTTCCCACGGCGACGATTGTGAGTCCGATTATTAATCCCGGCACCCTGAAGTTTTTGGCCAGGGCGGCGCTTCCATCCACGAAGAGACCGGCGCCCTTGATCAGGGCGGTAAAGCCGGCGGTGAGCAACAGCACATAAAGAAAAAGCATGATATTTTCCTCCTTTTGATATATGCAGAAAAAGCGAAACTTCTACTGCATAGAATATGACAGTAAAAGTCTCGCTTCTGTATCAACATACTCCGGGGAACCTTGTTCCCGTACTGACGAAAATATGTTACATGCTGCCGCATGCAAGCTACTCCCTATTACATGCCTTTCATCTTACCAGACGGTGTGCTGTAAGTCAACTGATTTTTGGATATTTGCTATACAAATCTTTTTATTTATGGTAAACTGGTTAAGATATAAAAAGGAATGGGGGTCAGGTAATAATGGAAGAAACATATGAAGCCATGGACAAAGGAAGGCTGCCCGGGCGGGAAGAGGAAGTAAAGGCGGCGAGGAAGACGTTTTCCAGGCTGGGAGGAGTATATGTTATCGGGACGATAGTGATCTATGCGGCACAGCTGGTCCCCACGCTTCTTGTTCGTTTTTTGAAACCGGAGTGGCTGACAGACGCCAATATTGTCCTCACCTTGTCCATGCTGCCCATGTATCTGATCGGAATGCCGGTGCTGATCATGCTGGTAAAAAGAATTCCGGGCCAGGTGCCGGAGCGGCATGGGATGAAGGCAGGACATTTTATTGTGGCAGCCATTATGTGTTATGCGATTGTATATATCACGAATATACTGGGTAATATTATTACGGCGGTCATCGGCATGTTAAAGGGAAGCGCCGTTCCGAATGTGCTGCTGGATGCGACATCGTCAGTCAATATGTGGCTGATGGCTGTTTATATGGTAATCTGTGCTCCCATTATGGAGGAATATGTTTTCCGCAAACTGATTGTGGATAAAACCGTCCGCTACGGCCAGGGAGTGGCGGTCATGGTATCGGGACTGATGTTCGGACTGTTTCATGGGAACCTGAACCAGTTTGTGTATGCGTTTGTGCTCGGTTTGTTTCTTGCCTTTTTATATGTGAAAACCGGTAATTTAAAGATTACCATTGCGCTTCATATGATGATTAACTTTGTGGGAGGCATCGTCAGTTCCTGGCTGATGAGGATGATTGACCTGACCGAGTATGAAGAGCTTATGCAGAAAATGGACTGGAAGGGCATGACGGTCTATGTACAGCATAACCTGACGGGAATCCTGGCCTATGCGGCATTTAGTCTGTTTGTGTTCGGCATGATGATAGCGGGAGGCATCCTGCTCATTGTATGTCTGGCAAAGAAGAAATTTGTCTGTGATAAGGAAAAGGCAGTGATCCCCAGGGGACAGAAGTTCCGCACAGTCATTCTGAACGTGGGAATGCTGATTTACGTTCTGTTCTGGACGGTGATGATTATCGCGCAGCTGTTTATGTAAAACGAAACCGGCACGGAACCGGAAGGCAGAGAGACATGTCTGCGGACCCGGATATTTCCATTATGGAGACCATCCCTTGTGACCTGGCAGGAATGCCGGGACGCGGTTTTGTGCCGGATGAGATGTACGGAGGCGGAAAGGTTTTTGTATGTATACTTTTGAAAGCAGAATCAGATACAGCGAGACGGACAGCGAGGGGAAGCTTACCATGGCTTCCCTTATCAACTATTTTCAAGATTGCTCCAATTTTCATTCGGAGGATCTGGGACTGGGGCTGGAGTATCTGCGGGAAAGGCATCTGGCATGGGTGCTGTCCGCGTGGCAGATTGTGGTGGAACGCTATCCCGGCTTATGTGAAAAGGTGACGGTGGGAACACAGCCATACGATATGAAAGGTTTTCTGGGATACCGGAATTTTGCCATGTGGGACGAAAAGGGAGAATTTGTGGCCAGGGCGAATTCCCTCTGGAGCCTTTTGGATATCCATACAGGCCGTCCGGAGATGATCACGGAAGATATGCTGAAGGGATACCGGCTGGGAGAAAAGCTGGAGATGGATTATGGGCCGCGGAAGATTGCCGTACCGCCGGGAGGGGAGGAAAAAGAACCGGTGACGGTGAAAATACACCATCTGGACACCAATCATCATGTAAACAACCAGCAGTTTATCAACATAGCCATGGATTATCTGCCGGAAGATTTTGTGACCGGCCAGATCCGGGCGGAATATAAAAGGCAGGCATTTCTGGATGACGTTCTGGTTCCTTCCGTGACGGCCGGGGAGGGAATGGTGATTGTGGTGCTGGGGGATGGCGGAAACAGGCCTTATGCCACGGTGGAGTTTACGCGTAAATAACCGGCCAGGGCCGGCGGTAAAATATAGAAATAAGACATTGGTCGGAAATGGAGATTTGGTATGATTCGTTTGGGCGAAAAACAGGATTTGGTCATTGTGAAACAGGTGGAATTTGGTGTATATCTGGCGGTTTCCCAGGAAGAGGGGGAGGAGAAGGTACTCCTGCCGAAAAAGCAGGTGCCGGACCAGAGCCAGATGGGAGACACGCTGAATGTGTTTATCTACCGCGATTCCAGGGACAGACTGATTGCAACCACCAGACAGCCGCTTCTTGTGATGGGAGAGATTGCGGAGCTGACAGTGGCGCAGGTGGGGAAATTCGGAGCGTTTCTGGACTGGGGACTGGAGAAAGACCTGCTGCTTCCCTTTAAACAGCAGCGCGGGAAAGTGGAGCAGGGAGAGAAAGTACTGGTGTCCCTTTACATAGATAAAAGTGACCGGCTCTGCGCCACCATGAATGTGTATGACAATCTGCGCACGGACAGCCCTTATGGCAAAGACGACAAGGTTACGGGCCGTGTGTATGAGATGAGCGATAATTTCGGCGCGTTTGTGGCGGTGGATAACCAGTATTCGGCCCTGATTTCCAAAAAAGAGCTATATGGAAATGTGGAACTGGGAAAAGATGTGTCTGCAAGGGTGGTTCAGGTGCGGGAAGACGGCAAACTGAACCTGAGTATCAGGGATAAGGCTTATCTGCAGATGGACAAGGACGGGGAAGCGCTTCTTGCGCTTATGGACAGTTACGGCGGAAGCCTGCCTTTCAGTGAAAAGGCATCGCCGGAACGGATCAGGCAGGAGACTGGGATGAGCAAAAACGAGTTCAAACGTGCGATAGGAGGATTGCTGAAAGCAGGGAAGATCGAAATCGGGGCAGAACAAATCCGCAGAACAGGCCATTAGGAAATGAAATACAAATTATTAAGAAAATGGAAAATTGCCGGAAAGTCTGGTAAAGTGTATTCCGATATGTTAAAATATCCTGAGGAATCCCGCTGGGAGAAGGGGCGGTGGTAAAGGACGGCGGTACGGAGCAGTTTGAGAGTTACCTTCTGGTGAGTCCTGCCCGGAGGCTGTCCTTGGCTGTTGCGGCTACCAGTGACGGAGATGTCTGGTTGCTTGAGGTGCTGGAAGATATCGGAAGGGAAGCCCTGAGGATCATGGAAGAGGAGCGGAAGGGAGAAGCTGAACACGGAGACAAAGCCGGGGCTGACCGGAAACCACAGGAGTCCGGAGGAGGTGCGGAAATTGAAGAATCTGTAGAGGCAGGCAGCGCCGAAAGTGGGGAATCTGTGGAACCGGCACAATCCTCTGCTGCCGGGGAGCCGGGTATGGAAGAGAATGTGCCTCCGGATATTTCCCGCAAATACAGCGGACTGGCATACGGCAGCTGCAGGGCCTATCGTTTTTCCGTTTGCAAAAATACGTTGAATACGGAAATTCTGGAAGCGGGCGGAACCTGGATAAAGGAAGAAGAATTAAGCGATTTTCAGTGGGATGGGAAATGCTTTGCAAAAGGGGAGTATGACAAAATTCTGGCGGAGGAATATAACGGGAACATCTACTACATCAGGTGGGGCGAGGCTTTCTGTCAGAAAAACAGCGGATATCCCTCCCCGGGAACTCTTTGGCCCCGCCTGGTGGGAACTTGTTTTACGGCAGAAGGAGAGGATGCTATTTTCAACAGGATATGCCTGGAAGCCGTCAATGAGGAAAACGTACTGTTATTTACCACAGACCATGAGGAATACCCCGTTGTGCCCCTTGTATGTGATCCGCGAAAGGAAAATGAAACCTGCCTGATTTCGGAGACGGACAGGGACGGGATTGTTTTCCGCCTGGAACAAGAGGGGGAGCAGCTCTGGCTGTGGGCAGGAACGGACAAGTATAGGGCCGACAGGACAGTAGGGAGCTAGCAGTGCGCCAAACCGCATGCTCTTGCGGTTTGTGTGCATCATCAAAACCTCCGGGCTTTTATGGATGCTGGTGCGGCTGGCCGCATGGGGGTTTAGAAACGGAGCAGTTTAGGGGATTTAGAGTTTCCGGGGTTGCCCGGAATGGGAATGGAGGTATAGTATGGATATAGCAGGTGTATCGACAGCACTGATGAATGTTTCCGCGATGCCGCAGATCGGCACGGCCGTGCTGGGCAAGGCGCTGGATACAAATGAGCAGCTGGCGGCCGGAATGGTGCAGATGATAGATGCAGCCATGGAGTTGAGCGTTAATCCAAATGTGGGGGCAAATATTGACATACGCATCTGAATACGGCGGTTTGCGTTGTATGAATTGTCTGGAAGACTGCCTGAGGGAATACTTCAGGTAGTCTTTTTGTGAAAAATCATAAAATCCTATTGCTTTTTTTCCTTATTTTTTGTACATTTGTAAGTATAGGAGCAGAAAATAGCAGCAGGGTTGGCCATAATGTCAGAAGGAGTGGGGTTTTATGATATCAAATCAAATTTTACAGAATACAATTGATGGACTGAAAAACATTGCCCGGGTCGAGTTTTGTGTTATGGACGTGGATGGGAAAGAGGTGGCGTCCACCACTGACATGAGCAGCAACGGGAAAGCGGCGGCTGAATTTGCAACATCTCCTGCGGACTCCCAGGAAATACATGGATACCAGTTTTTTAAGATATTCGACGACCAGCAGCTGGAATATGTGCTGGTGGCGGGGGGCGCCGACGAAGATGCGTACATGGTCGGCAAAATGGCGGCATTTCAGATTCAGAATCTTCTGGTGGCTTACCGGGAGCGTCTTGATAAGGATAATTTTGTCAAGAATCTTCTTCTGGATAATCTGCTGCTGGTGGATATTTACAGTCGTTCCAAGAGACTGCATATCCAGACCGATATGCCAAGGGTGGTACTGATTGTGGAATCGGTGACCGGGCGGGATAATAATGTGCTGGAGCTTGCCAGAACGTATTTTAACGGCAGCAGCAAGGATTTTGTCACCGAAGTAGATGAAAATAATGTAATTATAGTGAAGGAACTGGCAGATGGGGATGCCATGAAGGAGATGGAAAAATCATCCCGGCAGCTTTGGGCATTTTTGAAAAAAGAAGGTGTGAAAGAGAGCCGCATCGCGTATGGAACGGTGGTTCAGGAGATCAAGGAGGTAAGCCGTTCTTATAAAGAGGCGAAAATGGCCCTGGATGTGGGTAAAATCTTTTTTCAGGACAGGGAGATTATCGCCTACAGTGAGCTGGGAATCGGAAGGCTGATTTACCAGCTGCCCATACCATTGTGCAAAATGTTTATCCGTGAGATTTTCGGGGGAAAAAGCCCCGATGAATTTGACGAGGAAACCCTGGGAACAGTGCATAAGTTTTTTGAGAACAGCCTGAATGTGTCGGAGACTTCCCGGCAGCTTTTCATTCATAGAAATACCCTTGTATACCGTCTGGACAAACTGCAGAAAAGTACGGGACTGGATTTGCGGGTTTTTGAGGATGCCATTACGTTCAGGATAGCGCTTATGGTGGTGAAATATATGAAATATATGGA
This sequence comes from uncultured Acetatifactor sp., assembly GCA_910577185.1. GTDB lineage: Bacteria > Bacillota > Clostridia > Lachnospirales > Lachnospiraceae > Acetatifactor. Next base: position 90,404 of record CAJTLR010000005.1, read on the forward strand.
AAATGTGGATTATTAGGAATGACTGCAGTGCGGATGGAGGAAGACGATGAGCAAAAAGGAGCTGTCGTGGAGAAAACGGGAGCAATTTATTGAAGATAACGGCATTATTTTTCTGGATAATGTGACCAAGGTTTATTCCAAGGGCAATCCTGCCCTCAACGGAATCACCCTTGGGATCGGCAAGGGAGAATTTGTATTTATTGTGGGAGACAGCGGGTCCGGGAAATCCACACTGATCAGACTGCTTCTGCGGGAGCTGACAGCTTCCAGCGGCAATGTCTATGTCATGGGAAGTGACCTGGCAAAGCTGAAGCACAGGCAGATTCCGAAATTCCGCCGTAATCTTGGAGTCGTATTCCAGGACTTCCGTCTGCTGAATGACAGAAATGTATATGAAAATGTGGCCTTTGCCCAGCGCATTATTGAGACTCCCGTCAAGGAAATCAGGAGAAATGTGCCTACGGTCCTGGCGACTGTAGGACTTGCCGGCAAATACAAGGCAAAGACGAACCAGCTGTCGGGCGGGGAACAGCAGCGGGTGGCGCTGGCCAGGGCGCTGGTAAATAAACCCTCCATTTTGCTGGCAGATGAGCCTACCGGTAATCTGGATCCCAAAAATTCATGGGAAATCATGACTCTGCTGGAAGAGATCAACCAGAAGGGGACTACGGTTCTGGTAGTGACGCACAACAGGGAAATTGTGAATGCCATGCATAAGCGGGTGGTGACCATGAAACGGGGCGTTATCATCAGTGACGAGGAGGGAGGCGAGTACATCGATGAAGATTAGCACATTGTTTTACACCATAAGGCAGGGATTTGTCAATATCTTCCGCAACAAATGGTATTCCCTGGCCTCTGTGGCTACCATCGCCGCCTGCTTGTTTCTGTTTGGCCTATTCTACGCGGTTGTGAGGAATTTTCAGAGTATTGTGATGAAAGCGGAGGAAGGCGTTTCCGTAACCGTGTTTTTCCACAGCGAGAATGATATTTTCTGCGGAAGCCATGAGGAAGGGCAGATTCCGACGGATGAACGGATAGAAGAGATCGGCCAGATGATAGCCAACCGCACGGAGGTGCTGGCGGTTAAGTTTATTTCGGATGAAGAAGCCTGGGATTCGTTTACCAAAGAAGAATTCGGGGAGGATTTTAATGCCTATGCCATCGGATTTCTGGAAAATCCGCTGGAAGGTGACGACAGCTATGAAGTTTTTCTGAATGATGTTTCCATGCAGAACGCGCTGGTCACATGGCTGGAGTCCATTCCGGAGGTACGTAAGGTCAACCACTCGGCGCTGACGGCTGATACGCTGAGCGGCGTCAACCTTCTGATCGCATATGTATCCGTGGGTATTATCGTCATATTGCTGGCGGTAAGTATTTTCCTGATCAGCAATACTGTGGCGGTGGGAATTTCCGTCCGTTCCGAAGAGATCAACATCATGAAATATATCGGTGCAACGGACTTTTTTGTCAGGTCCCCTTTTGTGCTGGAGGGTATGCTGATCGGGCTTCTGGGGGCGATGCTGCCGCTGTGGCTGATTTATGCGATCTATAATTATGCCCTGACATATATTATGGAAAGATTTTCCATTTTGAGCAGTTTTTTTGCATTCCTGCCGGTGGAGGAGGTATTTGGTGTACTGATGCCGGTGTCAGTGGCTGTAGGCGTGGGAATCGGATTTCTGGGAAGTATTACCACGGTCAGGAAACATTTGCATGTGTAAGAGCGAGAGTCGTATGGGGAAAAAATCAATTTACTGCAGCCGGGGAGGCAGATTCGTATCCCGGGCTGCGGGTTGCCTGATATTGTGTATTGTTCTGGGACTGGTGGCAGCGCCGGTGGAGGTGTATGCATCCCGGTCAGGATCCGTGACATCGGAAAGCATCAAAGAAAAAGAGCAGCAGCTTTCTCAGAAAAAGGATGAGAAAGAGGCTTTAAAAGACGGACTGAGCAATTTAAAAGAAATCAAGAAAAATCTGGAGAGCCAGAAAGAAGATTTGAAGAAATATGTGCAGGCCCTTGACGAAAGCCTGAAAGTGATTGAGGAGAAGATTGCCGAACTGAAAGAGCAGATCGGTGTGAAAGAAGAGGAGATCCTGCAGGCACAGGCAGAGCTGGAGCAGGCGCAGGAAAGAGAAACCTCACAGAAAGAGGCCATGGCGGTCCGCGTCAGGGTAGTATACGAAAACGGAACGCCCAGTGTTCTGGACTTACTGCTGGGGGCAAGAAGCATCGGGGACTTTCTGAACAAAATGGATTTTGTGGAAAAGATGGTTGCGTCCGACCATAAAATGTGGCAGGACTACAAGGCTGCGAGAGAGTATGTGCAGCTGTGCAAAGATGAACTGGAACTGGAAAAGGAAATACTGGATGAAACCAGGGAAAATGTGGAAATAGAACAAAAGAACCTGGAAGAGTTGATTGAACAGAAAAACAGTGATATTATAAGATACGAGACAGACATCAGCAATAAAGAGAAAGCAATTCGGGAATACGAAGAGGAGCTGAAGGCCCAGGAACAGGAAATAAAACAGCTGGAAGCTGCCGTGGCAGAGGAAAAAAAGCGTCTGCTGGCAGAGAATAGTAATCCGAGGACATACGACGGCGGAGTGTTCCAGTTTCCGCTGGCGACATACACCAGGGTATCGGACGATTACGGAATGCGTATTCATCCGACCCTGGGGGTAGAGCAGTTTCACAATGGGATCGATTTTGCCGCTCCCGGGGGAACTGCCATTTATGCGGCTTATGAAGGGGAAGTGGTATCGGCTGCGTACAGCCCTACCATGGGAAATTATATTTTTATAGATCACGGGGATGGACTGTATACTATTTACATGCATGCCTCTGCGCTGTATGTAAAGAAGGGCGATGTGGTTGCAAAGGGTGCAACCATTGCTGCGGTGGGAAGTACCGGGCGCTCCACAGGAAATCATCTCCATTTCAGCGTCAGGCTGAACGGCTCTTATGTATCCCCCTGGGGATATCTGGGGCAGTAATGGGGGAAGGATATATCACTCCCTGAGAACTGTTATTGTAAAAAGCAGTATCTGTCCACATGCGCCGGAGTGTTTCCGGACACGGCAGGAAATGGGAATTGACCGGCCGAAAACGCTGTGGATGGATGCGTATTGGAACAGGAGGAATCTATGGACGAAAATAACGGGTATTTTGACCGCATTACCCCTTCCGGCGGGGGAAATTCCCAGGAACAGGGGAGCCAGGATGAATATGGCGGAACATACCAGACCGCCTGGCCTAACGGGCAGCAGCCCATGTCCCGGAAGCCGGAGCGGGGCAGTGGAAAAGGTTTGTTTATCGGCGGGCTGGTTACGGGAATTGCAGGGGCTTTGCTGATTTTTGCCATCTGCTATCTGGGACTTTATGTACAGAACATTGTGGAGTCAGGGCAGCAGAAGTCGGAGCAGCTGGATTTTCTGGAAGGCTCTGCCATTGACGAATCGGTGCTGGGCAAGATGCAGATGCTGGAAAGCACAATTGACAAGTATTTCTATCTGCATGAAGTTACGGATGAAGAGGTGCAGGATGGCATCTATCGGGGAATGCTGGCGGCGCTGGGGGATCCTTATTCGGAGTATTACTCGGCAGAGGAGCTGACGGCGCTGATGGAACAGACAGAGGGAGTCTATTACGGCATTGGGGCTTACATCAGCCTGGATGCGGCCACCGGACTGCCCAAGATCAGCGGAACGATTGCCGGAGCCCCGTCAGAGGAAGTGGATCTGCGTGCCAACGATCTGATCTATGAAGTGGATGGGGTCTCTGCCTATGGCCTGAACCTGACGGAAGTGGTTTCCCTGATCAAGGGGCCCGAAAATACGGATGTGAATTTAACGATTATCCGGGAGGGAGCCTCGGATTACCTGGAAGTCAGTGTCACGCGGCGAAAAGTGGAGACGCCAACGGTGGAATACTCCATGCTGGAAGATGGCATGGCGTATATCCAGATAACAGAATTTGATGATGTGTCGGTAGAGCAGTTTGAAAATGCGCTGTCTTCTGCCAGAAGTGACGGCATGAAGGGAATGATTCTGGACCTGAGGGGAAATCCGGGAGGAAACCTGAACGCAGTGGTGGAGATGGCCCAGATGATTCTTCCGGAGGGTCTGGTGGTATACACGGAAGACAAAAACGGAAAAAGATCGGAATATAGCTGTGACGGAAAGAAAGAACTGGATGTGCCCCTGGTGGTGCTGGTGGATATGAACTCGGCCAGCGCATCCGAAATTATGGCCGGAGCCATCAAGGATTACAAACTGGGTACACTGGTGGGAACGACCACTTTTGGCAAGGGGATTGTCCAGCAGATCATTCCATTCCGTGACGGCTCCGCGGTTAAAATCACCATAAGCGCATATTACACGCCCAATGGCAACAATATACATGGCATCGGTATCGAGCCGGATGTATTATGCGAATTTGACGGTGAGACCTATTATAACAGTGAAGATCATTATGACAACCAGCTGGAAAAGGCAAAGGAAGTGCTGAAGGAAATGCTGGAAAAATAGTGTATCGTAAGAGAGGGGGAAAGCGTATAAGGTGTACCGTTTCGCGCAGGGGATACTTTATACGCTTTTTAAATTGGGAAAAAGTCCGTTGCGGGAGGGAGACTGGAAGGATGTTTTTTTGGGGAAAAAAAGCAAATGTAACCGCACAGCTGGATGAAAAGCTGGAGCGGATTCAGATGAATTTTGAGAATAATTATAAAGACGCAGCACAGCTGAACCTGAAAGAATTTGAAACGCTTTTTGAGGAATTTTCCATGGCCGGAAAACTTTCAGAGAAGCAGAAAGATTATTATGAACGCAGGCTTGGAGAGTTTCAGGCGAGAATGCAGAATTTTACCCACAAGGACCAGAAGCCCACGTGGGTATAAGTCCGGAGAATACTGAAGAATGATACTGCCAGGGCTGCCGGGATTTATTCTTCCGGGACGCCCAGGGGTTTGTACCCCTGCTTAAATAGGATATCATTGACCTCAAGGATGGATTTATTGCGCTGGAGCGCAAACAAGATCACGGCATCCCGTCCATCTCTTGCGTACAGTTCCGGATTTTTGGATAATCTCAGCAGGAATTGCGTTTCTTCTTCAGATAGATGCAGGCCGAATGCTATGGCAATTAATTTGTCACGGGAGGGGGTTTTGTCTCCGGAAAATATCTGGTACACATAAGTCCGGTTTAGCAGGGAGTTGCGTACTACGTCTGCCCGGCTGAGTCCCTTGCGGGATAAGAGGGCATGCAGGTGCCCGGACAATGTGTCCAGTGCCATATTTTGCCGGTTATTTTTGAGAAAGTCTTCAATGTCTGTTGCTGATTTGATTTCATGACGCAGTTCGTCGGTAGATTTTCTTTCCATGTGTTTCTTCTCCGGGAGCGGGTCGTAGTTGTGGGTACTGGGTCTGGGTTTAGGGGGCGTGTGTGCCCGGGGTGTGGTAGTAGGCTCGTGTTTAGGGAGCCAATGGTATGTGTGTGGCGTGGTAGTAGACTCGAAAATCCAGCCGCTGCGCGTCTGCCGCGCTGCGCGCTCGTGATCTGCTTCGCAGATCAGATTTCCTCGTTACCATGGTACATTATATCAAAAAAACAGTGGTACAACAATCTGGAAAAAGAATTTAGAAAAAAGAATTTAGAAAAGAAATCGGATAAAGAAATTAGAAACGGAAATTGAAAAAGGAAATCAAAAAAAGAAATTAAAAGAGAGAAAGTAGAAAAGAAAATCAGGAAACGAAGTTAAAAGAAAGAAAGCAGAAAAGAAAATCAGGAAAAGGAATTAAAAGAAAGAAAGCAGAAAAAAGAAATCAGGAAAAGAAATTAGAAGAAAGAAAGCAGTAAAAAGAAAACAGAAGTAAGAAATTAGGAAAAAGTGTTGTGAAAAAAATTTGATAAAGCCCCAAAAAGTCTTAAAAGTAAGAAATTTATCGCAGATAAGATTATCTGAATGTACAAGATCATGGAGATGAAAAGGATGGAATATGAAGAAATAAAATGTCTGAAGCAAAGCGAGAAAAGTGCCGTGTACCTGGTGCGGGAGAAGGGTGGAGAGAAGCTTTTTATCCGTAAGATACTGAACGGAAAGCATATGCCTTATCAAACACTGCAGGATTATCAGCATCCTTGTCTGCCGAAGCTGTATGAAGTAACGGTCTCAGAGGAGTCCACCGTTGTGGTGGAGGAATATATAGAGGGACAGTCATGCGGCGCAGTGGATTTTTCGGAGAAACAGTTCCGGAAGATTGTGGGAGAACTGTGTTCCGTTTTGGAGTTTCTGCACGGAAACGGTATTATTCACCGGGATATCAAGCCATCCAATATTATATTTACGGAAAAGGGACATGTCTGTCTTATCGACTTTGATGCGTCGCGCATGCCCAGGGAGGGGGTGGAGCAGGATACGAAACTGCTGGGAACCAAAGGGTATGCACCGCCGGAACAGTATGGTTTTTCCCAGACCGATGAGCGGACCGATATTTACGCTCTGGGAGTAACGCTGGACCAGCTCTCAGAGGGAAAACGCTGGAAATCCCATTATAAAAGTGTGATCCGGAAATGCATGAATCTGGATCCGGATAAGCGGTATCAGTCGGCACGGAAGGTAAGGCAGGCTTTTTTCCTTACGGACAGAAAGGTTGTGGGCGCGGCTGCAGTGGTACTCCTGCTTGTTCTGATAGGATGCTGTAAGGCGGGACTTCCAGCCCTGCGGAATGGAAACGGGACGGAAAGCACAGGTGGGGGAGCAGAGCTAACCGTTCTGCCGGCACCGGAAAACCCCCGCTGGGAGGGAGAGACCGGAAACGTGATATGGAAAAATGTACCGGAGTCGGGTGTGGGAGATGAAGTCCAGTTCTATTTAAGGCTGTACAAAAGAGATACAGCAGATCTGCCGGAGCCGGATGACAGTGACTGGTACTATGATGAACTTGTGAGGTTCGGCGGTTCTGCCAGTGGGAGAGAAGAGATTGTATGGAACATTGTGCCAAATCTGGAAGAAAACGGATTTTATTCCTTTACAGTGGCAGCCGTGGGGGATAATGTTGCGTACGCGGACAGTCCGTTTGTGGTGTCGGATGTTTTTGAATATACAGGAGAAAATGCTCCGCCGCTGCCGGTTCCCGGGGGACTGGAGTGGAAAATGTATGAAATTGATGATTCCCGTCGCTATTATGCTACATGGAGTAATCTTGACGATTATGAGGACAGCGATTTCTTTAATGTCACCTTCTACGATCAGACGGGTACTTATGTGATGAATAATACCTGGAGAAAGCGCGAAATCGTGGAGCATGGACGCGGAGGGATTCCTATTGCTGCACAGTTTTTGAGTTCTGGTCCGGGCAGTGCATACCGTTTTACTATGAAACAGAATCTTGCGGGGGATAAAAAAGCGCAGACTGTCCCTATA